>JAAYKG010000016.1 GCA_012522555.1 Armatimonadota bacterium
ACAGTGTTTCTATTAAGATGCGCAATAGGGGCGTCTGCTGGATGAGCGCTTATGGCTTCAAGCTGGGAGCTGTGTCGGGCAATACTCCTATGACGACCACCACTTTGCACAACGTCTCCGGAACCGTCCGGCCCGGCGGCGAAACAACATTTACATTCACTATGACTGCCCCGACAACTCCGGGCACGTATACGACGGCTTGGAGAATGGTGCGTGACGGCTACGAGTGGTTTGGCCCGACCGTTTCCAAAACGATCACCGTGGTGAATATCAATGACAACGAAGCTCCGACCGTGCCGACAAACCTGAATCGAAATGCCGTTACAACCAGCAGTATTACGCTCGGTTGGACCGCTTCCACAGACAACAGTGCAGTGGCGGGCTATAGAATATATAGAAACGGGACGCAAGTAGGCACATCGACGACCAACTCGTATACCGACACCGGGCTGAGCGCGAATACCGGATACACATATCAAGTGGACGCCTACGACGCTAAGCCCAACTATTCGGCCAAAAGCGCAGCTTTTGAGACGGGAACCGCAGGGACGTGGTCACGCGCCAATGCGCTGCACAGTAACTACGTGCGCAGTGGAACCCCTGATGTCGTCGGTTGGGGCGGCGTAGCTGTCGGGTATAGCACGACCGAAACGCTCAAAATTCGCCGCGGACTGATACAGTGGGATATGACCGGCGCACCCACGCAGGCCGAGACCCTCAACGCCTCAAACAGCGTGCGAGTCAAGTTGTATCAATACACCCAGGTTAGCAAGACCTCTTCGGCTAACATATCGCTGTATAAGGTCAACAACGACTGGACTTCATCTAACGGAACTTGGAACAACGTAGGCATCGGAGGTATTTTCACCGGCGCCACGGTGGCTTGCGCGGATGTCGGTGACCGAACCTGGCAATGGAATGGAAATACCGTCGGTATCCCGCTTGCCAACAGGGGAGTCTATGTTAAAAACGACACAAGCGAGAGCGACGCAAACTTTGCAAAGATCTTTGACAGCAAAGATAACGATGGTGGCTCCGGCAAGCCGCCGAGACTGGAAATCGACTACGTCGATTTGACAGCGCCATCCAATTGCAGCATCAAAATCAACGGCGGGGCGGCATATACGAATAGCGCGGCGGTGACGTTGACCCTTGCTGCAACAGATACCCTGAGCGGATTGTCGCAAATGCAGTTCAGCACGAACGGCACATCCTACTCCGCAGCGGAAGCCTTTGCTGCGACCAAGAGCTACACCCTGCCTGCGGGGGACGGAGCAAAAACGGTCTATGCCAAGTTCAAGGACAAAGTGGGCAACTGGTCTGCGGCGGTGTCGGCCACGATAACGCTCGACACGGTTCCTCCGACTATCAGTATCGGCGCTCCATCCGTTTCATCGACGGCAAACGGGCCGGTTACGTATACGGTTACATACGGTGGCGCAAATACAATCACTCTGGCTAATAGCCATATCACACTCAACAAGACCGGCTCCGCGAATGCCGGTACAATAGCCGTCAGCGGAAGCGGCTCGACGAGTCGAGTGGTGACATTGTCCGATATCACCGGAGACGGCAAGCTTGGCATCTCTATCGCGGCAGGGACAGCCAGCGACCTTGCGGGCAACCTTGCGCCAATCGCCGGGCCGAGCGGCACTTTCGACGTGTTCAGCTATGTGGCTTCTTACGGATTGAGCAATAAGGCTGCTTGGGATTCCATCATCGGAGTTGCATCGAATAATATGGTATTCACGTTGTGGGGCAAAGTGATTGCTCCTGTGAACGCCAACAGTTTCTTCGTCGATGACGGATCCGGTATGCCGGTTAAGGTCAACCTTAACAACCACGGCTTCACGACTGCCGATTATGTCTCGGCCACTGGAAATCTCGATTCCAGCGGCGTTGCTCCGGTTCTGAACGCCATTAAGGCTAAGAAACAGAACTAACAAGAGCGGACAACTTCTCGAATCTACGGCCCGCGCCTTTTATCAGGTGCGGGCCTTTTGTTATTTGCCGAAGGAGGTGGGGATGCTGAGACATAAGTTTACAGCAGTGCGGATCAAGCTGTGCTGGAGGATGATATGAAATCGGCGTGGTTCACTTTATTTATCGCGACGCTGTGCACTTCGATTGCTGTGGCGGCGGGCGCGGCGACAGGAAAGGCGGGTAAGACTAACGTGACTGACAAACCTGGTTTCGTGCTGGAAAACACATTCGTCAAATATGTGGTAGACGCTGACGGGTTTAACAAAAGCTTCTTTGATAAAACGGCGGGGAGAGAATATAACAAAGCCGAGTCCCAGGCTAAATTTGCGCAAATCAAAAAGGGTGGGAAAACATACGAATGCTCGGCGGTGACGTCCTCAAATGGTCGGATCGTTCTCAATTTTGGCGGGGCCAATGTCAAAGCTATAATTAAGGCTGAATCTAAAAAACACTACCTGACTCTAGAAGTGATTTCAGTCACCGGGGAAGGCGTCGATGAGCTGGTCTTTGGATATGTAGAATTGTCATTATGGGGGGTTCCGAGCGAGCCATTCGCAGCCAGCACGCTGGCGTTGAACCTGCAAACCAACTCACCCGAAATCCCGGGGATGAACAGCCGCCTGCGGGCGATCTGCTATCCGAGATTCGGATTTGCAGGCGCGAAGGCTGCGATCGTTGCCAGCCCAATGGCATATTTTCGTGGGATTTTTCAGGAAGTGATCCCGGATGCGCCTGATCTGCCCTATAATCCGCTGGGAGGCCCGTGGGCGATGGACGCGGAGATTACTCGCGGCTCATATCTCTTCAATTTCGACGGAATCACCGAGGCCAACGTGGATCAATGGATCGAAGTTGTCAAACTGCTGGGAATCAACCAGATCGACTTCCACGGCGGCAGTTCGTTCAGATTCGGCGACTGCCGACCCAATCCCAACCTTTACCCCAACGGCCGCGCCAGTTTGAAAGCAGTGATCGATAAGCTGCATGAGGCCGGTATTTACGCCGGGCTGCATCCTTATGCGTTCTTCATTGATAAATCGTGCTCTTGGGTAACCCCGAAGCCGGACCCCAGGCTCGGCAGGGATGCGACCTTTACTTTGGCTGAGGATTTATCAGCGGATGCCAAAGTTCTGCAAGTGGCGGAATCGACGGAGAAGATGTCGACGATAACCGGTTTTTTTGTCCGAAACAGCGTCACTTTGATGGTCGATGAAGAGCTGATTATATTCGGCGGTATATCGAAGAATCCGCCGTATTCATTCACCGAATGCACTCGCGGAGCCTATGGCACAACACCGGCAAATCACGCCAAGGGTGCAAAGGCGCATCATCTGACCGAGTGTTTCGGATACTTCGCGCCGGATGGGGATTCCACCCTGCTGACCGAGGTGGCGCAAGAGGTGGCGAACACATATAACGAATGCGGATTCGATATGATTTATCTCGATGCGCAGGATGGCGAAGACGTGTTGGGAGGAGCGGCATACGGATGGCATTATGGCTCGAAGTTTGTGCATGAGTTGGTGAAAAGGCTGAAAAAACCGCCATTGATGGAGATGTCTACGTTCCATCATCATTTCTGGTGCGTGCGCTCTAGAATAGGAGCTATGGACTACCCGGCACGCGGCCAAAAACGCTTCATTGATGTCCACTGTCACGGAATTCCCGGCCATGAGCACGCCTTTGGAAATGTCAAAGCGACGCAAATGATGCTGCCGGCGGAGTTGGGCTGGTGGACGCTGCACACGGGAGGCAACATCCAGGTTGAGCGCACATTCCCTGATGACATCGAATATCTGATGTGCCGATGTTTGGCGACGAACACCGGGTTTGCGCTTATGGCGATCAATCCCAGCACTATGAAAAGCGTTCCGCTGTATGCGAACTTGGCTCCGATCTTCAAACAGTACGAGGATCTGCGGCATGCGAACTATTTTCCTGAATCCGTCAGAAAGCAGCTCGATAAGCCGGGCGCGGAGTTCACTCTCCGACAGGACTCGGCGGGAGCTTGGCAGCTTTATCCGATCAAATATGACAAGCGAAAAATCACATCCACCAGCGCCTCGTGGGTTTCAGGGAACAGTTTCAAAGATCAGCCGCTGCGTATACGCATAGAAGCGCTGATGTCGGCGGCTGGTTATGATTCGCCGGACGCCGTAACGGTTGCCGATTTTGGTAAGCTCGATAGCTTCACAGACAGATCGAATCAAACCGGAGTGACAGCAGAGCTTGTGGCCTCCACGACACATACTAAAGAAGGCGCCAGCGGGTTGTTTAGCGCCCACAATTCCACCGATAAACGCGAGGGAGCCTGGGCGAAAATCGGACAGGTCTTCGATCCGCCGCTTAGCCTGGGGGATAAACAGGCGCTCGGCGTGTGGGTATATGGAGACGGTAAGGGAGAGATAATCAACATTCAAGTGACAAGCCCGCCGCATCTGGCGTGGGGCATTGGAGATCACTACGTCGAGGTGGACTTTGAGGGTTGGCGATACTTCGAGCTTATCGAGCCGGAGGGCGGCCACATCCAGGACTATAAATGGCCTTATGATCTTACGGTTTACGGAATATACCGCGAACAGGTGAATTATGGGAGCGTCGGGGCGGTTTCGCTTTGGTATAACAATCTGCCGAGTGGCGAAAAAGTGGAGTGCTTCCTCAGCGCTGTCAAGGCTCTTCCTTTGGTTAAGGGCAAGCTCAAAAACCCGAGCATAAACCTCAATGG
>JAAYKG010000131.1 GCA_012522555.1 Armatimonadota bacterium
AGAAGCTCATCGTCGCCGATAAACGACAGCGCCTGCTCTAATGTGAAGTGCCTCGGCGGTGTGATGAGAACGGTTGCATCCTCAGTGGAGGATCGCATATTAGTCTGCTTTTTTGTTTTTGCAATATTGACGACCATATCATCGGATCGCGAGTTTTCGCCGATGACCTGCCCCTCGTAGACATCGTCCCCCGGAGCCACAAACAGCGTCGAGCGTTCCTGCAGGGGAGCGACCGCATAGGCGGTCGCACGACCGGTCTCCTTAGCTATTAAACTACCCCTGAGCCGCGTGTCGATCTCCCCTCGGTGTGCATCATATTTCAAGAAAATGCGCGACATCATCCCAAGGCCCATAGTCAGAGTCATAAACTCCGTTCTGAATCCTATCAGACCTCGCGTGGGGACGTGAAAAATCAGCCGATTCATCCCGGCGGCATCCTTGTCGATAGATATCATATCCCCCTTGCGAGCCGCAAGCTCCTGAATTATTGCACCAACGCTGCTGTCGGACACATCTATAGTGACCTCTTCAATAGGCTCGCAAAGTGTGTGGTCGATGGTTTTTGTGATAACCTTGGGCTTGCTTACGCATACTTCATAGCCCTCTCTGCGCATCGTCTCCAGCAGAATCGCGAGCTGCAGTTCCCCACGCCCCGAAACGTTGAGCGAATCAGGGCTGTCTGTGGGTTCGACGCGCAGGCTGATATTGGTCTTGATCTCGCGATAGAGTCGTGCCGATATGTTGCGCATCGTGACCAGCTTGCCGCTTCTGCCAGCCCAAGGGCCATTGTTTACGATAAAGTCCATCGAGACCGTCGGCTCGTCAATTTGAATCGGCTCTAACGCTTCAGGCTCATAGATATCCGCGACCGTGTCTCCGATATTTACTTCTTCGCAGCCCGACAGCATTACGATCTCGCCCGCGCCGGCTTCTTCCACTTCTATGCGTCTAAGCCCCTCGTAGACGAACAATTTAACAATATCGAACGTATCCTGCGTGCCGTCGCGCCTGATTATCGCCGACTTCTGGCTGCGCTGCAAGCTTCCGCGCAGAACCTTGCCCCCACACAGCCGGCCCAGATGGTCATCATAATCAAGGCTCGTCACTTGAAGTTGCAGCGGTCTGTCGAGCTGGGCTTTGGGGGGCGGAACGTGCGATAAGATCATCTGAAAGAGCGGATCGATGTCGGCGGATTGATCTTGCGGATCAGCGACCGCATACCCTTGCGATGCTGAAGCGAACAGATATGGAAAGTCGAGTTGGTCCTCATCGCAGCCGAGTTCGATAAACAAATCGAGGACCTCGTCCTGCACTTCGACAGGCCTTGCGCCAGGCCGATCTATTTTGTTAATAATGACAATCGGTCGGAGTTTGAGTTCGAGGGCTTTTTTGAGCACAAATCGTGTCTGCGGCATCGGCCCTTCGCATGCATCCACCAGCAAAAGCACCCCATCGACACTGCGCAGCACTCGCTCGACCTCTCCGCCGAAGTCTGAGTGGCCGGGGGTATCAACGATATTGATCTTCACACCATCATAGTGAACCGCAGTGACCTTGGAAAGAATGGTGATGCCCTTTTCTCTTTCGAGATCCCCCGAGTCCATAACACGTTCCGCGATGATCTGGTTGCTACGAAAAGCCCCGCTCTGGCGGAGTATTACATCTACAAGGGTGGTCTTGCCGTGGTCGACATGGGCGATGATGGCCACGTTTCTCATATCAGTTCTGACGTCGGCAGAGATCAATGGTTGTTCGATTGTTTGTTGGCTGTAACTCATAATCGTGGGCAAAACACGGCAAAAACGGCCAGCGCTCCCTTGAGAGACCCGGCCGCTGGACGTTTCGCTCTTGCTATTTTATTTTATCGCTCGAATAATAATAGGTCAATACAATTCTGAAAATAGATCCGGGTTGGGGTTCAGTTTTTTTTGAAAATGACACACTGAATGTTGACTTCAGCCGAGCAGCCTCGACAACGACAGATGGGTATGGCATAATGCAGGCAGGATTGTTGTGCGAAGAATCGGCAAACATTTGGCGATAATGATTTGGAGGGACGATGTGTGCAAGCTTATTCGGTCGTGCAGTCGGTTTTTGATTATAGCTGTTGTTTTTGCTTTAGCGCCGGGCGCGGGTTACTGCATTCCTGCAAACCCTAAACCGATTACCGTCACGCAGCCCGATGGGACAACCAGAATCGATGTCTTCTTAAAGGGAGACGAACGGCTCCATTGGAACGAAGATAACGCCGGTTATCTTATCACGAAATCCCCCCAAACCCAGGCCTGGGTCTACGGTATCGTGGATGAAGGCAGAATCAAGCCAACACCTTATGTGGTCGGAAGCACTAACCCCACAGCTCTTGGGCTTGATAAAGCGGACATATCGAACCTCAAGCGATTCGATAGTAACTATAAGAATCCTGCACGCGATAAAGAGATCGGTATCCAGGCTGCAACCACCGGCACAATGAAAAACCTTGTGGTGTTGGTGAGTTTCGCCGACAAAGCGGTCGAATACTCGCAGCAGCAATTTGATGATTTGTTCAACCAGGTAGGCTACACCTACGACGGCGCGGTGGGGTCGGTGAAGGACTACTATCACGAGGTCTCTTATGGCGCTTTGACTGTGGAATCTACAGTGGTTGAAGCTGTTACATTGGACTATGGATACGCGTATTATGGGGCCAATGATAGTTCCGGTAATGACCTCAGGCCGCGGGAAATGGTGCAGCAAGCTCTTGCCAAACTGGCGCAGCGCGGGTTCAATTTTCAGACCGTTGATGGCGATGGCGACGGATGGGTGGATGGGCTGACTATTATACATGCGGGCGGCGGCGAAGAATATTCAGGAAACGACTCTAACTATATATGGTCGCACAAATGGTCCCTAACAACTACCGTCACATACAACGGCATCAAAATGAAAGAATACCACACCGAACCTGCCCGGCGAGGTTGGGACAGCAGTTCGTCGTCACAAGGCATTACGAGAATCGGTGTCATTTGCCATGAGAATGGGCACTTTTTGGGGCTGCCTGATCTTTATGACACCGATGGCAGCAGCGCCGGTGCCGGCAATTTCTGTTTGATGGCAGGTGGAAGCTGGGGCGGCAGTTCGGGTCATAGGCCGGTGCATCCGAGTGTGTGGTGCAAAGCCAAACTGGGATGGCTCTCCCCCACACTTATTTCATCTTCCGGCTCATATTCTTTAAGCCAAATCGCAACGAATCAGGCGGCGTATAAAGTGCAGGGCGCCTGCGGAAGCAAGCAATATTTTCTGATTGAAAACCGACAGGGCGCTGGTTTCGATGCATCGGCACCCGGATGGCAGCGCGGCATATTGATCTGGCATATCGACGAAACTGTGAGCAATAACAATAATGAATCTCGCTATATGGTTGATCTTGAAGAGGCAAGCTGCACCCAACATCTTGAAACAAAAAGCAACAGCGGGGATGATCTTGATTATTTTCGTGCGAACAACGCGGCCGGCTTCACAAACTCGACGTGTCCAAATAACCAGTGCTATTCGGGAACGCCTTGCGGACTTAACATACTGAATATAAGCTCAAGCGGCGCGACTATGACATTCAACGTAATACAAGGCGAATGTGAGCCGCCCGCTATTATTTCACAACCTTCAAACCAAACCGCGCGCGTCGGCCAATCCGCTGCATTCTCAATATCCGCAGCGGGAACAGGGATAACTTATCAATGGCAGATCAGCTCTAACGGAGGGCAAAACTATAGCAATGTGAGCGGCGGAACCGGGGCTACTACCCCTACTTATACTACCGCGCCGCTGACAACAGCCGATGACGGAATGAAGTATCGATGTGTGGTGTCCGGGTTGTGCGGCAGCGCTGCGACCTCTTCTCCTGCACTGCTAACCGTGACAAGCGCGAATGTTTTGCTTTATGAGGATTTCGAGAACGATTTTGTTGGTGCGGCGCCGGCGGGATGGACGGCGCAATATACGAACGGCTCCACGGATTGGCAGCGATATGAAGGAGCGCAAAATGGCGGGGGAGCGGCGCAGGGAGATTACAACGCCCGGCTGTATTTGGCCGCATATACACCATCTTCGACGTATTTGATCACCCCTGAAATAGCATTCCCATCGGTTACGGCGGAGGCTACGCTCGAGTTTTACCACAAACAAGAAATCTGGGTTTCTGACCAGGATACCTTGGAGGTTTATTATAAAACAAGCGCGTCAGGCGAGTGGAATTTGCTGGAAAGCTATACTTCCAACGTCGCGAATTGGACCAAACGCACTATTTCTCTGCCCAATCTGTCCGGCAGCTACTACTTGGCGTTTTTGGGCACTGCAAAATATGGCAGAGGAGTGTGCATTGACGAAGTGCAGGTATGGCAGGCCGCATGTAACCTGGTGGAGTTCACATCTCATCCGTCCGATTTGAATGTATGCCCAGGAAGCATTATATCGTTGTCGGTTGCGACTTATCCGACTGCCCTGCAGTATCAGTGGGAATATCAGCCTGCAGCGGGCGGACCTTGGATCGCGCTGACGGGCAAAACCACCACCACATACAATTCCGGAGTGACAGCCGCCGATAACGGCAAAAAGTATCGCTGTCTGGCAACCAACCTGTGTGGAACAGTGGCCTCCAATCCAGCGACCCTGACTATGAAAAAGTCGACTACCGTCACCACTCAGCCGACCAATCAATCCGTGTGCGCAGGGGATGTTGCGACATTCACCCTGGCAGCCGATGGGGAAGGCAGCCTGACGTATAAATGGTATACGCAGGCGGTTGGGTCTCCATACTGGATTGAGATTTCAGGAGCGACCAGCGCTAGCCTGGCATATATTGCAAACGCAACGGACAATGGCAGAACGTTCCGCTGTACGATATATGGCGGCTGCGGCAATACCGGCTCCAGTATCGTCACTTTGAACGTCAAACAGCCAACTGCTATAACCTCACAGCCAAGCAACCAATCGGTGGGACCAGGAGACACTGCGACTTTCAGTGTGGTTGCAACGGGTGAAGAGTTGTCCTATCAGTGGCAAAAGAGTTCCGATGGCGTGGTTTGGTCTGATGTGGGAGCCAATAGCAACACCTACAGTTTTGTCGCCAATTCGGCAGATAACGGAAAGAAGTATCGCTGCCTGGTATCCGGAGAGTGCGGCGATGAATCTTCGATTGATGCGACATTGACAGTCGATGCCGCGGATATCTCTATAGGAGCGGCAAAAATGCTTCCGGACACGACCAGTGTCGTAATGCTGGCCAAGGCGGTGACTTTAAGCGGATCCGGGTTCTTTTATGTGCAAGAAGATGATCGAACCAGCGGGATCAGGGTTCATAAGTCAGCCCACGGGCTGCAAGCCGGGGATCGAGCCGATATATCCGGCGCTACATCAACAAATTCCCAAGGCGAAAGATTTATCGAAGCCAGCTATGTCGAGAAGAATGGCGCAGGCGACATCTCTCCTTTATTTATGAAAAACGCAGTGCTGGGCGGAGGAGACTGGTATTATAATCCTACTACCGGCGCAGGGCAAAGGGGGGTCGGGGCTGGGATTGGTTTGAATAACATAGGGCTGCTGGTGCGAGTGCAGGGCGAGGTGGTCGAGACCGACGGAGGAATTTTGCGAATCAAAGATGGTTCGGTATCGGCGATCAGCGCAACGCTGCCGACCGGAGTGTCATCACCCGTCGTAGGCGACGTTGTGGTTGTTACCGGCATATCGTCGCTGTTATCACCCGGAGGAACACCACTGGTTATAGCTAGTGATGTTCGTGTTATAAAAGAAGTGGTGCAAAGCGATTGACCTGAACGCTGCGGCTGACATGATTAAGCGCCCGGACAGTGTTTCGTCCGGGCGCTTTTGCATCTATGATTTTCCAGCCGGGCAGCGCAGATTCAACCACCCCGAAAGATCAAGCCCTGATGCGACGGGCACATTTTGGAGGTAAACTCACCTCTGGCCGAATTAGATCGGCCTGATCAATATTTGTTCCATCCTCCCGAATACTGTGAGCGGCAAACGGTAAATGATTTTCATTTATAGTTTTCCACGCAAAATGACCGGGCCATCCCCGCACTATTGCTGGTTCTCTGGTAAAATGAGCAGTATATTTCGCTAATGAGGGCAGGCCGGATTACCTTGAGGAGACCGTTTGTACTTCTATCGACCAGTATACGATGTCCAGGTCGGGATCGCTGACAGCCGGGCCGTCGGAGTTGTATCCGTAGTATAATCGATCGTTGGTTGTGTCGACATTTACATAGTTCTGGCCGCTTGGGCCGAGGCCATCCCAGATCCTGCCGGTGACGAATTCTCCCGAGACAGGCAGCGCATTTGTCGTGATAAAATTGATGTCGAGCTGTTTGATATCATCTACCGGTATGGCTGTCGTGGCGACCTGGCTCAGGTCGATTATCACACGCAGTGTGGAGCCGCCTTCGAGAAGTTCGGCCCTTATGGGAGGCTGCGGCGGGGTGATGTTCAAAAAATAAGAGCCGGACAGCACTCCGTAGATGTATCCTTCGGTGTTGGTTGAGTCGTAGCGAATGAACGAGGTCAGTCCGACGCTGTGTTGTGCGTCCTGTGATGTGACCCAGCCATTACCTCCGTAGGGTGGATAAACGGCTGCCCAAGGCCCGGTATTTGGATCGCCATCGTTGTCTATGGCGATAAAATAGTGCCTGTGCGTTCCAGTTACTGAGTCGAAAGGATTTATCCTGCCCCTGACTTTTAGGGTAAGGACAAGTTGTTTGCCGGTTGTTGCAGGCCCGGACGGAAACCTGGCGCAGCCGGTGAACGTAAACAAAGTGACCAGGGCTACTATTATAAATATTGTGACCCGTAGATTACCCATGAGCTTTGACATCCATTATAACCTGCTCAAGCGATTTCGTCACGTAGCTCTATCGGCGGCGGCGGGGCTTATTCTTGCTTTGGCGATGCCGAGGCCCGGCTGGTGGTGGATGGCGTGGGTTGGGTTGATTCCGCTGCTGGCGGCTTTGCGAGGTCTCAGTGCTCGTCGTGCTGCGTTGTGTGGGTTCGTGTGCGGCGCGTTCTATTACGGGATCGTTTTGCGCTGGATTATGTTATTTGGCCTCTTACCCTGGGCGCTGCTGATAGTCGTCGAATCGCTGGGTTTCGGGTTATTCGCGGCGATTTGCGCAAGAGTTGCGCCCTGGAGAATCGGCCGATTCGGCTATCTTGCTGTCCCCGCGGGGTGGACGGCGCTGCAATTTGTGAGAACCCTTGGATCTTTTGGATTTATCTGGGGCAGTCTTGCTCATAGCCAGGCGAATTGTCTGCCAGTGGCGCAGATCGCATCCATTACTGGCCCGTGGGGTATCGATTTCATCATTTGTTTTGCGTCCCTCGCGATATGGTCGGCTATCAGAACACGATCCATAAAGCCGTTAATTGCTGCATCATTGGCAGCGGCCGGGGTTGTTCTGTTCGGTGCCTGGAGCTTGACAAGCTCTGCTATGCCGGGCAAGAGCTTCAAGGTGGCGGTGCTGCAGGGGAATCTGAAAAACGACTTCAATCCTATCCCTGACTATATTCCTGCTGCTCTCGATAAGTATTCGACGATGACTCGAGACGCGGCTAAAAGTCGGCCCATAGTCATCTTGTGGCCGGAGACCGCTCTGCCGACTGATCTATCCGAGCCGTGGCTGGCAGATAGTCTGGCGAAGCTGGCTCGCAGCACGGGTTCTTTTCTGCTCGTAGGGGGCTATGCGTCGCCTGACCCCGCAACGCCGGGATGTATTTACAATTCGCTATTGGGGATGAATTCGCACGGCTTGTTCGCCGGATCATATAGCAAAGTCAAGCTGGTCCCCTATGGCGAATTTGTGCCTCTGCGACAGTATATGCCGTTTTTGAAGCGTTACGGGATCAGAGCCGAGGACCTTTGCGCTGCTGACGACCATGCACTGATAAATACTCCGATAGGGAAAATCGGGACGAGCATCTGCTTCGAGTCCACATTCCCACAAATCGCATGTGCGGAGACATACAAAGGCGCGGAGCTTTTGTGTGTTGTCTCTAACGACGCCTGGTTTAAGCGCACATCGGCGCCAGAGCAGCATTTTATGATGGCAAGGCTGAGAGCGATCGAGAACAGGCGTTATTTGCTCCGGGCGGCGGGCACAGGGATATCAGCAGTGATCGACCCCTACGGCAGAATCCGGCAGCAAGCAGGACTATTCAAAACGGGCACGCTCATCGGTGAGGTCGTGCCCATACGTAAGCTCAGCATCTACACGCTATCAGGGGATTGGCTCGCCTATATAAGCTGCTTCATCGTCGTGCTCGGATTGATCCGGTCTGCTTGCGGTTTGCAAAAGCCTGCGCGTGAAAAACATCCTCAGGAAATTTCACACTGATAATCGTTTGTTCTTGCTGGTCGCCGAGATTAGCGTGTATCTTCTGATCGATCCTTTTGCCGATAGCCAGCGCGCAAAATATCGCTATGATCGACAATAACACCAAAGCGCCGATAAACATAAACATCGCTGCAACCTCACTTCGTTAATACTGATATTGTTCTTCCCGACTCTCGGTTTGGTCAAAACAGAGGCCATTAGATTAAATCAGCCGCGTGTAAACCCGCTCAAGCGGGTAAGTATAGAGCCACACGAAATGGCTGTGACAATATACAAAGGAAGGTATTTGCGTTGTGGGTTATAATTACTCATTGGGATACCAGGCCCGTACACCTTTTGAATGGTTTGCGCGTTATTAGCATAGGCGGGTAGATGTTGCACGATGCAGCTTACGAGCCGATTGGTCGGTGCAGCAAGTCACTTGACACCCACCGAACTCATCAGTTATACTTGACCAGACGTGATTTGTGCTTGTCGGCGAGCTGACTGAGAGTAGAAATCCGACAGGAGGTCTAGGCATTTGGGCAAGCTCTCGTTAACCGGCGGCGCGCGATTGGTTGGGACAGTACGTTCCAGCGGCAGTAAGAATAGCACTCTAGCCATAATGGCGGGGGCGCTGCTTGGCAAAGGTCGAACGGTTCAACACAACGTCCCTGAGATTGGGGATGTCCGGACTATGATGGACATGCTCCGGGCTTTGGGAGTTGGTTGCGAGGAACTTTCACAAGGCGTAGTCAGCATTGATGCGACTGATATAGAGAACACGGAGGCCCCTTACGAACTTGTAAAGAAGATGAGGGCCTCTTTCTGTGTACTGGGTCCGTTGCTTGCGCGAAGAGGCTATGCTAAAGTGGCGATGCCGGGCGGCTGCGATATCGGCGCTAGACCGATTGATTTGCATGTAAAAGGCATCCAGGCCCTTGGGGCTGTGGTAAATATCGAGCACGGCTTTGTCGAGGCCGAAGGTGATGGGCTGCGTGGCGCACAGATTTATTTCAATCTGCCCAGCGCAGGAGCAACGCAGCACATTATGGCTACGGCATGCCTGGCTCAGGGGGTAACCACCATTCATAATGCGGCGATGGAGCCGGAAGTGGTGGAGCTTTGCAATCTTTTAACGAAGATGGGGGCTAATATCCGGGGCGCAGGAACCCCTACGGTGAGAATCGAAGGCGTGAAGGAACTTCATGGCACTGAGTTTGAAGTGGTTCCAGACAGGATGGAAGCCGGCACTTTTGCAGTTGCAACCACGATGACTATGGGGGATGTGACTGTCGAAAATATACGACCGGATCATATTGAACCTTTTGTGCTGAAGCTGCGTGAAGTAGGCGCAATTGTGGATATGTATGATAATGCGATGCGTGTGAGGTGCAACGCCAGGCCGATGGCTACCGACATCACGACGATGCCGCATCCGGGGTTTCCCACGGACCTGCAGCAGCCGTTCGCAGCGATGCTGTCGATTGCGCAAGGGGTGTCTATCGTGACCGAGAATGTGTATGAGCGCCGGTTCAAGTATGTCAATGAGATTGGGCGAATGGGGGCCGATATCAAGCAGGATGGCCGCACGGCAGTGATTACCGGAACGGCGAAGCTGCTGGGCGCTCCGGTCACCGCTCCGGATCTCAGAGGCGGGGCGGCGCTGATATGCGCGGGGCTGGCTGCCGAAGGCCAAACCGATATCAGCGGCACCGAGCACGTGGAACGCGGCTACGAAAATCTGACTTATAAACTTTGTCAACTCGGCGCGCAAATCGTGTCGAATCCAAATGATATAGAGAGGGAATCGATCCTTGTTTAATTTGGTGCCTGAGCTGGGCATCGATCTTGGCACAGCAAATATCCTTGTTTATCTTAAGGGCAAGGGCATAGTCTTGCGCGAGCCGTCTGTGGTGGCTGTAAACACAACCACCAAACGGTTTGTGGCGGTGGGCGAAGAAGCGCGGATGATGCTTGGCCGCACCCCCGGCAACATCGTCGCGATACGGCCAATGTGTGAGGGCGTAATCGCTGACTACAGCACTACGCAAAAGATGCTGGAGTATTTGATCGCTAAAGTCTGTGGCAAGAGACGGATGCTCAAACCGACAATAATTGTGGCTGTCCCCTCTCAGGTCACTCCTGTTGAGAAACGTGCGGTGGTGCAGGCTGCAAAAAGCGCGGGGGCAAAGCAAGCGTATCCCATCGAAGAACCGCTGGCTGCGGCTATAGGCGCGGGGCTGCCGATTGCTGCGCCAGGCGGCAACATGATTATCGATTGTGGCGGCGGGACTACGGACATCGCCGTCATCTCCTTGAATGGAATTGTAAGCTCGCGGTCAATTCGCGTGGGCGGCAATAAGATCGACGAAGTCATACAGCGGCATATCAAGACCAAGTATAGCCTTATGATCGGTGATCGCACCGCCGAAGAGATCAAGATGAAGATCGGCAGCGCATACCCGCTGGAACAGGAACTGGCCCTCGAGGTACGCGGTCGTGACCTGATCGCCGGGCTGCCCAAGACTATAGAGGTCACATCCAGCGAGGTGCGTGAGGCGTTGATGGAGCCGATTATGGCGATTGTCGATCGTGTAAAGTCGGTTCTGGAGCAGACTCCGCCGGAGTTAAGCTCGGATATTATCGAGCGCGGTATAATGCTGACGGGGGGCGTGTCGCTGATCCGTGGGTTTGATAAGCTGCTTTCCAAACAGACGAGAATTCCTGTGCATGTGGCTGAGGACCCTATGAGCTGCGTCGCGCTGGGCTGCGGAAGGGCGCTCGATCAGTTGGAAGTGATCCGGGATCAGTTCATCGAAACCGGTTTTGAAGCATAGCTTTCGGAGTGTTGCCAGGAGGCTGATATGCGAATCCCAATTGTTGCCCTGCTGATTTGTTTAGGTTTGGCTGCGGCATCGTGCTGCTTGGCGGATCAATTCAAAGATGTGCCTGATGACCATTGGGCGGCGGAGTATGTGAGCGCGGTCAAAGCGAGCGGGGTGATGAACGGCTATCCTGACGGAACATTCAAAGGCGAGCAGCCGGTCACCCGTTATGAACTAGCTGCTGCGTTGGTCAATATGATCGATTGCATTGAGCGCGGCCTCAAGCCTGAGATCAAAACTGAGGAAACATCTGTTCAAGCTCCCTCGCCGCCAGCTATTTCTGACAACAACAAACCTGCCGATAAAAGCGACCCTGCGACAATCTTGAAACAGGGCGGGTTTATCGCTGCCGATTCACCACTTATGAAAGACTTCGACAAAAATGTCAGCTCGACCGAGCTTGCAGAAGCGCTGTCGTCGGTGACAAAACGCCTCATCGAGATCAACATCCCTGCGCCGAAAGAGCATCAGCCCTGATTAAAAATCCAGTTTGTGTTGCTTTTCCGGCGGCGCAGCGATATTCAAAGAATTGTTTCGCGCCTTTTGTCGGTGTTTTTTGACCCCTTCGTTGGCCAGTTCGTCGGCGCGTTTGTTGAATTCCCGCATGACGTGAGTGACGGTGGCGCGCTCGAACACCCGAAGTGCGGCTACTATTTTTTCGAATAAGGGCTTAAGATTCGGGGATTTGACTTTGTAGACTCCCGTCAGTTGACGGGCCAAAAGCTCGCTGTCCGTGCATATATCGACCTGAACGGCGCCTAATTCGTGTGCAGCTTTAAGCCCATATATCAGCGCGGTATATTCAGCGACGTTGTTTGTCGTTTTGCCGATATACTCGGCTATCTCGTGGATAATGACGCCATTTTCATCGGAGATCACGACACCGACGCCGGCATCTCCGGGGTTGCCTTTCGAGGCACCGTCTGTGTAGATGGAGAGTCGCCTCATTCGGTCTCCAACACCAATATACGGCCGCAGTTTTCGCAGTATTCTATTCCTGATCCCTCGAAGACGTTTCTGATGGTGAAAGCAGTAACCGCAACGTGGCAGCCTTCACATTTGTGTTCCATTATGCGAGCGACGGCAGCGCCGCCGGTTTTTTTGCGGATCGATTCATAGCGGGTGAGCAGGTGCTTGTCACGAATTTCTGCGGCGGCCGATTCTCGCTGTGGGGCCAATTGCTGCAATTCTCGCTGCAGTCGTTTCTTTTCTATGGCCTCTTTTGCTATCGCTTCTCGCACCTGCTGTTCGAGTTCCTCGACCCGGATTTGCTCGCTTTTCGATTGCTCACGCAGCGACTCTACGCTTTCATACAGCCCCAACACGAGTTCATCGAGTTCGTTTTGCTGGTTTTTGAGGTGAGAGATCTGGTGTTCGAGGCCGCTGACCTCTTTGGCGCTCATAATCGCGCCACTGTAGAGCTTTTTCTCTGAATCAGCTCGCTTGGCGTCTATTGTTTTGAGTTCGAGTTCGCGGTCTTTGAGCTGGATTTCAGTATCAATAAAGCTTTGATGGGTTGCATCGGAGCGTTTTTTTGCTGCTGCGTGCTGTTTTCTGAGCGCCAGCGCGCCATCCAGCGACGCAATTGCAGAGTTGATTCGTGTGATCTCAAGATCGAGTTTTTGTAGTTCGAACAGCGCTTTTAGCTGTTGTTTCATTGTGCCCTCCGTTAGCAAAACTGATTGTATCAGACCAACACCGACCTTGCAATGCCAATTTGTTTGCCCGCCTGCTTAGTGGAGGGTATAATGGGAAATCAGAGGTCTGATTGGCCGTATGTTAGCTCAAAGGAGATCGATATGTCGGAAATGACCGATGTCGCGTGGAACCTGGAAGATTTATTTGCTGGTGTAGATGATCCTGAGATAGAAAATAGTCTTGACAAAGCTATGGAGCGCGCGCAGGCATTCTCTATGCTCTATCGAGGCCGGATAGATAGCGATGACTTGACGGCGCAAACGCTGTTGGATGCAATTCTAGAGCTTGAGCAGATCAGCGTTATGCAAACCAAAATCGGCTGCTATGCCATGCTCGTCTTTTCTGCGGACACAGGCAACCCGGAGCACGGCGCTTTGATGCAATATGTTCAGGAGCGAGGTACACAGATCGCCCTCGAACTGCTTTTCTTCGAGTTGGAGTTGATGGCCGCAAAGCCGGAGATCATCGAACGGCTGCTGGAAGATGAAATTCTTGCGGATTATCGCCACTTCATTCATTCGGCGAGGTTGTTCCGTGACCATAAACTCCCTGAAGCTGAAGAAAAAATATTGGAGGAGAAGGCGAACACGGGCGGAAGAGCTTTCGAGAGGCTTTTTGAGGAATCGATCTCCGATATCGAGTTCAAGATCACAATCGATGGCGAAGAGCAGACGCTCACCGAGCCTGAGGTGCTGGCCCTGCTGAAAGAGCCTGATCGGGAGTTGCGCAAAAACGCGGCAGCATCGCTGACCGAGGGGCTGACGAGAAATGGACGTTTGTTGACGTTCATATTCAACACTCTTGTCTATGATAAGGCCGTCGACGATCGACTGCGGCGTTACGAATATCCCGAGCAGGCGCGAAATCTGGCCAATGAGCTTGATCGTGACACTGTGGAGACGGTGATTTCGACTTGCGTGGAGGGTTATCCGCTCGTCGCGAGATATTACGATGTCAAGCGCAACGTGCTGGGATACGATAAGTTGTATCACTATGATCGATATGCGCCATTGTTCGAATCCAAAGAAAAATACACCTACAAACAGGCGCAAGAAGTTGTGCTGGAATCGTTTGGAAGATTTTCCGACGACATTCGAGACGCGGCGGCGGAGTTTTTTGATAAGAACTGGATCGATGCCGCGCCCAGGAAAGCCAAACGCGGCGGGGCGTTTTGTATGTATGTCACCCCCGATCTGCACCCGTATATCCTTATGAGCTATCTGAACCGCAAGGACGATATCACCACACTGGCGCACGAGTTGGGGCACGGCGTACATGCGAGCCTGTCTCGTGGTCAGAGTCTGTTCAATTTCTCAAGCGCACTGCCGGTTGCCGAGCTTGCGAGCACATTCGGTGAGATGCTTGTGTTCGAGAGTCTAGTTTCAAAGTCTAACCTCGACGAGAAACTGGCGCTATATGCTGAAAAGATAGAGGGTGTTTTTGCGACAATCTTCAGACAGGCGGCGATGTATCGTTTCGAGCAGGCTTTGCACCGTGGTCGCAGGGCGCTTGGTGAACTTACCAGTGAGCAGATCGGGGAGATGTGGCAGGAAAATATTCAGGCGATGTTCGGCAAGTCCGTAGAAATGGGAGATGAGCACAAGAACTGGTGGATGTATGTCAACCACTTCATCGGCTCGCCATTTTATGTGTATGCCTATTCATTCGGTGAACTGCTGGTGATGGCGCTGTATTCGATGTATCGGCGCGAGGGGGCGGATTTTGTGCCGAAGTATATTGAGCTGCTGAAGTCAGGCGGCTCGTGTTCGCCCGAGGAACTGCTTGGCCGCGTGGGTATTGATGTGCGTGACCCGGAGTTTTGGCAGGGCGGCATGGAAGTAGTCAAAGGGTTGGTGGCGGACTTCGAAAAACTGTATGCCGAATGGAGCGCGAAGTAGTCGAGGGAATCAGGCTTCGATAGCGACAGGGGAGTTCTGTTCGCGATGAGGCGCTATCTCAACTAATCGATTTGTGGCAGCGAGAACTGCGGCGGCGGCGGCGCGGAATTGATCCCCTCGTCGAATGACCGCACTGCCGGCGGTGCGGGTGCTGAAGCGCGGGGCGATGAATACGGCGATGACCGTGATGATCTGATCCCCTCTCGCGCCACTTTGGAGAAGCACATCTTCGATAACGATGCCGTGTCCCACGGCAAGCCCCTGGGATACGGCTCCGGCAGTCGCTTCGGCTACCAACCGCAGGGAGTTGCTGTCGTCTACCAGGTATCCGCTGGCCTCACGTGTATACTCACGCCCGTCCTGCGTCAACGTGACTTTTACTGCCGCTTCTGGGCCGCTGGAGGTGAAGTTGATCGTCTCCAGTTTCAGGCGCGATATCTTCGGCGCGACGATTTGCTCGAGAGCGGGCTGCGCAGGAACGTGCCCTGCTTTCGCTTCCGCCTCGCGAATGGCTTCCGCCACCCTGGCAGGTTTAGCAAGGGTGCAGTTCTTCGAGGCTCGGGTTACCAGATTATCGAGCGTTGCGGCGAAGTGGATCTCCCGTCGCTCGTTGGTGCGCCTGCCACCCGCAAGTCCATAGCTGCCGGATATTCCGACGGGCAGCTCGGGTATTTTAATCGCAGCGATCCCTTGTTTGACTGAATCGGCCAGGCCAGTCGCATCGTCGGCGTTTCGGATGCTGGCAATAACAAATTCGTCCCCCCCGTAGCGGCACACGAAGTCGCGTTTCGAGTCAACATTTTTTTTGAATATTTCGGCGACCTCTTTTAGAACCGTATCGCCAACCACATGGCCATAATTCTTATTGAACGCACCAAATCGGTCGATATCGAAAAACACAATACTGATTTCCTGGCCTCGTTTGAGGGCGGCTATCGCCCACGCGCGAAACTGATCGGACCACGCCAGGCCGGTAAGTGGATCGAAGGACTTTCCCAGTTCCGGGAGCAAATCGCTGTGTGAAACGATGCCTTTAAGCTGCGAATCTTCAATGACCAGCAGATAATCGGTGTGTTCGCGGCTCATCACTTCCGCTGCGTCGACTACGCCCAGGTCAGGGGTGGTTGCTACAAAATCAGGAGACATTATGTTGGAGATCGACGTGTCGGGCGCTTGTCCCAGCACATCCTGATAAGTCACCACGCCGACCACCTCGTCGTTTGTTTGCACGACGGGCAGCGCACCGAATCTGTGACCTTTCATCAGTATGACAGCGGTTTTAACTCGTGCGGATGGGCTTACCCACACGACGTCCGTCGCCATCACCTCGCCAACGGTTTTCATGCCATCCTCTCGGGTCGTCCATACTGGCGCCTGGACGATCTACCATACTTAATTACACACTCGCAACATCCGTGCCCTGCGGGCTGGGGTGATTACCAGTTTTGCTTATGAATCCCGCTGATTGCAGACGGATTTCCGTCGGCTCGGAGAAGTAATTCTAGTCGTCGGCTGGTTCGTTTGTCAATGAAATCACTGCCATATTGAGGCTATGGAATCGCACTTTTGGTCATTATCTGAATGAATTTCGAGTCGGGGTGGCTAAGCGGTTTATGTTAGACAGGAGGGAGTATGAGAGCTGATTCAATGAGAGGAAAACAGTATACGGCGGAGTTGCTGCGCAAGCTGGTCGATATACCCAGCGTATTTCCAAATGAAGAGGAGGCGCTGTTGTTCCTTGAGCGCGAGCTTGCCGCTCTTGGGCTGAAGCCCAGGAGGATAGATGTTGAAGAGCGCCGATTTAATTTGCTTTGTCGAATCGGGAACGGGCCTGTTCGGGTGTGCCTCAATGCGCACATAGACACCGTGTCTCCGAGCGGAGGTTCGCTCCCGCAATCGCGAATCGACGGCGATATTTTGTATGGCTTAGGCGCATGTGATGATAAAGCATCCATCGCGGCGATTGTCACTGCGGGATTGGAGATTGCATCTCGGCAGGATGAGATCGACATCGGAGTGGATATTTTGATCTCAGTAGATGAGGAGTATAACGCACGAGGGGTAGAAAGCGCGATTCGGCAGGGTTATAAATGTGACTACGCAATAGTCGGAGAGCCGACCGGGCTTGATTTGGTGAGGGTGCATAACGGCCTGCTGTGGATCGAACTGGCTACGAGCGGCGTGGCGGCGCACGGCTCGTCACCGTGGGTGGGCGCTAATGCGATCGATCGAATGATGGAGGTCGTCAGAGATTTGCGCGATTGCATTTCCGGCTTTCCACCCCCCCCCATCACCGGGCCGATGAGCTTGAATTTGGGAACCATCAGCGGCGGAGATCTGCCGAATCGTGTCCCGGAAAATTGCAAAGCGGTTGTGGACATTCGATTGGTTCCGCCAGTAACCCTGCACGATGCCAGGAATGCGACAGCTCCGGCGTTGGAATCTCGCGAGTGGTTGCGCTACACCTATGGCAAATCAAGAGAGTGCCTGAGCACCGCTGAGGATTCACCGCTCGTTGCGGCATTGACCGGCGCGGTGGAGGATATCGGGGTTATGAGCAAGATAATCGGCATGCGGGGTTGGACGGAGGCTGAGGCGTTTGCTACCCTGCTCGGCATAGACGCCGTGGTGTGCGGCCCGGGCAGTATGGCGCAGGCGCACTCATCCAATGAATTCGTCAAAAAATCCGAAACCCAGCTTGCCGCGGAGTTGTATGTAAAAACAGTGGAGAAGCTGGCTGGGAAGTAACACGCCATCTTCCAACGTGTTTGGACTGTATGATACAATAAGTGGACATTGGTCGGCTCGACTGATAGCAAGTAGACCTCGAACTGGTAGGATGATTTATGCTCACTAGCAAAGACCTCAGAACCAAATATCTCGAATTTTTTCAAAGCAAAGGGCATCTGATCTGCCCCAGCGATTCGCTGGTACCGGATGACCCGAGCTTGTTGTATACCTCGGCGGGAATGGTGCAGTTTAAGCCTTGTTTTCTTGGTGAACGAGTGCCCCCGGCGACAAGAATCGCGACCTCGCAGAAGTGCATGCGAACCGACGATATCGAGGAGGTCGGGGATGCTGTGCATCATACGTTCTTCGAGATGCTTGGAAATTTCAGTTTTGGAGATTATTTCAAACGAGAGGCGATTTGTTGGGCATGGGAGTTTTTGACCGATGTTCTGAAAATAAACCCGGACCACCTTTGGACCAGCGTTTATCTCGATGATGATGAGGCTTATGACATCTGGGTCAACGAGGTCAAGTTCCCGGCTGATCGCATAGTGCGGCTGGGCGAGGACAAAAACTACTGGCCTGCCAACGCCCCCTCAAAAGGGCCAAATGGGGTTTGCGGCCCGTGTAACGAGATATTTCTTGATGTCACCCCCGAGCTGGGCGCGCCGGAGGACCCCGCCTGGTCGATTGCGTATGATGCCAATCGGTTTGTGGAGATATGGAACCTCGTTTTTACTCAATTCGACAGGCAAGAAGACGGGGTGCTGCTTCCATTGCCTAATAAAAACATCGATACGGGGATGGGCTTAGAGCGCACGATTGCGGTCTTGCAGGGCACGCCGACGAATTATGAAACTGACATGTTTATGCCAATCATTCGGCGCATCGAAGAGATATCAGGCGCGAAATACGGCACGGACGAACGAACGAATAAAGCCATTCGAGTTATAGCCGACCACGTGCGATCCGCTGTGTTTGCGATTGGGGATGGTGTGATGCCGTCCAACATCGGGCGTGGATATGTGCTGCGCAGGCTTATCAGAAACTCGGTTGTCAATGCGAGAAATATAAATCTGCAGAAACCGTTTCTTGCTGCAATCGTGCCCGTCGTTGTCGAGCTTATGGGGGATGTGTACCCGGAGATCGCCGATCGACAGGGATATATCGAGAAAGTGATCGCTAGCGAGGAGGACAAGTTTAGATCCACACTTCAAGCGGGGCTGCAAAGGCTGGAGGATCAGATTTCCCTGGCCGAAAACACTCCGGAAAGAACCCTCGACGGAGCCAGCGTCTTCACGCTTTATGATACGTATGGATTTCCACTGGAGATAACACGAGATATTGCCTCGGCTCACGACATCACAGTCGATGTGGAAGGGTTCCAGGCGGCGATGGAGGAGCAGCGCAAACGCGCTAAAGCGGCGAGCGATTTCGCCTCCGTTATGGTCGCAGGGGAAGCCACTGCTCTGCTTGAACTTGAAAAGAGCGTGGAGGCAACGGCGTTTCTTGGCTATGACAGTCTGGACGCCGAAGCGACAACGCTGGCGATCATTCGCGACGGAGAACTTGCATCAAGCGCTCGTGCCGGAGAAAAGGTCGAAATCGTGCTGGATAAGACCCCATTTTATGCGGAAACCGGAGGACAGGTCGGGGATACGGGGGAGTTGATCTGGGATGGCGGCTCGGCGGTGGTGACGGATACCCAAAAGGCGTCGCATTTTGAACTGCATATCGCGCAGGTGGAATCCGGAACGATTTCAGTAGGGGATAAACTGCAAGCCAGGGTCGATACCGATCGCAGGCTGGCGATCGCTCGAAACCATACCGCGACGCATTTGCTGCATACAGCCCTGCACAAAGTGATCGGCGAACATGCGCTGCAGAAGGGTTCCGTAGTCGATGCTGAGAGGCTCAGGTTCGACTTCTCTCATTTCCAGGCTGTAACCCCCGAGGAACTGCGCGCCATTGAGGATGAAGTAAATTCGATGATCCTTACTGATCTTCTGGCATGCACAGTTGAGACAAGCCCGGCTGAAGCCCGGAAAATGGGGGCTACGGCGCTTTTTGGCGAGAAATATGGGGATGTTGTGCGAGTGGTGCAGATGGGGGACGAATCCGTCGAGCTATGCGGCGGCACGCACCTGCATCACAGCTCGCAGGTCGGGTTCTTCAAACTTATCAGCGAATCCAGTATTGGAGCGGGGGTGAGAAGAATAGAGGCTGTGACGGGGCAGGCGGCACTCAGGGTTGTGCATGAGATGGAGGATCAACTTCGCGCTGCCGCTGCTGCTTTGGGCACGACTGCCGCCGATTTAGTCTCGTCGGCTGAAAGAACGGCGGCTGCCGCTCGTGAATCTCAAAAGGAGATAGATAAACTCAAAGCCAAGAGCGCCGCAGAAGCCGGTGGTGACCTAGCGGATCACGCCCAAGAGGCTAACGGTGTTAAATTCGTGACGGCGAGCGTGCCGACGGTGGACGTGCCTACTTTGCAAAAGCTGGCTGATAATGTTACTGACAAGCTCAAATCGGGCGTGGTGGTGCTTGCGGGGGTCGCGGACGGTCGAGTGTTGTTTGTTGGCAAAGTCACTTCGGACCTGGTGTCGAAGGGCTTTTCGGCTGGAAATATGCTTCGCGAGGTTGCCAAGATCGCTGGCGGAGGAGGAGGCGGAAAGCCGGAATTCGCCCAGGCGGGTGGCAAAGACGCATCAAAAGTCGATGCGGCG
Organism: Armatimonadota bacterium; assembly: GCA_012522555.1. Classification (GTDB taxonomy): domain Bacteria; phylum Armatimonadota; class UBA5829; order UBA5829; family UBA5829; genus DTKD01. Next base: position 20,304 of record JAAYKG010000131.1, read on the forward strand.
CTGGCCAAGGCATCGGAGTTAATTCAAGCTCAAGCTGGAGACTAAGACCTGAATACGACCGGAACATATCAAGCTGCGATCACCAAAGCGGGCATCGCCGTCGTGCTGTTTGTGCTGATATTTGCATCGACACTCGGCGCGGCGTCTCCTTTGAACCACACTGAAAGCGTGGTCATAATCGTGGCAAACCGGCTTTTGCTATCGGATATTAACGATGCACAGCTTCCAGTTATACATAAAATGATGACCACGGGAGCTGTCGGCCTGATCAGCCCCAACTGCGCCGGCGCAAAGACCGAGGCTTCGGTTATGCTCACCGCCAACCTGGGAGCACCGGCACGCGGCGGCTGGTTTGTTAAGGAATTCTACGACTCGAATGAGGTGTTGTCCAACCAGGAGATAGCCGCACACGCGTATAAACTCCGCACTGGACGAAAAGCCCCGCACGGCTCGGCGCTGTTTCTCGCCCTCGGCCCGGCATCTCGAGAGGCTGCGAAGCTGAACTACAAACCAAGCAACCTCGGAGCGTTGGGGGATGCGCTAAGAAGCGCGGGGATCAAGACCCGTGTCGTGGGCAATGCTGATCTTACCACTACGATAGATCGGTCGGCGGCGGCGCTTGTGATGGATTCGCGGGGTATTATCTACCGCGGACGTCTCGCCCGCCAGGTCAGCGGTTATCGTGACTTCGCAGATGAATTACCATCTTCACTGGACAGATCGGTAACGACGGTTTACTTTGGCGCGTCAACACAGCTCGACGAACAAAAATCAGCCATCACAGATGCGGCCTTCGCCAAACATAAGACAAAATATCTGCGCGAACTTAATGATCTGCTTGGGGATTTGATTGAAGCTCGCCCGGATGTGACTACGATTCTAGTTTCGTTCGCCCCACCCTATAGCACGAATTGGGATCAATTGACGCCAATAATAGTGTATCCGACACAGCGAGCGGGGCTGCTGATTACTTCGGCCACTCGCACAGCGGGGATCGTCGCGGCGTCTGATTTTGCCGCGACCGTGTTGAGTATTTTAGGCCAACCAATCAGCAGCGATATGTTGGGCAGACCCGCGCAGGTCGTGTCTAGTTCGAGGGCTGTCGAGAGGCTGGAATCGGTTGGAATTCGCGCTTCTACCAGTCATCGACTCTTACTGCCGGTGGGAATCGGGCTTGGAGTCATCGGAACGCTGGCGTTTACATCGGCGGCCTGCGTGATAGCATTCTCGCTGCGCCTTTCACGTCGAGCAAAACATACTATATTACTTGGGATATTGATCTGTGCCAGCACGCCATGTGCGCTGTTTTTGGCGGCAGGCGCTCCTGCCGGAGCTGCGCAATATTTGAAAGCATCTGCTGCTGTTTTGATCGCTCTGCTTGCATTGTCGCTGGTTATAACGCATATTGTTCGCAGAAATCGGAGATTTGTCGAGGTTCGAGCGATCCCCGTGCTTGTAATGTATGCGCTGACCGCGCTGGCGATTATAGTCGATGCAGCCACCGGCGGGGCTTTGTGCAAACACACTACGCTCAGCTCTTACCAGATCAGCGCGATGCGATTTTATGGGATAGGCAATGAATACGCCGGGGTGCTGATCCCGACTGCTGCGCTTGTTGCCATATCTGTTGGTCGGTTTAGATGGGCTGTTGTCGCAATAGGGGCCGTCGTTATCGTGACCCTTGGAATGGGAAATTTGGGAGCTAATTATGGCGGCACTGCGGCAGCCGTGGTAACGTTCTTTTTGATTTGGTTTGCAGTAACAGCAGGCGCATTTGGCCTGCGGCACGTGTTGGCTGCATTTGTGTGCGGGGTAGCAATAGTTCCTATATTCGCGGCCTTGGACTGGAGGCTTTCCGCCGGATCGGGTGCGCATGCCGCTCAAGCGGCCGGATTGGCTGAACATCTAGGCGGCGGGTATATTGTCGCTCTCGCGCTTCGCAAGGCGCTTTTTAATCTCAAAACGACGTTTTCAGTCAAAGGGATTTCGGTGCTCGCGGCTTTTACGCCATTTCTTACACTTTGGTTTTGTGGGGTGAAAGGCAAGCTGAGCAGCTCTCTTAAAGGTCGCCCGCAGTTGTTAGCCGGCTCGAAAGCCATTATGGCCGGGGCGGCTGCGGCCTTTTTGTTTAATGATTCCGGGATAGTCTTCGCGATGGCAATGATAGCCATGACGGTGATTATGCTGCTATACTTTTTAATGGAAGAAGTAATCGATGCCTCGAATCGCAGCACTTGATGTGGGAGATGTTAGAATCGGCGTGGCCGCGACCGATGAACTGGGTTTGATCGCCCACCCCGTCACTACAATCAAACGCACCGCGAGCATTAAGGCAGATTTACGGGTTGTGGAGGAACTGCTCGCGGAACTTGGCGCGTCTAAAGTTGTGGTGGGCCTGCCTGTGCTGCCCTCCGGTGAGGAAGGCCCGCAGGCAATTAAGATCAGAGATTTTTACGATAGGCTGGCGCGGCGGATGCGCGTTCCGGTTGTGCTGTTTGACGAGAGTTACAGCACTCTGGAAGCTGAATATCTGCTGTTGGAAGCTGATGTGTCGCGGGCCAAAAGGAGAAAGGTGATCGATCAGATGGCGGCTGTGATTATATTAAAAGGCTATATGTCGTCGATGGATCCGAATGTCAATCTTTGAAAAAACTCATCTCTGAAACAAAGCTGTATATCGTTATTGTGTTGGCGGCGCTGTCGGTGGTGACCTGGGGTTTCGTGGTGGGATCGCTGCCGGTGTCGCGTGACAAAAAGCCTGTGCGTGTGATGATAACTCAGGGCGCGTCAGCGAGGGTCATCGCGAACACGTTGTATCAGTCCGGCTTAATTCGAAGCCCGTTGATCTTTCTGTTGACAAGCAAGATCGGCGGAGTCAGCGAAAGGCTTAAGCCAGGGGTATACGAGATGAGCCGATCTATGAACGTGCCGGAGATCGTTCGGAGTTTGGTGGAGGGTAATACCCTGGAATCGTGGGTGACTATACCCGAGGGCAAGACGCTGCGAGAGATTGCGGATATTCTAGACGCCAAGCAATTGGCTACCCCCGACACATTTTTGGGGCTGGCTATCTCACAAGGAGATACCTTTACCGCATATTCGCTGCCGCTTGATGGAAACCTCGAAGGCTATTTGTTCCCCGACACCTATTTGATCGAACGCGGGACTTCAGCGGACAGCATCATCAAAATGATGCTCGATACGTTCGAGAAGAAAGTTGTGAAAAAGCACAGAGACGAGATCGAGAGAGTTATTCAAGATAAGTTCGGCCTCGGCGAAGAGGGCTTCGATGTTGGACTTCGGAAAATACTCATCATCGCTTCCATAATCGAACGAGAGGCGAAAATCCCGTCGGACAGAGAGAAAATATCGGCGGTGATCTGGAACCGACTGGCAAAGAAGATGAGGTTGGAGATCGATGCCACGGTGACGTATAGACTGGGTGAGAGCCGCGCGAATAAACCGAGAATATATTACAGAGACCTCGAAAACGGCTCACTTTATAATACATACAGGCAAACCGGCCTCCCGCCGGCGCCTATTTGTAACCCTGGGTCGGCTTCGATAGTCGCCGCGCTGCGCCCGGCACAGATAAGTTCGCTTTACTACGTCGCCAAAAGCGACGGGAGCCATGTGTTCAGCCAGACCCTGGAACAACATAACGCAGCAAAGAAAGCCATCAAAGAAGGTGCGATGTGATGGCTGGTGTTTTTGAGGGATTCCGGCCGGACATGCGCGTAAGAAGCGTAATGGAAATAGACCTGGCTGATCTCCGAAAGCGCGGCTATATCGGCTTGATGCTGGATTTGGATAATACTCTGCTGCCTTGGAAGGATTTGAATATTCCGATTGAGTCCAAGGCATGGCTCGAAACGTCTAAGAAATTGGGAATGAAACCATGTATTATCTCTAATACACACCATCCCAACCGGCTTATGAAAATCGCCGACCAACTGCAGATCCCAGCGATTGGGTGCGCGTTGAAGCCCGATAAGAGAGGATTTCATAGAGCGGCCGAGATTGTAGGGTGTGAAATAGATCAGACAGTGGTGGTGGGAGATCAACTGCTTACCGATATATTAGGTGGCAATCGCGCGGGAGCATATACCATTTTGGTGAACCCGATGCATAATCGCGAGTTTTTGGGCACCAAAGTCAGCAGAATGATAGAGAGGCTGATATTTGCGGTTTTGCGAGAGCCGCACAGGGTCTAGTTGTGGCTGTAGCTCAGCCGGGAACAAAGTCGAAAGCGAGTAAGTCAAAAGTAAAGGATACCAAGTGAACGTGCTCGGCCATACAAAAGTGTTGGGGGTGTTTGGGGATCCGATTGCACACAGTCTGTCCCCTGTTATGCACAACGCCGCGATTCGTTGGCTGAACATTGATTATATTTATGTTCCGTTTCATGTGCTGCCGAAGAATTTGCCCGAAGCGATCAAAGGCATATCGGCGATGGGATTGGCTGGGGTCAATGTCACGATCCCGCACAAGGAACAGGTGATCGAATATCTCGACGAGATATCGGAACGTTCGGCGCAAATTCGATCGGTGAATACAATTGTTAATGTGGACGGACGACTAAGAGGGGATACGACTGACGGGCCTGGGTTCATTCGATCCGCGACAGCCGAGTGGGGAAAACTGGACGGCTGTAAGGCGTTGATTCTTGGGGCGGGCGGATCAGCGAAGGCGGTAGCTTTTGCGTTGGCCGAAATTGGTTGTGAAATCATCGTTGCAAACCGGACGCGCAGACGCGCAGTGGAATTGGTAGAGGGTTTGAATCAGGTTTTCGAGGCAGGGAAGTTTGGGGCTGCAGGTTTGAGTGAGCAAGAGTTGATCGACGAAATGCCTGAGGTCGACCTGGTGGTCAATACGACGTCGGTCGGAATGCACCCAGACGTCGATTCGATCCCTGTGCCGCCTGAACTGCTTCATCCGCGCCTGCTGGTCTACGATCTCGTTTACAGTCCCGTGCGCACAAGATTGGTTGCGGAAGCCGAGAAATGCGGCGCACGAGCGATGAACGGGTTGTCGATGCTGGTTTATCAGGGTGCGATATCTTTTGAAATGTGGACGGGGTTTCAAGCTCCGATATCGGTGATGGAAGAAGCAATTCATAAGACTCTTGGTGATACCCGGGGGCAATAGCTTGCCGAGTCCGCATCCACCTTAGCATATGTGCTATAATTGTGAACTGTCTCGTGTGCAACGGGACTCTGGGAGTGAGGGATAATGGCTAGAAAAGATCTGGGCGAAGCGCTGGTCGAAAAGGGCGTAATTACAGCAGAGCAGCTCTCTCAGGCTAGAGA
>JAAYKG010000132.1 GCA_012522555.1 Armatimonadota bacterium
GGTTCGAAGGTAGTATAATTATGCTTTGATAGCGCCTGCAGAGGGACGAGTTTCGGCCCTCTGGTTTTGGGTGTACCTACCACACACGGCAGGGCTGCTCACTAAAATTGAGGTGATAACGAAAGCCTATGATCTATCCATCTGCAGATAAACTTGAGAGTTGGGGAAGCAAATATTCACTGGTTGTGTTGGCAGCCAAGAGGGCCAAGCAAATCAAAAGCGGGGCCCCGCCATTGATTCCTACCAGTTCAAAGAATCCTCTTACCATTGCGCTCGAAGAAATAGCTGCCGGGGTGATTCTGTGCCAGGTAGCAGATCACGATATCCTGCCTAAGACCAGCCAGGAAACCGAAGTCGCTCAGCTTTTGGCGATCCCTACGGTTCCTGCAGATGAGGACGAAGTCGAAATCAGGGAAGATGAGCAGGAAAGCGTTGTCCAAGACGACGATCTGCTGGAACTGCCAGAAGATAAGGATGAGGTTGAAACTGAAGATTATACAGAAGAAGCTTCAGAAGTCGCGGAACCAGCCCCTGAAGTGGAGACTGTAGAGATAGAGGCAGAACCGGCAAAACCGAAACGGACTCGGAAGAAAAAGGAACAGCCTGAAGCTGCCGAGGCCGCCGAAGAGACCGAGGCAGCGCTGGCCGAAGAATAGTCCTACGGGGAGCTTAAATCTGTTCGTCATATGCGTACATCGAGATATTTTCTGCAATGTCGATGATAAATCTGAGCACTGCTAATTAAACGAATTTCCGACGTGGGGTTTCGCCCCTCGTCGGTTCATTATAAAGATGGTCAATAAACGAGATTATTACGAAACGCTTGGCGTAAGCAAAGGCGCAAGTCCCAGCGAGATTAAGGCGGCGTATCGTCGCCTCGCGCGCAAGCATCACCCTGATGTAAACCCCAATGATAAGACCTCCGAAGCCCGTTTCAAGGAGATCAACGAAGCCTATCAGGTGCTCTCTGATGAGCAACGCAGGCAGACGTACGATCAATACGGCCACGAGGGGTTAGATCCTACATTCGCCGCGAATCAGGGATTCGGTGATTTCGGCGGTATTGGGGATATTTTTGATATCTTCTTCGGGGGAGGCTTCTCCGGCGGAGGTCGTGGACGATCTAGAGCGGAACGTGGGCAGGATTTGCTCTATGACGTGATAATGACCCTTGAGCAAGCTTATTCCGGCATGGAGACCACCATTGACCTGTCCAGGCTTGAAAGCTGCGATGTATGTTCGGGCACTGGGGCTGCGCCGGGGAGTCAACCGAAAAGATGTTCTGTGTGCAACGGCTCAGGAGAGGTGCGCCAACAGCAGAATACGATCTTCGGCACACAGATCAGAGTTATACCCTGCCCCAGGTGTCACGGCGAAGGCTTTACACAAGACTCGCCTTGTGAACAATGCAACGGGCAGTGCCGATCGATGAAAACTTCGAAGAAAACCATCCGTATACCTCCTGGGATGGATACTGGGATGCGTATACGGCTCGCGGGCGAAGGTGGAGCAGGTTTCAAAGGCGGGCCTGCAGGGGATCTTTACATAGCGATCAACGTCCTTGAGCACGATACATTTGAACGCAAAGGTGATGACCTCTGGTGTGAGACCCCTATCACATTTTCTTTGGCCGCTCTAGGTGGAACAATGGAAGTTCGGACTATAGATGGTGTTGAAAAGCTCGACATCGCAGCGGGGACTCAGTCCGGAGAAATCTACACTCTTCCTGGAAAAGGTATGCCCAACCCCAATCGAAAAGGGACCGGCGATCTTAATGTGGTTATCAAAGTAGTTACCCCCACGCGACTAAACGACGAACAGAAGGAACTGCTCAAGCAATTTGCGGACTCCCGAGGGGAAGAGATCGTCCAGGGTCACGAGAAAGGCCTCTTTGAGCGAGTGAAAGACGTATTCAGTTCGAGATGAGATGGGTCGAGCTGTCAATTCAAGCAACATCCGCCTCAGTCGATGCGGTGACGAATATACTTGTCGAAGCCGGCTGTGGCGGCTCTGTCATAGACCCGGCCGCCAACACTGCGCTCAACAGCTCTGCAAAAGTCACCGGGTATTTGCCTGTAGATGATCGACTGGAAGATCGACTGACTACAGTGCGAAACAGAATCCGACTGTTGCCCTCGTTCGGTTTAGAGTTGGCATCCGACGATGTAACGATTACGTGGCTGGACGATCAGCAGTGGGAGACGGCTTGGAAAAAACACTTCAAGCCGGTGCGTGTGGGCAAAATTATCATAAAACCCACCTGGGAAAAACTCGATTCTGCTCCTGATGATATCGTAGTCGAGATTGACCCTGGGATGGCATTTGGCACGGGCTACCATCCCACTACTCAATTATGCCTGCTCGCGCTTCAGGATTTGGTTAAGGCTGGCGATGTCGTCTGCGACGTCGGCACCGGATCGGCGGTGCTTGCGATTGCCGCTGCGCTGTTGGGGGCA
>JAAYKG010000133.1 GCA_012522555.1 Armatimonadota bacterium
CCCGGAACTGCTGCCACACCTGAGCAGTTGCAAAAGCCCGCAGCAGATGTTCGGCTCGCTCGTAAAGACCTACTACGCTGAAAAAGAGGGCATTGATCCGAAGGACATCGTATCGGTGTCGATTATGCCTTGTGTCGCCAAGAAGTTCGAGTGCGACCGGCCCGAGATGTATTCCAGCGGGCACAAGGATGTGGACTATGTCCTCACAACTCGCGAAGCGGCCAATATGATGAAAGAGGCCGGGATCGACCTGCCGAACCTCGAAGATGGAGAATATGACGCTCCGTTCGGGATCACCACCGGCGCGGGGGCGATCTTCGGCAACACTGGCGGAGTTATGGAAGCTGCTCTGCGGACTGCCTATGAGCTTATCACTGGTGAGCCGCTTGATGATGTGAACATAACTGCGGTCAGGGGCACGGATGGTATTCGAGAAGCCGCGATTCAGGTTGGAGACCTGCCGGTAAAGGCGGCTGTCGCTCACGGACTTGCTAATGCTCGTGAGGTTTTGGAGGGCATCAAGAGCGGCAGGTTTAAGGACTACGCTTTCATCGAGATTATGTGCTGTCCTGGCGGCTGCATCGGTGGAGGCGGGCAACCTCAGCCAACCAATGAAGAGATTCGCAAGAAGCGAATAGAGGGCATCTATGCAGAAGATGGTGCGATGGAGCTTAGAAAATCGCACGACAACCCCGCGATCAAGACGCTCTACGAAGAGTTCCTGGGCAAACCGCTTTCGCACAAGAGCCACGAGCTGCTGCACACCACCTACACCCCGCGCTCTCTGCGCACGGTGAAATCAGAGAAACCGCGAAAGGTGAAAGTGGAATAGGTATAAAACCGGGGAGGGTTCCGCCCCTCCCTGGTCAATTACGCGCACCTGCGATCGCCGGTAGCGGTTGCCTTTTCTTTTTTTGCTAAACCGCCGCTTCGCCTATCGGCTCACTCGTCTTATCGAACCCCGGCTGAAATCTTCTCTCTATTCTTGATAGCGATAAGCAAACCTGCCGTTTGGCGCGGTGTCGCCGTTGATGATAAACTCCACCGGATCGAATGATTGGATGTTATCGGCCCATTTGAAGTTAAAACGCAGCGGGCCGGGCGAATCGAGACCAAGAGCCTTTCGCGGAATAGCAAGCTCCATCTCGCAGCCGTCCACGCGATACATCACACCCCCGCCGGACCGCCAACCCCACGGCCCAAAGCGCGGAGCATCATCGCCATCACCATCAGGCCCCCATTGCTCCAGCAAAGTGACCGATCTATCGCGCACCTTGCGATTGACCACGAAATTGAACCCAATCCAGCCCGTCTGCGGGTTGCAGTCGGTGTCGAGCAACAGCATCATCCAATGCTTGTCGGTGTGAGGAGTTATTGGCTCTCGAGTTCGAGCATAGAAATAGATGTTTTTCGCATCGCGAGCGACTTTCAGGCTCACGAAGTCGTTGCGCCCCGTGACATTTGTATACTGAGTCTCCGGATTCCAGCCCGGATGGTCCCGATGCTCGGTATCGAAAACGTCATCGAGATACTCCGGCTGAACATTCTTCCAATCATCAAACCTACCATCAATCGTTATGCTTTTCGCACCACCAGCTTTGGGAGCAGGGTTGGCTCCTTTATAGCGGCGGATATAATCCACCAACTGGTAGTAGTAGGCGTCACTGTGCCCGCCGAGCATCGGCTCGATATCACGACTGCACTCCTGGGTATACTGATCGACAAAAGTCGGCGGCTCGCTGACCCCGGCAAACGACGGCAGGTTCATCGCGATCCATTCGTTCCAACCCGTGACAAATATGAACTCAGGGTCGATTTCCAGGGCATGCTCGAATTGCTCTGAAAAATTAAGCCCCAAATTGACCGCGCCGGGCCGGGTGTCCGTTGCGCCGTTGTGCCAGCTACGCCCCAGCGTGTTTTTCTCGCTGAACGCAGCTAACCTGTTCGGCGCGACGGCGTTTTGACCGATCCCCACGCTCATCTGCTCGATCTGCCCGGCGCTGTTTTTGAAAGCATGCTGTGGATAGATTTCCAGCCAACTCCACTGATCCGGAGCAGATGGGCCGTCAAAATAGCTCGGCATCGGCCTCCTGAACGTGAAGAATTCTTTTACGTTTTCGTCCACCTGCGCGGGGTCGGCCATAATCAGCGGCTTGCCCTTCCATTGAAACCACAAATCCTTATACAGCCCCTTGGAATAGAACTCGTCGTAGAGCTGGCGGACTACCTTCGTCGGCTGATGAAAAGGGGTCAGAAATGCGATCTGCGGGGTCGCGCCCCCTTCACTTCTCACTTGCGCCCAAACTTTGCACAACGCCATAAAATTGTTTTGATATATCGAGTGATTTGTAACATCGAAAATGACAGTATCAACACCTGCATCGGACAGCATCTGCGCATGCTTGCGCAAAACCCACGGGTCACCGGATAAATAATAACCAAACAACGGCTCCGACCAGTGGTGATATGCCATCGACGGCCCCCAAAGCGGGTTCTTTGGGTCATTAGCCGCGCTTGGGTCTTGGGCCAATATTTTGGATATATCATAAGGCCCGCCTCTGCCGTGCTCACCGAGCCACAAGAAATAGAAGATACCCACGAAACGATCCTTGCGGACAGCTCTGACATCTTCACCAGTCGAAACGCTGCGCCCCAAACCATCCGTAGCTACCCAAGTATCCGGGGACGTGTCCCGAGGAGCGGCAGCCGCGCACAACGATAAAGAGACGAATAAAATTGCTAACAACAACATTCGCATATAGACTCCCATCACAAATATCTATGATATATCACATAGATCCCAGTATCTGACGATATTTGCCCGGCCAGAAGTCGTAGGTCGGTATCCCGAGCACAATACCGATGATTGTCCACAGGCTTCCTATGGCGATCTCTCCTAAAATAAGGCCCAAAAAGAACGGAATGGCACCCCTATAACTTTTCAGCCCGCCGAATTTGACAATAATCAGTTTCGCCACACTGCCGATCAATATCGGCATCCACAACTGGCTGACTCCCCAGCCCGGCGCCATCGCGTAAGCCAAAGGGTGGAGTGGAAAACCAATATACCTGAGCTTGAGCCAGCCCAGCAGCATTGAAATAGCAAAGCCGACCCCAACATAACAAATCGAAGTCGCGTTTGGGTGCAGGGGTTGAGTTATGTAGTTGCTTATTTGCCCCCAAATTTCCCTGCCGAACTGCGTCGCCCACATTTCCATTCGCGCAGTGGCCCCGCCATATCGGAAATACGCGTGAAGCAGCATCCAAAAACCAATCGGCATCGCAATTATTGCTGCAAGAACAATTGCGCCGAACATCTACCGCGCCACCCCACGAGCCTGCTCGACCATTTTGAACGATTCCATCATATGCGGGGATGGCGAGCTGGAATTATCGCGGCAAAACCATATAAACAGGCCCATACCGGTCAAATCGGTGCGAGATACATTTTCAGCGCCGGTTACTGTCAGAATCGGCTTATAAGGCCCCATGCTGCCCGCATCGTGGGTCGGAAAGCCAAGCTCAGCCCGTATTCGACTGAGAAGCACAATCACAATGCAGTATAACAAGAAGAAAAAAAAGACGATCAAAAGCGACATTCCCATTGCTCTCGCGAACGCGCATAAAAATAAGAATCCCGCCAGCGCTCCCAATATTGCCGATCTGTAGCTGATCGGCTCCCTGCTTTCGTCCTCTTCTCGCGTCCCTTTGAACGCCGTCCGCCACACTCTGCCAAGATAGTGCCTGCTCGCCCACATACTCAACACAAAAAATCCTATGTAGGCGCCATAAGACTGCGAGACCATAAATGGGAATGTGGTATCAAAGCCGCCGCCGGGAGCTGTAATATCGGCAAACCCGGTAACCCGCCACAAAACCATCTGCAGTTTGTTCAGCCAATAAAACACCCAGCACGAGATCGACAACTCCAACGGCATTAAAAACGCGATTCCAATCGCCCAGAAGTAATAGGCCACCGATATGTGTCCCATCGCATTCCACGGTGGGTTGGTTATGTATTGTCCTATGTTCACACGCGTAATTTTCGGCGCGGGGATGGCGGGGTAGAGATAATTAAGCCCAGCAAGGATCGTGATCGCAGCCGAAATCGAAAACCCGAGCCACATATGTTTGTTTTTGAAAAGTGCTCCTGACTCCTGGGTCATTTCCAAAGGCAGAGTCACGATAGGAAAAGTCAACCGCTCGTTTTCGACCCATTGCTTGCGCAGTATGCTGTTCAGACACAGCATAGTAAACAGCAGCGCCGCGCAAAATGCCGACCAGCAGATAACCGGCACAATCCATGGGGTATAATTCTCCGGCAGATATAAGCTGGAATTTCCCGAATAGAAATTGTGCAAAGATACTTGATCCCGCACCACCAGCCAGTTTGGAAGATTCCTGTCAATAAGCTCTGTGAGTTGGTTTTGCGGTGTCGCAAAGTAGGTTGCGTGGCCCATCAGCGACACCAAAATGGCCATCATTTCATGCGAACAAACTCCGGAGGATACGGACAGCATCACATACACCGTCAGCATCTCGATGCGCGTGAACGCCAGCCGAGGGACCTTTTTGCGTATTAGCAAGTTGATGCCGGTTAATATGAGCAAAGTGAAAATAACGTTGTAAAAAGGCGCGGCGTACGTCGGGTAAGAATAGCGTACTACCTCAAGCTGCACCAGCCAATAGTCGTTCACCACAGTCAAGATAATCGCGACTATAACAGCGCGCAGCGTGACTCGGTCGTAGGGTTTCGGCGGAGGCTCTATTTTCTGCTGTTCCGCTAATGCGGTTTGGTTTGTGCTCACAGAGAAATATTCAATACCAACAGCTTTGATACCTTCTCAAAACATTCGTCCTCCGGAAGTTGCTGGATAGTGTTTCTACCAGCCTTACTGAAGGTATACCTGTAGTTGAAGAAGGGTAGCCGAAGCGTTGAACGACCAATCTGTTTTTTTACGTATAATCACGTTCATAAAGCGTCATGCCCGTCCTGCTCTGATCGGCGGCGTCATCATTCTGATCGGCATCGGCGCGGCCATTTATTGGCTGATGGGGAGCGGGAAAGAAAGCACCGATGACGCCCAGATAAACGGCCACATCGTGATGGTGACCGCGCGAGTGGCCGGCCACATTCATCGCGTATATGTTGATAATACCGAGCGAGTGGAAGCCGGACAATTGCTTGTGCAGATAGACCGTCGTGATTTGCTTCAAGCTCTGCGTAAATCTCAAGGCGATTTGGCCACACAAATTGCAACCGCTTCCGCGGCCTCAAACGAAGTCGAAATTACTATGCAAACTGCTCCTTCCAGTTTGATGCAAGCCACAGCCGCCACACAAATAGCGCTGCTCGGCGAAGCAACCGCACAAACGCAACTGGCTTCCGCGCAAGCTCAGATTGTGGCCGCGGAAGCGGCAGTCAAGGCTGCCCACGATGATATTCAGAGCGCACAAACCGATTATGAAGCCGCCGTAGCTCAAGTAGAAGCTGCGCAAGCCCAGGTTGCTATTGCCCAAGCGGATGTTGTCGCCGCGAAATCCAACGCCCAAACCCAGTCTCGTGAAGCGGATCGATATAAATATATGTTGCAGCAAGGGGCTGTCTCGCGGCAGCAATATGAAAACATGGTTAATATAAACACCAGTGCACAATCCTCTCTGCGCTCTTCTCAAAGTCAACTGCAAGCGTCCCGCGTCGCAGTGGAACAGGCCATATCGCATCGCGAGGGCGCCCAGGCGATGCTGGCCAGAGCTAACAGCAAGCTCGTCTCTTCTATGGCAGGGCTTACTCAAGCTCGGGCCGGCGCTCAAGCCGCTGAAGTCGGCTCCGAGCAAGCGCGTTCCAAAACAAGTCAGGCTCAGGCTGCGCAAGCCGGAACACAGACGGTGGAGCCTCAGATTCGCGCCAGCGAGAACCAATTGAAAGCGGCGGCGGCCAAAATCGCTCAATCACGAGCCTCTGTGGACACCGCAGAGCTTAATTTGTCATATACTTCCGTTTATGCTGCTAAGAAAGGAGAAATAGTAAGCCGCAATGTCAACCAGGGGCAATATGTCCAGCCCGGCCAGGCCCTGATGGCGATTGTTCCTCTGCATGATGTTTGGGTGACGGCAAATTTCAAGGAAACTCAGATCGAACATATGAAGCCGGGACAGCGAGCCGATATTAAAGTCGACACCTATTCGGGGAAAACGTTTCGTGGAAAGGTCAAGGGCATCGAAGCAGCCAGCGGAGAAAGGCTGAGCTTGCTTCCTCCTCAAAACGCCACCGGGAACTTCGTGAAAGTTGTCCAGCGCATCCCTGTCAGGATCGTGTTCGACCAAACTATTCCTGAGAAGATAGTCTTCAGGCCCGGCCAGAACGTCGTCGTCACGGTCTATACGAGGTAAGCCGTATGGAAACGCCTGCTCAGTATTCTTCCGAAGAGGGATGGTGTCCTGTCGGGACCCCTGGGATAGTAGCGGTGGCTGTTATGCTTGCCACATTTATGGAGGTTCTGGATAGCACGGTCGTGAACGTATCCCTGCCGCATATCGCCGGAAGCTTGGCGGCGGATGTGGATCAGAGTACTTGGGTGCTCACATCCTATCTCGTCTCGAATGCCATTGTATTGCCCGCTACCGGTTGGTTCAGTTCGGTGTTTGGGCGCAAGCGATACTACATGGCGTCGGTGGTTATCTTTGTTGTATCCTCGTTTTTATGTGGCCTGGCTCCCTCTCTGATGTCGCTCATCGTTTTCCGTGTATTACAGGGCTTGGGTGGGGGAGCTTTGCAGCCTATCTCGCAAGCGGTGCTGTTGGAGTGCTATCCTCGCCGTCAACGCGGAATAGGGATGGCAATCTTCGGCATCGGGGTTGTCTTTGCGCCGATTATCGGGCCTACGTTGGGCGGGTGGCTGACCGATCAGTATACCTGGCGATGGATATTTTATATCAACATCCCGATCGGGATTTTGGCGTTGGTGATGTCGCATATATATGTCGTCGATCCGCCGTATTTGCAGCGTGGGGTGGTGAAGATGGACTATATAGGCTTGGGTCTGCTTGCCCTCAGCATCGGCGCGTTGCAGATTGTATTGGACACGGGCCAGAGGCACGATTGGCTCCAGACGGATTGGATCGTCCAACTGACATTGGTCGCCATCGTCGGATTGATAGTACTGTTAATCTGGGAGTGGTATTCGGAACACCCCATAATAGACCTGAGAGTCTTAAAAATCCCGAACTTTCCTTCAGGGGTCTTGTTGATGTTTATGGTCGGGGTGGCGTTATATTCGTCAAGTGTACTACAGCCGTTGTTCGCGCAGTCGCTGCTGGGTTATACTGCGATGTTGAGTGGTCTCGCTCTGTCACCGGGCGGGGTGGGGACTTTGGTGTTTATGCCGCTTGTTGGCAGCTTGGTGGACAAATGGAATCCTCGATATTTGATAATGGCAGGCTTCTTGTTGGCGGCGATATCGCTGTATAAAATGTCGCAATATACCCTCGACATCAGCTTTTGGCAGCTTGCTTATCCGCGTATTTATCTTGGGGTGGGGTTGGCGTTCTTATTTGTGCCGTTGGCGACCGCGGCTTTCGCATTTGTGCCAAGTGAGCGAACGGGTGCGGCAACGGGTATTTTCAACTTACTAAGAAATATCGGCGGTAGTTTCGGGATTGCAGCGGCAACTACGGCACTGGCCAACCGAGCGCAGTTTCATCAATTCCGTCTAGTCGAAAACGTCACCCCGTTCAGTCCCGGATATATAAGCTGGCATGCCTCTGCTGTTTCGACGTTAACTGCGTCCGGCCAATCTCAAGACGCCGCAAATCAAACCGCATTGGCGCTTGTATACCAAACAGTCCAGGTTCAAGCTAATCTAATGTCCTTTGTCGACACATTCTGGATGGCGGCTGTGCTTATGCTGGTTTTGATACCGTTTGCGTTGTTGCTGAAAAAACTGCCTCGGCACGACGAGCCGATTGATGCCGATAACGCATAAGCATATAATCGTTTGACATCAGTGCCGGCCGCCGGTATACTCTCGCTGGAGGAAACAATGAACTCATCAAGATCAAAAGAACTCTTCGCCAAGGCAGCCAAGCTCATCCCAGGTGGGGTCAACAGCCCCGTTCGGGCGTTCAAATCAGTTGGGAGTGAGCCAATATTCTTCAAGAGCGGTAAAGGCAGTCGCATTTATGATGAGGACGGCAATAGTTATATAGACTATGTGGGTTCTTGGGGGCCGTTGATTTTGGGCCATGCAGATTCCCAGGTTATAGATGCGATCTGCCGGGCGGCGGCTGATGGCGCCACTTTTGGCGCATCGACTGCCGGAGAAGTTGAACTTGCCGAGATGATCGTTGATGCG
>JAAYKG010000134.1 GCA_012522555.1 Armatimonadota bacterium
CCGCGAATTTCAGGCAATCCGCCCATTGCATTTCCGGATATAAACTTCAACTACTACCGTTCTGCAGCCGATTATGTCTATAATAGCAACACTCAAGTTACTTCGCTTAACTTCACCTACGACACCCTTATCGTAATAAACGGCAATGCCGTTATCAATCTCACCCAGCAAAAATATCGTGGGGTTGTTACAATCGTCTGCTCCGGTGACATAAGCGTGCAAAGCAACCTGAACCCAAATGACACCAATTCTTATCTCAGCCTCATCAGCGCCAAAAGTATTACGTTCCAGTCCGGCTCGCTGAGTGTGACGGGCGCGTTTTATGCGCACAATTCCAACAACTCAGCCTATATCCAGATTAAAGGCCAGACTACGGTAACCGGAACAGTAGCGGCAGACGATATCGTAAACGACGGCAAGGTCAACATTTCGCGAGGTTCAAGGAGTTTTGATTCATTGCAGCGATCGAGGCTGCCCGGACTCTAATGGAAGAGCCGAAATCAACCGATTAATAGACGGGGAACAATGGATAAACGAAGACGTTCTGAACGATTGATAGCTTCATTACGGTGGCTGGTGATTATGCTTGGGCTGGTGACGGTCTCGGACACCATGTCTTATGCCCATTTGCTGGTCGCTATGGTTTTCGTCGCGATATATAACAGTATCGTGATCTATGGTCTGTCTGACCCCGATCGATTTGCACAGTGGGGACGAAAAGGCGCGGTTGTGGGTAAGGGGCTTGATGTTTTTGTTGTCAGCCTTGCAGTCATGGCGAGCGGGCAGAACTCTACTGTTTATCTGTTGTATTGGTTTGCTTTGATCGGCTTTGGTTTCGTTAGTCCGAGCTTTCGTAATATGGCGTTGGCGGGGGCCGGAGTCCTGGCCGCAAACGCGTTAGCTACTTATTCCGGCTACTCTGCGCTGCCTTCCGGGAAGTCTTTGGCATACCTGCTGGCTGCACGCAGCGGAGCGCTTTTCGCCGGGCTTTTGGTGTCGGGGTTTGTGGCGAAGAGCCGAAGCCACGAGGAACTGGCCGACGACCGAGGTTCCTATCTTCAGGCGATTCTCGATTGTGGAGCCAAATTGACCAGTTTCCGAAGCGTTCATGAGCTTGCGCTTTATGTCCTCAGCACCGCTGTCAACGAAACAAGCACAGCCGGTGGTGAGTTGCTTATGCTGAATGTGGACGGCAATGACCTGGAATGTGAGGCATTCTACACAGCAGACCATTCTTCATCAAACTCGGCTCCTCTCGATAGCCAGCTTCGCTCCTACGCAAACTGGGTTATGGGCAGTCGCCGCGAGTTTCTTATGAAGACCGGCGGCAAAATCGGTGAAGATCAGGCCGCCCCCAACGACAATCGCCCCGCGATAGCTGTCCCACTGCTCGGTCAGTCGTCAGAAAACAATTCCGAAGCCGAAAGCTCCGTTCTTGGGGTGCTGATCGTGTGGGGTTATCCGGGGGAGGATTTCGCGGACGACGCTTTGGATATTCTTCGCATATTCGCAGCAATCACTGGCGCGGCAATAGTAAACTTGCGCCTGTATACAGACCTTCAAAAGTCGTTCTTGCGCACTCTGCAGAGTCTGGCAAAGGGTTTGGAAGCTCGTGACGAATACACCAGTGGCCACTCGGAGCGCGTGATGCAGATCGCATGTCTGATCGCCGAACAACTCGGAGTCCCGCCGGAGAGTATGGACGCTCTGCGCAATGCATCACTTCTTCACGATATCGGTAAAATCGGAGTGCCGGATGCCATTTTACGCAAAGCCGGTCAGCTCACGGCTGAAGAATGGGAAGCCATGCGCAGACACCCTATCGTAAGCGAGGAGATATGCCGTCCGCTCGGGCTGAACGATGAAGTGCTTTTCCTGATTCTGCATCATCACGAACGGCTGGACGGAAAGGGTTATCCCTCAAACCTGCCTCCGCAGGAACAGCCTCTTCTGCAGCGGATATTGGTGGTGGCGGATTCATTCGACGCGATGCGTTCGCGCAGACCCTACAGAGATCGCATGCCGCACGAAAAATTGATAGCGGAGCTAAATCGAAGCGCCGGCAGAACCCTCGACCCAACCGTCGTAGATGCGGTTATGCAACTCATGGATAACGGAGATGTGGACCCGATCTACGAAGGACACGACCAGCTCATAAACTGCGTGTTCGACGAGGGGCAGCAGGAAGCGGCTTAGCGCCCTCGAATGAGGCGGGACGATACGCAGCGACGGACGCCGATTGCGTTTGTTTTGTGGGTGGATTGCTGTGCAATCGCTTCACCAATGTCGCTCCGAATATCAAGTTAAGCGCGCCTATCGCTGCAAGAATTATCACAATCGACTCAAACGATTGCTGTTTTATTCTTGGCAGCAGCCACTTTCCCAGGAATGCGCCGAGAATTATCGCCGGAGCTATCTCAAGGTTGAATAGCAAAGAATCTGCAGTCACGATTGGCTTTTGCGGGATCATCGCGCTCAAAATCCAGTAAATCGGCAGTTTGCTGAAATTTATGATGAAGAAATACCACGCAATCGTGCCCATAAAGGCTTCTTTGGACAGCTTATGGGCCGCCATATACATCTGCATAACAGGCCCTGCTGCGTTGGATACGGTAGTCGCGAACCCCGCCGCAATCCCGGTTCCACCAACCCCCGCGGGAGACGTCGGCTGAAGCTGTTTGCTCAGTCTGCTTCTTAATAAATGCAGGATCAGCATCACGAGCACGATAGCGCCGATGATAACATCAGTAGGATCTTTGAGGCTTTTGCTGTGGCCGGTTTTCCACAGCGTCACCGTGCCAATTGCGACGCCAAGATAAACCCATGGCAGCAGTTCGACCAGTTTATCCCATCTTGCGTGCCGCCGATACCACGCGACTGCAAAAATATCCCCCATAATCAGCATCGGCAGCATAACCCCCGCCGACAGCCTTCCGCCGAAGCCAAGGGCCAGCAGAGGCACCGCTACTATCCCTATCCCCGGGATGCCGGTTTTCGATATCCCCACGAACAGCGCAGCCGATAGTCCGATTATCCATTGCCACAATTCCAGATTCATAAATACTCTCAAGCTATTATAATCCTCTCATCTCAAGCATACAATTGGTTTTGGGTAGATGACCGGGACAAAACAAAGTTACTCCATTCCTCCTTTCCCAGGGGAGAGAGGGCGAGGGAGAGCAAACAGCCTGCGCCACAGGGCAAGCCTCACTTGTGGTATTCGTCTTGTATGAATACGTAACATGCTATACTTAGGGTAAATACCAGCGGAGGGCGCCTATGGAAAGATTGATACCTATATTATTTTTGATCGCCTGCCCGGTCGTTTCGCAGGCCGCCAGAAGCATCACGCTGGACGTTTCGTTCCCATACTACCAAGAGAGAAGCGACGAGAGCATCGTCGAAGAAATCCGCGCCAATGATTTTGGTGATATCCGGTTGATCAGCGCGAAACCTCCTCTTGTCGAGGCGTTCAAAGAGGCGAATATACAGACTTGGCTGCTCACTTTTATGAATGGCGCCTACTCGACCGCCGGGCTTCCGGACGGCTGGAAAAACTGGCAGATGAAGCTGAGCAAGCCGGCAAAACCCGACGGGTTCACATACTTTTGTTGCAACAATCCCGCCTATCGCAAATGGAAACGCGATCAACTGGTCGAGGCGCTTTCAGCGTCCGAATACTATGGAGTTGATCTGGTCGAGCCTTACTTCCCCGGCTATCCCGATCCGACGGCGGACATCTACGGCTGCCTGTGTGACCACTGTGTCGCGGCGTTCAAAAAGATGTATCCCGAGATGAAAGGTCCGCCGGATTTCTCTGACCCAAAATCGCCACGATATTGGAAAACCGACAAGGCCCTATACGAAAGATGGGTCGGGTTTCGGGTGGCAAGCGTGGTCAGTTACCTCGATGAGATAGTCAACGGAGCTGAGGGGATTCGGGACAAGTGCCCAAAGATAAAGATTTCGACATGGAGTCTGGCCGTAGACATTCCAAATCAGATTGCCAAGCTGCGCGAGTCCGAGGGGCTGGATGCGGCTGCTATCGTAAAGCGTGTCAAGCCGGATATGCACGTCGTGCAGACTCATTGGCCCGATTGGATGAAGCCGGGTCTGTCGGCAAAATACCCTCTCAAATACAAGCCGGTGGTCGACTCCATCAAGGAAGTTACGCCTCTGTTGCCCATAATGCTGCAAGCGGATATCGGCTCCAGAGTGGAGATGCGCCGCAGCCGCAGTTGGCTCAATGACCTGGAGAAACGCGCCAGGGAAGCGGGGTTCGAATCGGTGACCAGCTATGAATACTCCATTGGAAACTACATGTATACGGAGGCGCCAAAGGTTGTCAAAGTCGAGGCTGAACCGGATGGTCTGAAGCTGGTATTTAACAAACGGCTCGACGCGACCACAGCTTCCAATCTCAGCAACTACTCCGTCAACACCGGCAGGGTAGACTATGCTAAGGTGGATGGCAATACGGTTCGGCTGTCGATATCCGGCGCGGACGGCGAGATTGAGGTTACAATATCCGGGCTGACCGACGACGAATCCCGCAGGCTCTACCACGATAAACCGGCGCGCAAGATAGAGGATAACACGCGAGTCAGCTTAACTGAAGAATTGGACGAATAGCCGCTATTGGACTTTCAGCGCGACAATAGTGACATCGTCGACGTGTCGCGGCTGGCCCGTTTTTCGAATAAACTCATCGCCCCACAAGTTTATATCCGTGTCGGCCATCGAACCCAACAGGTCTCGCAGCTCCTCAATCCCGTCGTTGTCTGCGAGCGCATCCGTGACCCCATCGGTGTAAAGCACCAGGGTATCGCCGGCTTCAAGGGTAATCGTGCGCTGCATATAATCCGGCTGAAGCAAGGCAGCCAACGGCGGGTCGGAATACTCAGGGAGCAGCGTCGTTCCGTCGGGCTTAACAATAATAGGCGGCATGTGCCCGGCGTTGACGTAAGTGAACTCGCGTTTTGCGAGGTCAAATCTGCCGTATAACATCGTGACGAACATTTCGTCGGTCGTCACGGGCAGCAGGCTCTGATTGGCTGATCTCGCCATCGCTGCAAGGTCATCGGACATATTCTCTCTGACGGCGAATTTGCAGCTCGACACCAGAAGAGCGGCCGGCACTCCCTTGCCGGAAACGTCGGCGATCATCACCCCCGGACGCGTGGGATGCACGGGAAAGAAATCATAAAGATCCCCGCCAACCTCTCGAGCAGGCATATACGTCACAGCTATTTGCAGCCCCTCTATCGCCGGAGTTTGCGGAGGCAGTTGGGCTCGTTGTATAGTGGCGGCCACTTCCATCTCGCGTTCCCTCGCGGCGCGCTCAGCCAGCATAGCCGCCGATGCTGAATCCAAAGCCCTGATCCGCTCCCGCAGCGCTCCGGCTATCAGCGCGGTGAAAAAAAGATACGGGTTAGTCCTGACCCCATCTGTGGTCAACTCTCCAAACATGGGGTGGGTAGTGGAGGCGAATGTGTCTATAGGAAGCGAGATAGCGGTTAGAGCAGCCGCACATACCAGCGCACCAAAAAGACCGAAATCAACCGCAGCGATGATGACCACGATACTGTATAATGGATAATAGGGGCTCATTATACCATCGCTGAAATACACGACAGTGCTCACCATTAAGACGTCGCCGAGCAGCACTAGTATGGGTTGTCTTAACCATTGCCATCGAGTTGACGCCCACTGCAATGACAGGCTGGCCGCCGCAATCACCGCTACCGAGATCATAACAGGCTCAGCCTGCACCCGCGCCCAGGTGAACTCCACCTGCCACGCAGATACGAACACGAACACAAACATCGTCCAGCGTATTGCTACCATCAGTTTGTGCAGGGGGCGAACTGTGCCGATATTAGCGCTATCTGTTCGCAGATGAGTCCTCATGTTACAAAATACGTCAAGACATTTACCGTAGTTCCCTGTTATCCGCCGCGTTATTGTTGTGGGTAATAATGCCCACCTGATTTGCTGCGCTAATCATTGAATCAGATCGAGCATGAGTGCTATAATCTTGCCGTCCCCAATTATACTACTCCGCTGGTGGGATCGCGAAATTGTTTGATAAGCAACTCCAACTTGGGGAGGATGAAACCCTTCTGGCGCTTCAAAAGGCTTGGGCTGATGCTCTTGTCACCCTTCAAGAGATGGTTAGCAAGCCCTCGTTCGAAAGCTGGATAAAGACCGCGTTACCAGTGCGAATGCAGGCTAATGCAGCCGTTATAGGAACCCACAGCAGCTTTGCAAAACATTGGATCGAAAGCAAGCACGGGGAAGATATCGCCGAGATTTTGACCAAACACTTCGGCTTTGATGTGAAGCTGAAAATAGAGGTCATCGAGCAAACTGAGCCGCCTATTATGGCGGAGAAACTGCCTGCAAAGCCTAAGCCGCAGACTAATCTCAGCGATGAAGCCGTTTTTCAGCCGCTAAACACCAGATATTCATTCGACAATTTTGTTGTTGGGCCGACCAATCGGCTGGCGCACGCATGCGCGGCTGCTGTGGCCGATGAGCCTGGCAGGACTTATAACCCGCTGTTCATCTACGGAGGGGCGGGTTTAGGAAAAACCCACTTGATGCATGCTGTTGGATTGGCGGCGGGGGGTATTCGGCCTGATTTTCGTGTGGTTTATGTCTCAGGCGAACAGTTCACCTACCACTATGTCACATCCCTGCGCGAGCATCGAACCGCCGAGTTCCGCCGTCGGTATCGAAATGTCGATCTGTGGCTGGTCGATGATATTCAATTTCTGATGGGCAAGGAACGAACCGAGGAAGAGTTTTTCCATACATTCAACGAGATCTACGAAACTGGCAAACAGATTGTGCTGACAAGCGATAGGCCGCCCAGAGACCTCGATCTCGACACCAGGCTGCGATCGCGTTTCGAGTGCGGAATGCTCACTGACATTTCACCGCCGGACCTCGAGACCAGGATGGCTATACTGCAGTCCAAAGCCGAAAGCGAACGCGTGCTGCTCTCTGATGAGGTGATTCTATACGTTGCCCAACTGATCACCACCAATATTCGGCAGCTCGAAGGTGCGCTCGTGAGGCTGCACGCGTATGCCTCGTTGATGAAAACTGAGGTTACCGCCTCTTTGGCTCAGGAAGTGCTTGGGGATTATTATCTGCAAAACGCTCCTGTAGTTATTGATGTGAGCAAAATAGTCGATGAGGTAGCCGGGCGATTTGGCGTCGAGCCTACAGACATCAAAGGTAAAAGCCGCACCAAGGATATTGTCGCGTGCCGCCAGGTCGCTATGTATTTGACAAGAACGCTCACCGACACATCCCTGCCCGCCATTGGCAAAGCCTTTGGCGGCAAAGATCACTCAACAGTGCTTCATGCGTGCCGCAAAGTCGAGGAAAGGCTGAACAAAGATCGCGCTTTTGCAGCACAGGTCGACGAACTTTCCCGCCGCCTCCAAACCGAGCGCTGATATGAGTGGGCGCTTGCTGAGTAAAGGGCTAGTCTCCGTCTATACCGGCTCGGGTCGCGGCAAAACCACCGCGGCGCTTGGCCTCGCGCTGCGGGTGTTGGGGTGGGGCGGCAGGGTCTGCGTGATCCAGTTTATCAAAGGATACTCTGACATTGGTGAGCTAAAATTCGCGGAGCAGTTTTCGGATAGATTTGAACTACGCCAGTTTGCAGCCGACGACAGCCTTTCGATATCGGAGCATAAACTTTCAGACCGCAAACAAGCCGCGGAATCGGCCCTCGATTATGCGCAGGCCATCATAACCCGGGGGGATTATGATCTGGTCATTCTCGATGAGATCAACAACGCGCTGCACTATGAGCTTATCAGCCTCACCCGCGTAGTTGAGACCATTCAAACCAAACCCACACACGTAGAACTTGTGCTGACAGGCCGACAAGCCCCACCAGAGCTGATCGAAATCGCAGACTACGTAACGGAGATGAGCCTGATAAAGCATCCATTCGACAAGGGCGTCACCGCCCGCCGGGGCATAGATTACTGAGAAGAAAGCCAAAGACGTC
>JAAYKG010000135.1 GCA_012522555.1 Armatimonadota bacterium
AAACGACTTTATCATCTCGCCGAACTCAACTGAGACTTTGCTCATTCATACCGCCTCCGTTCACTATCGGTTATGATAGCACGCGAGGCGTGAGTGTCAAGGCTGAGTCCGAGACCTGGTAATTATACCGGATTATTACAACAGCGGTTGACATTGATATAATGTGGTGCTAATATCCGTTTATGGATTCTAGACAGTTTGCAACTCAAGCGACCATAGAGTCGTTGTAAGCTGTCCGAAGTGACGTGCCGTTTTCTCCAAGCCAATCCGGATATCCGTAGAGAATCGCTAACTGGCTTCGAGGGCGGCCACGACGTTATCTCGACACGAAATGTAAGGAGGACAGAAGATGAAGAAATTGCTATTTGTTGTTGTACTATTGCTAGCGCTGTCTCTTAGTGCTAATGCAGCCACCCACGTTTTTGGATGCCGAATTGCCGGCGACAAGGACAGCACGGTAGATTTCGCGCCTGGCTTCTCAGCCAGTCCCAACGCTGCCGCAGTTGCCAGCAGTGGTGCGGTATGCACTGCCCCCGGAGCGATTGACAGTTGGGGACTGTATGTCAGTTCCAATCAGCCAATCGTTGGCGTACGATCGGCCACTTACTCCAATGCTCTTCCGGTAGCCGGTTACTACGAAGTTTCCGCGGCTTGGGCGACCAATACCAATGGCAAGGTTGATGCAAAGCACGTCGTGACCTCTGCGGGTGGCGCGACAAATACTGCCCTATTGAATCAGGCGACGGCTGACAATAAGAACAAATGGATGACTATGGGCGTCTACAAGTACAATGCCAACGATGCAGCCAACACCAAAGTGACCTTGACCAATGACAATCAGAGTACATCTGGCTCATTGTATCTGCACAGCATTCGCTACGTCTCCGCCACTCCGGGCGCAGTCACCTATAACGGCCCTGCCAATGGCGCGACCGGCGAAGCGATGGATTTTGTTGACCTTGGTCTTTCTTGGACTGCGGGCCTCTACAATATGGCGTTCGACGTATGGTTTGGCGATGACAGCAACAACATGACCAAGATTATGTCTGCGTTCACTGACACCGCTTTGGGTCTGGATCCGGGTGAAATCCAGGCCGGCAAGACCTATTTCTGGCGAGTTGATGCTCTCAACGTCGACAACGTAACCCAAGGTGAGACCTGGAGCTTCACCACCAACCCGATTCCTGAGCCGGGCAGCATGCTCGCTCTGGCTTCCGGGCTTGTTGGCCTGTTCGGAATCATTCGCCGCAAAAGAGCGTAAGCTTTCAAAGCGAGATTTTTCTACCCGCCGATCTTTGGTCGGCGGTTTTTTTATGCCTGAAGGAACGATTGGCGGGTATATTGAAATCGTAGGTGGAGGGCGATATGACAAGCGTATCCGATATTATAAATGAGCTGGAATCGATTGCTCCGCCGGAGTTGGCTGTGACTGACGATAGAATTGGTTTGCAGGCGGGGCAGCTAACAAGCGAAGTGAGAAAAGTTTTTGTGACAGTTGATGCTACCGATGCGGTGGTCGAAACGGCAATCGAGCAGGATGCGGATATTATCGTTGCCCATCATCCTCTTATATTCAAACCCCTTACCTCTGTCGCTGAGACCGCCCCCGTCCAACGGCGGCTTGCCAGATTGATCCGTGCGAATGCGGCGTTGTATGTGCTGCATACGAATTATGACACTGTGCGGGGCGGAATTAATGATGTGCTTGCAAACAAAATCGGCGTGCGAGACACTGAGCCTCTAGTCACACTAAAGACCGATTCTTTCGTCAAAATCGCAGTTTTTGTGCCGGAGGCAAATGTGGAGGATGTGAGAAATGCGATGTCGGATGCGGGCGCAGGTATGATCGGTCGGTATACGCATTGCAGCTTCCGCAGTCCTGGAATCGGTTCGTTTGTGCCGCTTTATGCAGCGGATCCCTACATCGGCAGCATCGGCAACCTGGAGGAAGTGGAAGAGTATAAGCTGGAGATGGTTTGCGCAGCCTC
>JAAYKG010000136.1 GCA_012522555.1 Armatimonadota bacterium
ACCCCCTCACCCCCGCCCTCTCCCTCGAGGGAGAGGGAGTAGATTGCACCTGCGTCGGAGGGGCCAGAGTAAGGGAGATGGAGTAGCTGGTCCCCCGTCGTGGGGGATCGGGTGAAGGGCTGCGCTTGCGCTTTGTGGCGTCTAAGTGATATAACATAAACAGAGCAGAGCAATTGCGGCGCTCGGGCGGATGCGTTCGGGCGCGTTTTTGTGCCTCTGAGGTGAGACGAAATGCGGTCGAATGCAGAGAATAAAAAAGTCCTCTCCGGCAACGAGGCTATAGCCCACGGAGCCTATGCGGCTGGTATCACCGTCGCCAGCGCGTATCCCGGCACTCCAAGCACCGAGATACTGGAAAACATCGCCAAATTCCCGGAGATTTATTGCGAATGGGCAGTCAACGAAAAAGTTGGAATGGAGGTCGTGATCGGGGCTTCGTTTGCCGGCGCACGCTCGTTGACGACTATGAAACACGTCGGGCTTAACGTGGCGCTTGATCCACTGATGACCTTCGCTTATGTCGGCGCAAACGGCGGGATGGTGATCGTCTCAGCCGACGATCCCGGAATGCACTCATCACAAAACGAGCAGGACAACAGAATCCTGGCCAAATTCGCGCACATCCCGATGCTGGAGCCTGCCGATAGCCAGGAGTGTTATGATATGACCCGAGCGGCCATCGAGATATCCGAAGAATTCGACATCCCGGTAATGCTCCGCACCACCACCCGAATATCGCACTCCTCGGGCATAGTCGAACTGGGTGACATCAAGAGTATTCGAAAACTGCAAGATGCCCGCGAACAGAGAGTCTATAAAAAAGACATCGCTCGAACCGTTCCCGTGCCGATGTTTGCCAGGCGGATGAGAGTTACACTGGAAAATAAGGTCAACAGGCTCGCCGAATATTCAAACAACTCGCCATTTCAAAAAATCGAGCCGGGCGGCCCCATCGGAATCATCACATCGGGGGTTTCTTATCAATACGCAAGAGAGGCGTTCCCGGACGCGTCGATACTCAAGCTGGGGATGACCTACCCGATACCAAAGGACACAATCCAACGATTCGCTGAATCTGTCGAGAAGCTATATGTCATCGAAGAAGGTGAGGAGTATCTAGAAGAACAGATTCGCGCTATGGGGATCGCTGTTCAGAGCACTAAGACGAACCTGCGCATAGGAGAGTTAAGCCCGGATCGCATCCAGAGACTCGCGGCCGAGCTGTATGATAAAGCCCCTCTTAAACCGAAAGAGGCCATCGGCGATCTGCCTGCCAGGCCGCCGGTGTTATGTCCGGGATGCTCTCATCGAGGAGTGTTTTATGCGCTCAATCGCCTGAAAGCATTCGTAACCGGCGACATCGGCTGCTATAGCCTGGGAGCATTTGCGCCCCTTTCTGCTATGGACACAATCGTATGCATGGGGGCGAGCGTAGGCAACGCCCACGGTCTCGAAAAGGCGGGACAGCCGGGCCGGGTGGCGGCGGTAATTGGGGACAGCACGTTCTTCCATTCCGGGATGACCGGATTGCTGAACATCGTTTACAATCGAGGCAATTCCACAACAATAGTCCTCGACAATCGCACTACGGCTATGACAGGACACCAGGATAATCCCGGCACAGGCAAAACCCTAATGGGTGAACAAACCACCGAAACCCTCGTCGAGGATGTGGCCAGGGGGCTTGGCGTAAAGCGCGTTCGAGTCATCGATCCCAACGACCTCAACACAACAATCGAGGTGCTGAAAGAAGAGCTTGATTCGGAGGAACCATCCGTAGTTGTCAGCAAGCGAGCATGCGTATTGGGCAGCAAGACGAAAATCACCGGGCAATTTACTATCGACCAGGACACGTGCACGGCGTGCGGAGTCTGTCTGAGGCTGGGCTGTCCTGCGATAGAGGTATCCGATCCGGACCCCTCCAACCCCAAAAAACGCAAGGCTCGGATCAACCCGGTGCTGTGTGTGGGCTGCGGGATGTGTGTTCAGGTGTGTAAGTTCGGCGCGATAAGGGAGGCATAGGAGATCATGAGCAAGACCCTCAACATAACACTCGTCGGCGTCGGCGGGCAGGGAACCCTGCTGGCGGGCGAGATCCTTTGCCGAGTGGCGCTGCTTTCCGGTAAGGACGTCAAAAAGAGCGAGGTCCACGGAATGGCTCAACGCGGCGGCAGCGTCGTGAGCCAAGTCAGGATCGGTGAAAAGGTCCACTCTCCCCTGATCGCTCTCGGGGAAACGGATATATTGATCGCATTCGAGAAACTCGAAGCGCTGCGCTATGCCCATTTTCTCAGCCCTGCCGGGGTTGCCATGGTAAACGATCAGGAAATCAGGCCGGTAACGGTCTCCAGCGGCCAGGCGGAGTGGCCTGAAAATCTTGATGGCATGCTCAAAGATACATTTGCAAACCTCGAAGTGATCCCCGCCCTGCAAATCGCCAGGGAATTGGGCAATGTGCGCGCGGTAAATCTGGTGATGATCGGAGCGCTGTCTAACCATACGGATATTGATGAGGCGGTGTGGCGGGAAGCGATAGAAGGGTCAGTTAAACCCAGGTTCGTGGAGTTAAATCTCAAGGCGTTCGATTCTGGAAAAACACACTCCAGATAATCCGCAAACATAGTGAAAGATCTTAACCCGGCGCGAGATTACTCGCGCCTGTTCTTTTTGTATTACCCACCCTCCAGCTTGTGGAATATATTTCTGATAATGTAACTATCCTGTGTTGTGTTGCTGCGGGGGGTATATGCCCGACAATAGAATAAAAATGAGTCTGCAGTATCGGCTTGCATTTTATGCAGGGGGCTTTGTCTTTGCCGTCGGTTCGTATTTGCTCGGCGTATGGGTGTTTGCCCTGGAATCGGCGAACTGGGGTGACCTTAGACTCTACCAGTCGCTGATGAAGGACATCGGCTTTTCCCTCGAGTCCCACTGGCCTTCACTCAGCGGATGGATTCTCATCTGCGAGATGCTGGCGGCGCTGATTGGTTCTCTGTTTGCTCGCGAGGTGGAGAATCGTCACGCAGCGGAGCAGCGCGCCAATATTGACGGACTTACGGAGATATATAACCATCGCTACTTTCAGGAGCGCCTGGACGTGGAGATCGAACGCGCCGGGCGCTACGGTCGGGTAGTGTCGCTGATTCTGTTCGATTTGGACTACTTCAAAGTATTCAACGATAATTGGGGGCACCAGGTCGGCGATCGGGTTCTCAAGTGGTTCGCACAGATATGCAAAGACTCCATACGAAACATTGATATCCTCGCCCGCTATGGAGGAGAGGAATTCGCGCTGATTATGCCGGAGACCGGTTCCGGAGAAGCCCAGGCGGCAGCGGAGAGAATAAGACGTGTTACCGAACAGGCCAGCGCACAGGTCTTTCAAAAATATCGCAGCATTACAGTGAGCGCCGGAATCGCCACATTCACAGATCACGCCGAAGACAAAGATTCATTGATCTGCCGTGCGGATGCCGCGTTATATTCCGCCAAGCACAATGGACGCAATCAAATCCAGATATACGATGAAGACTGCGCCAGGCTGCACCATGTTTCCAAAGACCATATCGGTGCGCTGCTGGCCTCGGATGATATTTCGGCGCTTGAGGCTCTTGCGGCCGCGGTCGATGAAAGGGACAAATACACCGTCGGGCACTCACGCGCGGTGATGGAAATCTCGATGGCGATAGGCCGCTGCGTCGGACTTTCCGCTGATGAGCTGGCGAGCCTAAAGTCGGCATCTTTGCTGCACGACCTTGGCAAAGTGGGAACTACTGTGCAAGCACGTGACGATAAAACCAGAACCGCAAGCGGCCAGGCACACACGGAAGAACACCCAAACCTCGGTTCAAAGATTCTGCGCCGAATCCAGCAGATGAACTCGGTTTTGCCGGGGGTGAGGCATCATCACGAATGTTTCGACGGCTCAGGTTATCCCAGCCGCTTGGCCGGCGCCAACATACCCCTGCCGGCCCGGATCATCGCGATAGCCGATATTTACGATACCCTGACCAACGATCGACCGGGCCGAAAAGCCTTATCGAATTCCCAAGCAATGCAGCAGATCATGGAGTGTTCAGGAAGTCAATTCGACCCGGCTCTCGTCGAGGCATTCGTGGAGATGATGAAAGAGCGCGGCAACACAGCAGCTTGATTTAGTTCTGGGGCGAGGTTTACCCGCCCCAGCAAGGCTTCGTTAGTTGAGTCCTTCGATGGCTCTGCCGACCCTCTCTCGAGTCGATTCTATTTTTGCAACGTCGGTGCAGAAGTCGGTCAGCGACGGCACGCAGGAGTTGACCTGCCGGAGCACATCGACCGCCGCGGCGTAGGCCGGAGTATTTTTCTTTGCTGCGGATGCAGCGTCTATTTTATCCTGAAGAATCCGGAAATAGTCCCAGTCCTCGATACCCTCGCGCACCAGTTCCCATCGGATCGAGTCGATCGGCCCTTTAGCAATGAACTTATCGGAGGGAGCTCTGGTTGCGGGATAGAAAATCTGCCCATCCCCATTGCCCCAGTTGTGCGCTCTATCCGGCGGCTGGCTCATCGGAATCTGCCAGGGATTATCCTGCCAATACATAGTATTCCAATAGAGAATGCCGTCCAGACCATATTTCCAGGTCTGCCAGTGATACATGCGCATGTGGGCTGCGGAGTAGTCGATGAAATAACCATTTGCGTAGGGGGCCTTCGGCCCGCAGCACAAATACCACCACAGCTCTTCGCCTTTGGCTTGTCGGGCTTTGCTCGGCGCTTCTTCATAGTGGTCGACTATCGGCGTCCAAATATCAACCGACCCGATGAGCTTTTCTTCGACGCGGCGAGTGAGCAGAATCTTGATTCGCTGGTCGGCCATTCGGATTGTCTTGGCGCCTTCGATGAGGCTGTCGAAAACATCCGGCTGAGGCTCGTCATAAATATACGCGTAGCCTTTTTTGAGCACCCCTTTGTCCACCATGTGCTCGGCCACCTGACGCATGTAGTCGATCTTCTTCCGCTGGCCATCAGCGCCCTTGCCAAACCCAACGTCATCATCCATCCAGAACCGCGGGAGCATGAAGCTGTTGACATAAGGGAAAAACTTCTGAATTGCCACGTCGAAATCGGAGAAATCGATGTTAATCTGGCCGTTTTGTTCCTCTATGCGCGGCTCATAGGTCGTGTAGGGGTTGTATGGCGACACTCTGTGCTTGAAAAAGTTGAGGTTATAAAGCTCGACGAGCTTACGTTGTTGTTCTTTTGTGGTCGCGCCTTGATATCTGAATGCGTTGTGCATGGAGTTGCCGTAGGCGGTGCGCAAGCGGCTGACAGATGGAAGAGTGAAATTCCAAACCCGAAGCGATACCGGCACAACGATCTTGCCGATGCCGCTGGCGACCACATCCACAGTTCCTTTATAGTCCCCCGGCGGCGTGTTACGCGGCACATAAACCGTCACCCAGGCGGCGGCATTGCGGCCCTCTATAGCGTTGTATGGGAAGTGATCGGGGAGGGGATCCGGATATAACCCCGGTTCGATCCCATCGTTTGTAGGAGTAGTGCAGTTGACGTATTCGACGTTCTTGACGTTTATGCTCCAGGCCGGAATCTTGGCTTTTGCCGGGCCTTCCAGGGTGTGCGGAACGACTTTGATATTGTTAATCCGCGTCTTTGCGGTCAGCACGATCTGAAAAGGCTCATACTCGTTATTGGCTGCGTATAATTGCACGCCGTTGGTCTTTGTCGTGGGAATTGGAGTCTTGGGCAAGATTTTTTGTATTGGGCTGGCTGTCCAGGCGGTCCCCCACTTGCCCTGTGTAATCGTCCCCCAGGTCGAGGCGGCTGCCTGCGTCTGCGTAACAACACAGCTCGCGGCCAAAACGATGAAAGCAATCGGCATTGTCAGGATGAATCGCATGTTATACCTCCGCTGTCCAGTGGCATCCTCGGTAGCATTATATCATTCTCTGCGGCAATCGTTGCAAACTGATGGGATCGGGGTATAATGCAATTAATCAGGGGTGGGTCGCTTGCGCATGCCGGGCTGTAACATTTTGCTGCGGCCTGCGTCTATAGACATGGGTAACACGGATGTATTGTGCTGCGGCCGGCAATTAGGCCGGCAAACCAGGCGGAGGGCTTTTACTATGAGAGAATTGCGTTTGCGAATGCTATGCTCTGCGGTTTTGGCTGCCGTGCTCATGATCCCAATCGGCGGCGCGACTTTCGCTCAGCAGACCGCACAGCCAAATGTAAACCTCGATCTGAAGGATACGGACGTCAAATCGGCCATCGAAGCATTATTCAGAGGCACGGGGAAAAACTATTCTATCGACTCCAACGTCACCGGGACTATCTCTGCCCTTTCCATCAAAGATGTCCCGTTCGAGACGGCCTTGAAAAGCCTGACTAAATCGGCCGGGTTGGTCTATCGTCAGGATGGCGGGGTGTATCTCGGCAGCGTACGGCCGGACACCTCCAACCTTGTCGCAGCATCGAGTCCAATACCAGAGACCCCATATATCGATGCTACAACCGATGAGCCGGAGATCAAAATAGAAAAGATTCCGCTAAACAACGTGAGCGCGACTGAGATTCTATCTATCCTGAACAGCGGCGACACCAACCGCGGATATGGCGGCTATGGTATGGGCGGCTGGGGCAGCAACTACAATATGGGCGGCCGCTATAGCGGTTACGGGAACAACAGCGGCTACGGATATAATAGCGGATACGGAATGAATAGCGGATACAACAATCGTTACGGCGGATACGGCAGCAACTACGGCGGCTACAACAATCGATCCTATGGTAATTATGGCAGCAACTATGGCAGCTACAACAACCGCTCCTACGGCGGTTACACCGGCAGCTATGGCGGTTATCGAGGCTGGTAATATATCTGCTATTAACCCGGCTGAAATTCTAAACCCTCCGAAGGATTATTCCTGGAGGGTTTTTTAATTTTCTCTCCGCCCCTCTGCTTGCACTGTCAACTAGCGCTGCTATAATGAAATTCAGAGTGGCACGTTTTGTGCGACCACCCAATTAGAAAAGCTCGGCCATTTACGGCGGCCCCAGCTCAATTCATCACAATTCACGGAGATACAACTTGCGCCTTTTCAGGACCTTAAGCACATCTACTCTCATAGTGTTGAGCCTGGCGTTGGTCTCCCCGATTATCAGCGGGCAAAGCCTGGGCAAGATACAAATCGAAGGGATACCACGAATAAAACAACTCCATAACTACTGCGGCCCGGCCACAATGACCTCGGTGATGCAATATATGGGAGAGCGGATTACCCAGCAGGAGATCGGCAAAGAAATATATGACCCCGTCGGCGGAGCTACGCACGGCGCGGAGATGCTGCTGTTTGCCAGAAACAAAGGCTATGCCGCATATTCCTGGAACTCCAACATCAACGACGCCAAACACAAGCTCGCCGCCGGCTCTCCGCTTTTGGTGCTGCAGCAAAACAGCGATAAAGATAATTCCGGACACTTTCGCGTGCTGACCGGCTATGACGACGAAACATCCAAATTCTATGTGACCGATCCGTATTACGACGATATCACCGAACTCAGCTACTCCCAATGTGAGAAGCTGTGGAAGCCGATGGGATATTGGGCGTTGATAGTGGTTTCGGCTGAAAAAGATACGTTCTCACAAGAACTCAGCGACAAAAACCCCGTCGTCCACATGGATCTTTCTTATGCGCTATACAAGCACGGCCAATATTCCGAAGCCCTTAAAGAAATCAGAACAGCGTTGTCGTTGGAGCCTTCAAACAGCTATGCGCGCGCGATGCTTAATAAGATCAATGGAGCCATAGGGGCGGGCAAGAAGGGCAAGCCGTAGATTCGACTTATTTCACTTTTGACGCCATGGCCGTCGCCTGGGCGGCCTCGGCGTTATCTCCTACATCCTTATAGGCAGATGCCAGCCCCAAATAACACTCCCGCAGCAGAACCAACATCTCATCCGCGTCGCTGTCGCTCATCAACCCAAGGCTTAGCTGTACTTCTCGCATTGTCCCGGATG
>JAAYKG010000137.1 GCA_012522555.1 Armatimonadota bacterium
AGGTGCGGCTGGATCACCTCCTTTCTAAGGAATTGAGAGGAAGTTGGAATTGGAATAATTCTAATATCTAACCATAACCTCCAAATCCCAGGTCGATCTCATTCATTTAACGCTTACACTATTCAGTTGTCAAAGAATCAGGGGCTGGAGAAATCCAGCCCTTTTGCTTGAGAAGCGGCTTGCCGTCTGACGAATCTGTCTGGTATAATATATTTGCGCGGCGCCATGGTGCATCGGTTAGCACACGGCTCTTTCAAGGCCGGGAGAGGGGTTCAACTCCCCTTGGCGCCGCCACCTCATTTGATCGTCGCACGCTCTTCTGGCTCCATTCCCAAGAAGGTATCTCGCCGCGTTTGTCAAAGATTGTATTGTGGCTTTGCACGGTATTGGAGGTTTCGATGAACAGGGGCGGGTTTTCCTGGAAAAGACTGCTGGGTATTTCTGCGGCCAAATCCAAGATCTCTAGAAAAATTGGAATTCCATTGACGCGCTCGGGCAGGCAGCGCAAAGTCGGCGCCGCGATGGGTTGTATCACCCTCCTGGTGGGAGCGCTGGGGATTGGTGCCACAGCCGCAGCGATCATATTGAAGTAGCCTACATTGCTCGCAGTCTTTCGATTCTATCCTCAATCGGCGGATGGGTTGAGAACAGATTAGCCAGGCTTCGGCCCTTCAGTGGGTTTGTTATAAATAGATGCGCAGTCGCTTTATTCGCCGAAATCATCGGCTGGGTGTTTGCCTCGAGCTTTTGCAACGCGTTCGCCAACCCCTCGGGATAACGGGTCAACATTGCCCCGCTCGCATCGGCTAAATATTCTCTCTTACGTGAAATAGCAGCCTGAATAAGCACAGCCGAGATCGGCGCGAGGATCGCCAGGGCGAACCCGACAAGCAGCCAGATCGCCTGAGCCTGCCCGCTGTTTCTGTCATCCCTGCTGCGCATCATCCCCAGCCGGCCGCTCCACCAAAACCAATCAGCCATCATCGCGATCGCCCCGACCATCACCGCCACCAGCATCATGAACCGTATGTCATAGTTCTTGATATGCGACATCTCGTGCGCGACGACCCCCTCGAGTTCCTGCCTGTTCATTATTGATATAAGACCAGTAGTCGCGCAGACGACAGCGTGCTGGGGGTCTCTTCCGGTAGCGAAGGCGTTCGGCGATGGATCGTCGACCACATAAATTGCAGGCACTGGAAGGCCGGCCGCCAAAGCCATCGATTCGACGGAGTTGACATAATGCGGAAACTCGGTTTTATCTGCCGGCCGAGCGCGCATCGTCGCCAACACGATTTTATCGCTTTGATAAAAGCTGACAAAAGTCATAGCCACTGCCGCGATAACAGCAATCGGCAGCAATATGGGATCGACTTGCGAGAGCGCATAGCCGACTGCCGCGAAAAATATGATGAATAGAAATATCAAGACGCGTGAGCGCCAAATGTTGGCTGAAATCTGCTCGTACATAATAAAATTGATCTTACTTCGATGCGAAGCGAAATACTATTGGTTGAAGTCGACACGGACCGGTTCCCGAGCCACATCCTCCATTTGGAAATAATCCCGGGCGCTAAAGCCGAACATACCGGCGAGAATATTCGTCGGGAACATCTGCGTCAGGGTGTTATATATCATAACTTGATCGTTATAAAACTGCCGCGCATAAGCAATCTTGCTCTCAGTGCCGGAGAGTTCTTCCTGCAGCATCATAAAGTTCTCGTTGGCTTTGAGCTGCGGGTAGGCTTCGGCAACTGCAAACAGGCTCTTAAGAGCAGAGCTGATCTGATTCTGCGCTTCAGCTTGAGCCGTCACGCCCTGCGCGTTCATCATCGCGCTGCGTGCCTGAGTTACGTTCTCAAAGACCTCTTTTTCGTGCGCCGCATAGCCTTTGACGGTTTCCACGAGGTTCGGTATCAAGTCATACCGTCTTCGAAGCTGGACGTCGATCTGAGACCACGCGTTTTCGATCCTGTTTCGCAAGCTGATGAGCTGGTTGTATTTCAAGATCGTATAAAGCGCGGCGAGAACCACGACGCCGAGTATCACAGAACCTATTATTTGCATGGTAACACCCTTTTCGTGTCGTTAACGATGACAAAACATTCAATATATAATATTCGCTGTCGGGGCCAATAGTTCCTTCGTCGCTTGCATTCGTAAGCGACGAAAGCAGGGAAAACGAGGGATCAAAAAGTAGTTGACAATTGGTATTGTTATTTTTGGAGGATTTGGTAATGTTATTCGATTTTGGTAGGCTGGTTACCCTGGCGATAATACTGTCGTTAGCCTGCTGCTCCTCATCTAGTGGCAAAGCCGGGACGGCTGTTATATTGAAAACCGGGCTGCGGGGCGACTCCTCAGAACTAATCGAAGCCGTAACTCAACAGATCAGTCAGGCCGGTTACTCGGTCCTGCCCATCGATATGCGTGATCTATGCAACTCTCAAGTCCTCAACACCACCAATATCGATTTGCTGGTGCTTCCAAACGCGTCGGCACTGCCTGTTAAGGCTGCGGATATTCTTTTGAATTACGCGAAAGCCGGTGGTGACATCATCGCTCTCAATGCGCCGCTCTGGCAGAGAATGCTGATCGAGGTTGACGGCGCATGGACTACCCGCGAGCAATATCAACGCGCAAACGCGAGCAAACTGCCGGATCATGTGCTCTTTGATTTCAGCGAAATAAAACAATGGATACGCACCTCCAACGACCTCAAAAATCCCAGCGTTTACGATATCTCCGATGGCCCTGCGCCTAGACAAAAATCGCTGCATGCGGTGATACCAAAATTGACAGGCTGGGACACGATAGGTATAGGTAAGCTGCAAAACCCATTCCCTAAGGGCCACACTATCACCGTGTTTTCCGCCAAAGGAACCGAGAAAACGACGCAGCTTTCCGTCGAGTGGAGCGAGAAAGATGGCTCTCGCTGGATTGCTGTGGTGCCGTTGTATCCGGAGTGGCGTCAATATGCCCTTGCGCCTAAAGATTTCAAATATTGGATAAGCGCCCAAGGGCGCGGCAAGCGAGGGGATTGCCTGAAACCCGAAAATGCGGTCGCTTTCTCAGCCGGTTTGGCTCATAGCCATACAGGCTCTGTCGATGGAAAACAAGAGTTTTGGCTTGGGCCGATTGGCACGGTGGAGAGTATGCCGGACCTAGGCAACGTGCTCGTCGAGCGCGACCTGCCACCCCTGGACACCCTTTCTCCGGGATACAAATATTTTGATTCAAGAGACGTGAATACTCTTTTCGTAAGAAAAGATCAGGCTATAGTGGCAGCCAGCGACCTGTCAAACATCGAAAATCCGCGTATGATCCGATCTTCCCATCCGCGCCCGAATGGGGCAGGTTTCAATAAGCGCAGAGACTGGCGCTGGATTCCGCTTATGGAGGCAACATCAAAGGATGGGCAATGGCGGGGCGCGCCTGTCACGATGATGGTAAACGCCCGAGGCCCGTATAAAGGCGGAGTATGGGCGTCGTTTGGATTTCTCAGAACCGAAAGCTACTTGCAGCCTGAGATGCTTTCTATGGTCGGCCAAATAGCGCAAAGAATGCGTGACGGAGCGTTTATCCTAGACGGCGGCGCGAATTATTACACTTATTTCGAAGATCAGAACGTTGTGCTTGGGACAAGAGTAACCAACACTGCTTCACAGCCCAGCGGCAATCTCACAGCTCGCGTTATTGTTACCGCGCCGGATATAGAGAAGCCGGTGCTTGTAAAACAATGGAAGTTCACTTTAGAGCCTGGTCAGACGGAGAGTTTTTCGAGCGAATGGAGGCCTGATGACTGGCCTGAGAATGGCTATCTGGTTACGACGGAACTGCTGCGAGATGGCCGGGTAATTGATACCGTTGCGCATAATATCTACGTCTGGGCTCCCAAAGCGGTAAAAAAATATATCTCAGTAAAAAACGGCGAATTTATGCTGGGCGGCAAGAGATGGCGAGCGCACGGGGTCAACTATATGCCGTCTTCCGGGATTGGCATTGAGGATGGCGAGTATTTTGAGCACTGGATTGGAGCGAGGTCTTATGATCCTGAGGTAATTGAACGCGATTTGGATCATATCGAAAAAATGGGACTGAACTCGGTCAGCATCTTTATTTATACGGGTTTCGAGAATGATCAAAATCTTCTCGATATCCTGCGTCGGCTCGAAAAGCGTGGAATGAAGGCTAACGTCGGCTTAAGGCCGGGGATGCCTTCTCGATTTGAGGCCGACAAGATCACAAACATCATCACGCGCCTCCGCTTGGATGAAAACGATACGGTATTCGCTTATGACATCGCCTGGGAGCCAATGTTTGGCACTCACGAAGATCGTAAGATTTATGACGATGAGTGGGAGAAGTGGATATTAGAGCGCTATGGCAGCATAGCCAACGCCGAGGCCGATTGGGAGTATGACCTGCCGCGCGAGAATCGCAGGATAACAAATCCACTGCCGCACCAGATCGACACCGACGGAGAATGGCGTAAGATGACCGCAGCGTATCGGCGATTCTTGGACACCCTGCTGTATAAGATGTATAACCAGGCTCGCAGTCATATACGAGCGGTCGATGAGCATCACCTGGTCAGTTTCAGGATGGCGGAGGCAGGCAATCCGCGTTATCGTTGGGGAGGGCGGATTCCCTACGATTGGCCGTATCTTGCGGCCGCTGTGGATATGCTGCAGCCGGAGGCATACGGCAGAATCGGCGATTGGGAGAAGGTCAAGCCGGGCTGGTTTGAATATCGCTACGCGAAATGGGCGGCGCCGAATAAACCGACTATATGGGCGGAGATGGGGGTCAGCACATGGGAGCTATCTCGAATGCGAAACACCCAGATCAAGCTTGATTATCAGGAGATGTTCTATAAAGAATTCTATCGAATGCTGATCTCGTCCGGCGCGAGCGGCATATATTTCTGGTGGTACCCGGGCGGATTCCGATACGGAGAGAACAGCGATTATGGCATTATCAACCCCGATGGCACGGATCGGCCCGTTACAAAGGCAATCCGTGATTACGCCCAAGCATATCTGGACGGCCCTGCGACTCCCGAAACAGATTATTGGATCGAGATAGATCGCGATGAGCACCCCGACGGAATCGCTGGGATATATGACGAGAGCCAGGTTGAGTTTTGGGCGGCAATAGCCAAGGGACGCTCGCCAGGTCTACGAACTCTGGGCACCGACACGACATCGGCTAACTGCCCGCTGGTTGCTGTAGGAAATGGGCCTTTGAGCGGCTCGAACCCACCCAAATATCTCGATGCAGCCATCGATTCCGTGAAAATTCAAGATGCCGACAACGAGTGGATCGAAGTTCCGAAGGAGGGTACGATCACGGTTGCCGCAGATAGGCCTGTGCTGGCTAAGGTGACTTTTACGAACCTGGGCGAGGCGAAACTCCTAACCCCGTGGGGCGCGCCGACTGGAGGAGTAACTCTGCGAATCGAGCAAGGTTCAACTGTCAAGAAGGTGGCTTTAGATTATGACGTGCCACATCAATCCTCCAGCGAAAAATTATTCGAACTGTTGCCGGCGGGTTCGGGCTCAACGGGAGTGGTAATCACATTTGAAGCCGAGGATCGAGCCAGGTTCGGAGAGCGATTTGCGTTTGTTGTGGCGAGATAGTGGCACGGCGTTTGGCGGTCGCTCTCCCTTGACGCCGCCGCTCGATTGGCTTATGCTAGAACTATGGATAAAACAGCCGTAAGCGCGTCAATTATCTCTGAACTTCGGGCAATAGTCGGCGATGCCAATGTTCTGACATCTGCAGAGGACAGGATATGCTACGCCTATGACGGCCAGCGGGTCGAGTGCGTGCCGGATGCCGTCGTGCGGCCTGCCGATGCCGAGCAAATCTCACGCATACTTATACTCGCCAACTCAGAGTCGTTTCCGGTTGTGCCTCGCGGCGCGGGGACTGGTCTTAGTGGTGGTTCGGTTGCGTCAAGCGGTGGAGTCGTTCTGGATCTGACCCGGATGAATCGCATAATTGAGCTTGACCCGGCTAATCTGCATATGATCGTTGAGCCTGGGGTAATAACCACTGCGATTGCCGACAAGGCTGAGGCAATCGGGCTGCTGTATCCACCGGATCCGGGGAGTATGAGCGTCTCCACCATTGGCGGCAATGTTGCGGAGAACGCCGGCGGGCTTCGCGCGGGCAAATACGGAGTAACAAGAAATTATCTTATGCAAATTCAGGCAGTCGCGCCGACCGGTGAAGCATTTCAGAGTGGTGCGCGAACGCGCAAATGCGTGGCTGGATATGACTTGGTGTCGCTGATGTGTGGCTCTGAAGGGACGCTGGGAGTGATAACGGAGATTTCTCTTCGATTGGTCCACATGCCCAAATATCGCAAATCTATGATGGCCACTTTCCCGGACGCAGCAGTCGCCGGCCAGGCTATCGCCGATATAATTGCAGCCGGACTAGTGCCGTCGACTCTGGAGATAATCGACAATGTCACCTTGAGAGTTATAGAAGACTACGCTCATCTCGGGCTGCCGATCGATGCGGGTGCATTGGTGCTTGTGGAATTCGACGGTTTGGTCGAAGCGGTAGTAGTAGAAGAGGCCGGACTCGCTATTCGCTCCCTTACCGATAGCGGTGCGGCGACGGTGCAGCAGGCTGATGATGCGGCGGAGCGAGATCGAATCTGGCAGGCCAGGCGAGTAGCTTTAGCTGCGCTTAGTCGGGCGAGACCGACGTCAATTCTCGAGGACGTAACCGTTCCGCTGCCCAAGCTTGCCGAGATGATAGCCAAAGTGCAGCAAATCGGCGCGAAAAATTCCGTGATGATAGGCACGTTCGGGCACGCGGGGGACGGAAATCTGCATCCGACCATCCTCGCTGATGAGCGCGATGAAGATGAGATGAAGCGCGTGGAGGTTGCAGTCGAAGAACTGATAGCGGCGGCGCTGGAGTTCGACGGCACTATAAGTGGGGAGCACGGAATCGGCTTCAGCAAAGCTCCGTTTTTGACTCAAGAAGTTGGTGATGGAAGCATAGAGGTTATGAAGCGCATCAAGCGTGCCCTCGATCCCAACGGCATACTCAATCCCGGAAAGTTTGTTTGATCTTATGATTCCTAAACGTATCGCCGAGCTTGATGAAGCATTGACGCACTGCATGAAGTGCGGCTTCTGCAAAGCCTCTTGCCCTGTCTTTATCGGCGAGGAGACCACATCCCCACGCGCCAAGGTTCGGCTTGCCCGCGCAGTGGTCGGTGGAGAGCTTGAGCTTACAAGTAACGTCAAGGATCAAATGGATCGCTGCCTCAATTGCGGCGCTTGCGCTGAAGAGTGCCCCAGCGGGGTCGAGCCAATCAGGATCGCCCTGGCTGCTCGATGCGCGATGGCTGAGATGGGGGACTTGCCGCTGACCAAGAAGCTGATCTTCAACTACGGATTAAAAAGCCCACGGCTTATGGCGCTTGGTTCGCGCGTCGCTGGCTTGGCGCAGTATCTGTCGGCGATTGACTTACAAAACAATCCACTGCGCTATCTGCTTCCCCTGGTCGGTATGCGGCGGGATAAAGATCTGCCCGTTATGGGACGACGGTCGCTGTTGGCCAGTTTGCCTGAGATAAATGAGCCGCTTGGCAAACATAAAATCACCGTCGCATATTTCCCCGGTTGTGCCGCCAACTTGATTTATCCGGAGGTCGGCCTTGCGACCGTGAGCATTCTCCAGAAACTCGGCGCCCGGGTGATATTGCCGCATGATCTCGGTTGCTGTTCGACGCCGGTTTGGAATTCCGGGGATATCGCGACCTCTAAGGTGCTGGCGGAGCGCAACATTCGCATTCTATCTGAAATTGATGCGGAGTATGTAGTAACCTCGTGCGGTTCGTGCGGCATGACGATCTCCCAAGATTGGACCGGACTGCTCGGCTTTGCGGAAGCGGAACCTATCGGCCGAAAAATCATTGATATCGCAGATTTTGTTACGAAATATGCAACCGACGCGAATATTCAACCCATAGAATCCAATCAAATTCTCACCTATCACGATCCGTGTCACCTTCGCAGAGGGATGGGGGTATATGAGACTCCGAGGCAGCTGTTAAAGTCGATAGCGGGGAACCGATTTGTTGAGATGGAGCAGGCTGATCGCTGTTGTGGGGGAGGGGGAACGTTCTGCGTCTATCATCCCGAACTCTCACAAACTGTCGCCCAGACCAAGATGGATTGTATTACAAACGCGAGTGCGGATGTTGTAGCTACGGGCTGTTCGGCGTGTGTGATTCAGTTGAGGGATTCGATCGTGCATCGGCAAATGCCTCAAAAGTCCGTTCACACAGTCATGTTGATTGATGAGGCGCTGCGACAATGTGAATAGCTTGGACGGTTTTAGCAGTCACCTTTCCAAGCTCCGACGAAACCACCCCTGCCACCCATAAAATCTTTTCATCGTCACATATTACCGCCGCACGCGCGCGATCACGCCTGGGTATCTTCTTGTCGACAAATATGTCCTGGAGTTTCTTGGTGCCAGTCATCCCGAAAGGCTGAATTCGATCCCCAACTCGAGCGCTGCGGGCTACCAATTTTCCTGTTATGGTAGCCGCATCCAACAAGGCCTCATCGTGGGATAGTTTTGCAGGCTTTGGATTGCGCACGAGTTCACATCTCAAAGTCAGTTCAGAATCCGCAATCGCCGTTTCCCCCGGCACTCGCAAAACAATTTCATATTCTTTGGCAGGCTCAGGCGGATCCCGCCGCCATACCCGCAGAACATTTCTCGTGCGCGATACGAAGAACTCGCCGGTCGGCAGATTGACCGTAAAATCCGCGCCCGATTTCAGCCCTTCGATCACGCTCTCGATGTGGTCGTATGATACGTCCACAAGGTCTTTTTTGACTTCCGAAATCTTGTTTCTGATTATTTGCGACTGCAGCGCTTTAGGCAGATTAGTGAGGAGTTCTGTATCCAAACTAGCCCCTAAAATCACATTATGTTCCTCGTTTTGGGCGGCATATCGCATATAATCCATTTGATATGCAGCGATTTCAGCGAGCCGCACGAGTGCCGGGCGTATTTGTGGGTTATAATCTCTCTCAAGTAGCGTTATAAGCTCATGCCGCACGCGATTACGAGCGTAAGTGGTGTCGAGATTTGTTTTATCGAGGCGATAATCGAGGCTGTTCTCTGTTATGTATCGGTCGATGTCGGCACGGGACGTATCTATAAGCGGTCGTATGATCTTGCCGTTAATCGGTTTGATCGAGGCCAATCCGTCGATGCCGCATCCTCGGATGATGTTAAGCAGCACAGATTCCGCTCGATCATCTGCGTTGTGCCCGATCGCGATCTTATCAGCGCTTAACATTGTAGCAGTATCTTGCAAATACTTATACCGTTCAATCCTGGCAGTTTCTTCCTCTCCGAGTCCTGATTCGATGCGAAGTGTTGGTACATCAACTCGAGCGGTGGATATTGGAATACCGTATTGTTGTGCAAGTTCACACACAAATACTTGGTCAGAATTGGACTCTTCTCCGCGGATGCCGTGATTCAGGTGGGCAATATGTAGAGATATACCTAGCTTGGAGGACACAATGTGAAGAGCATGCAGCATCGCGACAGAATCAGGTCCGCCGGAGACTGCCACTAAAACGACATCTCCGACGTCTAGCATCGAGTGGCGATTTGCAGCCTCGAGAATATCCATTCTGCTACCTCAACTGTCGAGCAGCAATTTCATCAAATCCGGCGTATACTCAACGATCAAATCAGTATCAATCGCCCCGCGCTCATCCATCGGCAGGTTGTTATCTCGCAGCTTCGTCGAATCGAACAGCAGGAACGGCACCTTTTCAGGAGAATGCGCACCAGTTGCAATAGGGGTGGGGTGGTCCGGCATCAGAAGAATCCGGAAATCATAGCCGCGTGCAGCAAGACCGTTAAGAAGCGTTCCCAACACCTGCTGATCGCAGTCTTCGATAGCCTTGATCTTCTTTTCGATATCACTTTCATGCCCCGCTTCGTCGGGGGCCTCTATGTGAACCCACACAAAATCGCGCTTATCGAGTTCGGCGAGAGCATGCTGGGCTTTGCCCAAGAAGTTCGTATCCACATAGCCGGTCGCGCCGGGCACTTCGACTACGTTCAGGCCGACCATACGCCCCAAGCCCTTAATCAAATCGACCCCGGCGACGACCGAACCGCTAAGGCCGGTCAAACTCAAGAAACTTGGAATTTCCGGCAGCCTGCTTTCGCCCCAGAACCAGATCATATTCGCGGCAAGCTGCCCAGCGTCGCGGCGGCGAATATTTAAGGGGTGGTTGTTCAGGATTTCATAAGAATCTTCGATCAGCGACTTGAGCTTGCTTGCTCCGTCCCCTTCGGGCAAATAATCTGTATAGGGTTTATCGTGAATCTTATACGGAGCCATACAGCGAACATTGTCCGATCCGCCGCGCCAGATCATTATATGCCTGTAGCTGACACCCGGATAGAACTTTATTGCGCTAGTCGACAGCTTGTGATCAATCGCAGCTACTAACTGCCTCGCCTCATCGGTGGAGACGTGGTCGGCGGTAGAGTCTATCATCTTTTCGCCATCCGTGGCGACTAAGTTCATACGAAAAGCCGCATCTCTGGTCTCCATCGGAATGTTCAAGCTGGCGGCTTCGATCGCCCCACGTCCTCTATAGTACTTTAACGGGTCGAAG
This sequence comes from Armatimonadota bacterium, assembly GCA_012522555.1. Classification (GTDB taxonomy): domain Bacteria; phylum Armatimonadota; class UBA5829; order UBA5829; family UBA5829; genus DTKD01. Next base: position 10,695 of record JAAYKG010000137.1, read on the forward strand.
CCGAGAATCCCCATATTTGTGACGTCGCTGCTCGTCGACATTCCTTCAGGGGTCGTATTGGCGGCTCCGATCATCCCTTTCGCCGCCAGGCCGTCCATATGCGGAGTCCTGGCGACCTGCATAGGGGTCTTGCCATCAAGCTCAACCAGCGGCTCATCCGCCATTCCATCAAATATAATCAGCAGATATTTCATCTAATTGCTCTGTTTATAACTGTCGACCGGTGATCTTGTAATACGCCTCTCGATATTTATCAGCAGTTCTTTCAGCAATCTCCATCGGCAATTCCGGCCCAGGATAAGTCTGGTCCCAATCCAGCGTCAGCAGAAAGTCCCGCACAAACTGCTTATCGAAGCTTGGCTGACTTTTGCCCGGCTGATATGTTTCAGCATCCCAGAACCTCGATGAATCCGGGGTCAAAGCCTCATCGATCAGGATCATTCGATCGTGAAGTCGACCGATTTCAAACTTAGTATCGGCTATGATCACCCCTCGTTGCGCGGCATATTCCGACGCTCGCTTATACACGGCGAGGCTGATCGCTTCCAATTGGGTGCCTTCTTCTTCGCCCACTATTTCTCTCGCACGGGCAGCGCTTATGTTAATATCGTGGCCTTCAGATTCCTTGGTGGATGGGGTGAAAACCGGCCTCGGCAGAATCTGAGATTCCACCATATCCCCCGGCAGCTCAACGCCGTGCAGCACAATCGGATCGCCGTTTCCACAGACTTCTCGCATCGCGGAATATTCCTTCCAGGCTGAGCCTGAGAGATAACCCCGCACCACGCACTCGATAGGGTAGGGTTTGGTCTTGGTGACAATCATAGACCTGCCGGCGATCATCTCACGATACCGCTCGGGATCATTTGCCCCGGCAGCGCCGATTCTGCTCAAAATATCATCGATATCGTCGGTGATGACATGATTATCAACAACATCCGAAGTCATCTCGAACCAGAACAACGAGATCTGGGTCAGCACTCGACCCTTATCCGGTATCCCCGTCGGCAGGACAACATCGAAAGCGGATAATCTGTCCGTGGCTACAATCAGCAGGGCGTCCCCAAGGTCATACACATCCCGGACCTTACCGGTAATATGCTTTTTCAGCCCCGCAATGTCGGTCGACGTTACGATCATATCAGCCCCATCACTTTCGCAACCTCGTTCGTGTCGGCAGGCATCTCAATCATCGGCTCGCAAATCTTCTTTGCGCGCTCCGGGTCTTTCAATCCGTGTCCGGTGAGTATGCACACAACCTCGCAATTTTCGGTGAAAAACCCTTCTTTAGCTTTTTTAATGACCCCGGCGATAGATGCCGCAGATGCAGGCTCACAAAAAACACCTTCGGTCCGAGCGAGCAGTTTCTGGGCTTCGGTTATCTCCTCATCGGTGACTTTTTCGATTAGCCCACCGGATTCATCCCGCGCTGCCTCAGCCTGCTTCCAACTCGCCGGGTTGCCGATGCGAATCGCCGTTGCGATTGTTTCAGGGTTAGGAATCGGCCGTCCATCCACTATCGGCGCGGACTTCGCGGCTTGGAATCCAAGAATCCTGGGCAGCCCGTCGATTCGCCCAGCCTCTTTATAGGCCTTATAACCGGCCCAATAAGCCGTAATATTCCCGGCATTTCCAACGGGGATAGCGTGATACGTCGGCTGATGGCCAAGATCATCGCAAATCTCAAACGCGCCGGTCTTTTGCCCCTCTATCCTGAATGGATTCAACGAGTTCACCAGTGTAATTGGATAGCTGTCGGTGATCTCGCGCACAATTCGCAGAGCATCGTCGAAATTGCCGTCGATTGCTATCACCTTAGCCCCGTGCATCATCGACTGCGAAACCTTGCCCAAAGCAACTTCGCCCTTCGGCAGAATCACAGCACACACAAGCCCCGCTCTCGCAGAATATGCCGCAGCTGAGGCAGCCGTGTTGCCGGTTGATGCGCAAATTGTCGCTTTACTGCCCATCTCAACAGCCTTGCTGATCGCCATCGTCATGCCGCGGTCCTTGAAGCTGCCAGTGGGGTTCATACCCTCGAACTTAACATACAGCGTGATCTTGTCGCTGATCTGTCCGGCTAATCGATCGACACGCACCAGCGGTGTGTAGCCCTCCAGCAGCGAAACAATCGGCGAGTTTTCGGTCAGAGGCATAAACTCCCGATATCTCTCAATAAGCGGCATCCGCTTGAAACACGACGATTGATCTTGCAGCGTGGCCATCACTATTCCTCCACTCGAATCCAATTGCTCACTTCTTTGACTACCGGCAGCGCACGAATCAACTCCACCGCCCGCCGCGTGTTCGGCTCATCAGCCTCATGAGTCAGCCATACAACCTCTGCCGTTTCATTCGGCAGCACTTTTTGAATTACCGATTCTATACTCACATCGTTGTCGCCAAAAGCGGTCGCTATCGAAGCGAGCACCTTTGGCTTGTCTTCCGTCCGCACCCGGATATAATTCTTGCAGCGCACTCTGTCCATTGACAGCATCTCTCGCGTCTCATAACAAGTGCACGAAATACGCGAGGTGGCGCCGAAGTTGATGTTGCGGGCAATATCGATCACATCCCCCACAACCGCGCTGCCGGCAGCCATCGAACCTGCGCCGCGCCCATAAAACATTACTTCTCCCACAGCGCTGCCGTTCACATAAATGCCGTTGAACACATCGTCGACGCTCGCCAGTGGATGATGTTTCGGTATGAACGTAGGGTGCACTCGAACCAGCATTGCGCCATCGATATTCTGTGCGATGGCAAGCAGTTTTATAACATATCCCAGTTCGGCTGCATACCGCATATCCTCGGACGTGATCTTGGTTATGCCCTCAGAAAAGACTTTGGCGACATCCACTCGGCTCGTAAATCCGATTGAAGCCAGGATAGAAATTTTATATGCCGCGTCATACCCCTCAACATCCGCAGTGGGATCAGCTTCCGCGTAACCTTTCGCCTGCGCATCCGGCAGCACGTCCGAGTAACTCAGCCCCTCAGCGGCCATCCTCGTGAGGATATAGTTGGTAGTCCCGTTGACGATCCCTTTGATCTCCGCAATATTGTTACCGGCAAGACAGGCTTTCAATGGGCGAATTATTGGGATCCCGCCGCCCACACTGGCCTCGAACATAAGATCACGTTTAAGTTCGGCCGCGAGGGGCAGCAGCGTCTTGCCTTCTTTGGCGATAAGCTCTTTGTTAGCCGTCACAACGTGTTTCCCGGCTTCCAACGCCCGGCGAATAAACGACCCGGCAGGCTTTACCCCGCCAATAGTCTCGACAACGATGTCGATATCGGGGTCGTTAATAATATCATCTACATTGGTGGTCAAAACGCCATCTTCGACCGAGATGGGCCTGGGGGTAGTGATATCGAGGTCCGCGATCTTTTTGACCCGCAGCGTTGAGCCGACTTTTTGTTTAATAGAATAGCTGTTTGCCTGTAGGATCTCCACTGCTCCGGCGCCAACCACACCGAAGCCGATTACCCCGACGTTAATTGTGTTTTTCACCGCTTACTCCTCGACACGAACGCGAACAAGCACATCCCCCTCGCGAACCAGCTTGCCGTTTTCCGCGGGTATCGCGATGACTTCGCCTGCGACCTCGCTGGGAACCTCGTTGAAAACCTTCATGGCTTCCAGCAATCCGATTCTCGAACCAACAGCTATGACGTCGCCTACCTCGACTAACGGCGGCTCATCCGGGGCGGGTGCGCGATAGAAGACTCCAACAAGCGGGGCCGTGATATCGACTATCTTGCCTGTTTCTTCAACAGTAGCTTCTTCTTCAAGCTCCTCAGGCCCCTCGGTGTCAAACTCTTCACTGGAAGCAACAGCTCCTTGCACGCTCGGCAAAGCGCTGCCCTGTATAGTTATCGGAACATTCTGCCTAGGATTTTTACCTTTTACTGTGATGGCGATATCCGAATGCTCAACGGTCAACTCTTCGAGATGATGTTTATCCACCAAATCGACAAGTCTTTTGACTATTTCAATGTCAATTTCCAGCTTGCTCAAAGGTATCCTCCGGCCGGCGCCTAGCGCCAAAAAAGAGGAGAACAGAGCCGATCTGCTCCCCTGCAAAGCCTGATATCAAACCCGCATAGATCGGGCAACCGTAGTATATCATTCGGTTTTATACAGTGTCAACGCGGCAGACTGGGCTTACGCGTCAAACGAAGCTACCCCATCACCTTTATCCTCGTCCTCACGGCGCAATCGGACATTTTCGATTCCAGATAGCATCCCGCTACTTCTCAAACTCCTTGCGAGCGGCTCCGATCTGCTCGATGCCTTCGATATGCCTCAGATGGAACTCCTCAGTCGTCGGTCTCCAAATGGTTTGAAAGAACCCCTTCAACCTCTCAGGCGCGATATTTTCTTTAGCCCATCTGACGGTGCTGCCAAAGTTCTCCGGATAGGAGTGGTTGCTGCCCGTGGGTATCTGATCGTAGCCGCTTTCTTCGAGAATGTTGTATGCATCGACATAATGCTTGCACACAGGGTTCTCCGGCTCCATCGACTGATCGTAATACCAGTTGCTCTGCAGCACGGATTTTGGCATCCTTTCAAGGAACGTTTCCTTGTGATTCCAGATATAATCAGACCACACCCACGCTCGCGCGCCGAGCTTTTCGACTTGCTCGACCAGAAAATTGAAATCATGCCACCACAGGTCGTATTGTCTGATTACGACGTATTCCATATGTCGCTGATGATCGAATGTCTCCTCGTCCATGCCAAGATGAAACAGCCTCGGATTGTCGAAAATCTCGACGCATTCCCGGATCACATTTGCGCAGACCTCATAATACTTTGGTGTTGATACCATCCGCGAGTAAGGCCCCATCCACAAGTCGTGAGTAGCTGAAAAATTGAGTTTGGGTATTGGTTCGATCCCCATCCCGCGCAGGCGGGCAAGCTCGTCTTTCAACTGCTCAATCGACCATGCCCCTTCAACCGCGATCTCAGGATGCGACTTATACTGCACCGCGTCGCCGACGTCGATAACCAGCATATTGACGCCATTATCCGCCATTCTCGGCAGAAGGTCATCCCAGACCGCCTTGTCGAATCGCAATTTTGGGCTTCCGACTATTATCCGCCCGTAGCCTTCCAGCTCGGTTGCATCGCGATCCAGCCACATGTTGTAACTCAAATGTAGAAGATGAGCCCAAATCATTGTTTGCTCCTCACTTTTCATTTTTCGAATTCTTTTCGTGCCGCGCCTATCTGCTCGATGGCGTCAATATGGTGCTGTCTGAATTCCTCAGTTGTAGGTTTCCAAGGAGTCTGCAGGAATCCCTTCAGCCGTTCGGGCGCAATATTTTCTTTGGCCCATTTCACAGTGAGACCGAAATTGACCGGGTTAGACCAATTGCTGCCGGTCGGAATCTGATCGAACCCATTCGCATCCAGAACTTTATATGCATTCACATATTTCTGAGCGTTCGGGTTTTCCGGCTCCATAGTGTTGCCATAATACCAATTGCTTTGCAGCACCGACTTCGGCATCCTCTCCAGGAACTCGTCCTGGTGGTTCCAGATATAATCGGACCATATCCACGCGCGTGAGCCGTTTTTCTCCACCTGCTCAACCAGGAAATCGAAATCATGCCACCACAGGTCATATTGGCGTATCACGACATACGCCCAATGAAGTTGGTGTCCGTATGTCTCCTCGTCCATCCCCAAATGGAAAAATCTCGGCTTGTCGAATATCTCGATACACTCACGAATCAAATCACCGCACACTTTATAATATTGCGGGGTCGAGACCATTCGCGAATAAGGCCCAAGCCAGACGTCGTGTGTCGCCGAAAAATTGAGCTTCGGGATTGGTTCGATGCCCAGTGCGCGTATCTTGGCCAGTTCCTCTTTTAACTGCTTGATCGACCACGCATCATCCACGGATACTTCCGGGTGGGATTTGTATTTGACCCCATCCCCGACGTCGATGACGAGCATATTTACGCCATTTTCCGCCATCTTCACGAGCATATCGTCCCACAAAGACTTGTCGAAGCGCATCAGCGAGCTTGCCGGGACAACTTTTCTGTCGGTAAGCTCCGGCGCTTCACGATCAAACCACATGTTGTAACTCAGATGCATCAAGTTTGCCCAGATCATAGGCTGCTCCTTTTTCTTCCCGGTCTTCTCAACTGGCTTGGTTATTGACAATGTGAGCTTATATTCGGGCTTCTCCCTGGAGAACGGTAATGACACCACAATTCGACCCTCTGACGATTTTGCATATCCATCCTTGGTGTATGGATTGTGCGGCAGCACCGGCCACTTAACTGTCGCCTCCGCGGGTATTGCTAACCTATAGCCCGATTGTTGGATCCAACTTCCGAGTTGCGCTCCGGACACAGTAAACTCCTCATCGTTGAGCACGCGCTCGGAACGCTCCGTAACAAATGGCTGATTCATTCGAGGAATCAAAGTCAGATGTGCGGCTACGGGGAGATTGGAGTTCGAGGTCGCCGCCAGCTTGATAATCGCTGTGTCGTCATCGACCACCTCCACGTTAATGCTGCATCTTTCCTTGTCGTATTCCAGGCTGATCCCAGTCGAGTCCGTTTTTTGCAGCGTCGCTTTCGAGGGGAGGTGAACCAGGCCATCGGGGGGTGTGAATTTGGGGTTGGTCTCCCCCGCGACTTTGGCCAGCAGAGACGTGTCGCCCACTGTAAAATTGCTCCACAGCGGCTGCAATTTGGTGTTTCCGCCGCCGACTATGGCCCCAACTTTATCGTGGAATATACTGACGAAATTTTGTCGATCCTGAATCCATCTACTCTCGAATACGGGGCAATGATATCCCGAAAAACTGATGAACCAACTGCCTTTACGCCGGATCATAGACTTATCATCGTTGGACACAAACAAATAATCGGTTCTTTGTGCGGCGGTAGGCAGTGCCTCGCCTTCTTCGCCATACATAATGAACTCAGCCATAACATCCGGGCTGAACGCCTTTATCAGATTCCACTGGTGCTGCAGATAGCCTCGGCCTTCGGCGGTGAATGTGAAGCCTACATTCCCACCGGGTCTTGAGAACGAATAGGGATTACGTTCGTCGATTGTCTCCACGTTTGCTCCGTTTGGGTAGACGAACGCCGAATGAAAAGCTCCCGCTCGCTCCAATGCGGGGAGCACGGTTCTATCTTTGCTGGCGGCGTAGTATATCCCCAATGCCTCGGAGTAGACAAAGTTGTACACAACCACAGGGCCGTTGTGTTCGCTCCAGAATCCGCCGGGGTCCTGTTTCGCGACCACCTCAGCCATAAAATCCTTCGCCTGCCTGCGCCACTCGTCATTATTAAAAACCTGCCCTGCTATATACAAACCCATCGCGTGATGGGTCGGTATATTATGCACGGTGTGAAGCTGCGTTTTGGAGATTCCCGAGTAACCAAACAGCAGAGCTTTTTCCCATCTCTGCCGTCTTTCCACCGGCATCGCTTGCCGGATCATCCCGAACGCACGAATCCACCTGCTGTAGGTCCACGGCATAAACGTCATACCCCAGGTTGAGCCGTCCTTTTTGCGGAACAGCCACTGCCCATCGGGCGCTTGATCGTCTATCAGCGCATCACCCCCTGCCATAATAGCCTCAAGCAGTTTGGGGTCGTGATAATGTGGATTGTTATCGGACTTCGTCGCCCAAGCCACGGCAAGCGGAAATATAATGTTCTGATCGTTGACAATCCAGATTCCGCTGCCGAACCGACCGGTTTTCGGGTCTTGCGTCTTTAGAATATCCGGAATTTTTTTCGCCAGATCAATGATGAATCGCTCACGGAATCGCAGCGTTTGGTTTGTCGGTTCCGGTGCGCCAATACAACTTTGTGCAATCAAAAACGTGCAAAAAACCATCAGAATAAAGCCTCTCATCATAGCCATCCCTTCGCCACTCTGTGGCTAGCAAGTTTGACCCTACAAAGGATTACAGAGAACATACATCAGATTTCTGCGCCAAGTGAAAAATCCCTTCGGTGTTTGGAAACATGAGGCCATCGGCCATACTTCTGTTGACCGGCCCCTACCACACGGGTATACTATGAGCAGTTGCCAGGAGGCGCAGGAGGGGTTATGGACGCGTTATCACATAAGGATCTGCCACCTGCTCCTACGCGTGCCCGCAAGAATTGTATAGAATTGTATAATATTACGCGTGTATCTTATGCAGATGCGCTCGACCTGCAATTGCAATTGCACGCTAAATGTGTGGCCGGAGAGATATTTGGCGCACTGATGCTCCTTGAGCACGATCCTGTAATAACAAAAGGGGTCAAAACCGGCCCGGGCAACGTTCTGGCAAGCTCTCAGATACTGCAAAACCAAGGTGTAGAACTCGTCGATACCGACAGAGGAGGGGATGTCACCTATCACGGCCCCGGACAGCTTGTCGGTTATCCGATCTTCCCCATAAGGCGGATGGGCGGGGACCTGCATGCCTATCTTCGCACTTTAGAACAGTGCATAATCGACGTCCTCGACGAATACGACCTGGAGGGACATCGCAACGGCCCGGCTGGGGTTTGGGTCGGAGACAGAAAAGTTTGCTCAATCGGGGTCGCCATCCGAAAATGGGTCACCTACCACGGGTTCGCCCTCAACATAGCCCCGAATATGAGCCACTTCAACCTCATTAACCCCTGCGGCCTTGCATCGTCACAACTGACCAGCATGAAGGAACTGCTGGGGGATGCTCCGTCAATGGATTCTGTCAAAGCCGCCTGTATCCGAGCTTTTGAGCGTAATTTCGACGTCAAGATACATCCCGCCGAGGAGGGTTCAGTATGACTCCTATCCGCAGGCTAATACTGCTGGCGATATCGATTTTGCCTGTGGTCGCGCTTGTGGTGGCGAGTATTGTGTTCATACGGCAGCAGGTCAGGCTTCTGGCAAAGCAATCAAATGTCATCGTGGCTCTCGAACTGCAGCGTAGATTTAATCTGAAGGTCGAGGTGGGGCAGATCAAATTGACCCCGCTCGGTACGGCCACTATCAAAGATATCCGC
>JAAYKG010000138.1 GCA_012522555.1 Armatimonadota bacterium
CGCCCAATTCAGGGTTTGTGGATGTAGGATGCGGCTACGATTTCACTACGGCACTGCGGGCTGACGGCAGGGTAGAATGCTTTGGTCGAAATGAGAAAGGTCAAACGCACAAGCCCGCAGGTCTGTCCGATTGCATCGCGATTTCTGCTGGGGTAAAGCACTCTCTAGCATTGAAAAGTGATGGTACAATTGTAGCGTGGGGATCTAACGCGGACGGCCAGTGCGACATTCCTTCGCCAAACGCCAATTTCGTGGCCATCGCAGCCGGTTCAAGATTTTCGATGGGCAGAAAAGCAGACGGTACGATTGTCTGTTGGGGCAACAATGATCTCGTCCAGCACAATATAACAGACAATACCGATCTGGTATCAGTCGCCACAGGCTATTACGCCAACATAGGACTTAAAAAAGATGGCAGCCTTATTGGATGGGGAAACCACGTCTATGGTCAAAGCAGACCGGTTGATCGCACCGGATTTTGCTCTGTAGGAATAGGCTTATATCACTGCCTCGGATTGAAAAATGATGGAACTGTGGTGGTGTGGGGCAAAAAAGAATACGGATATGGCGACAACCCTGTGCCTAACGGCAACTTCGTGATGGCGGATGCCGGCGATTATCAGAACATCGCGTTGAAGACCGACGGTTCGGTAGTAACCTGGGGAATGAACGATAAAGGCCAATGCAACCCTCCGCCCGGAGCAAACTCAGGATTCGTAGCAGTTGCATCGGGATGGAAACACAATCTTGCTCTACGAGCCGACGGCTCAATCGCAGCGTGGGGGGACAACTACTACAACGAGTGCAAAGTTCCGACTCCCAACTCAGGGTTTGTGGCTATTCGCGCTTGTCGAAACGTGAGTATGTGCCTGAAGGCTGATGGCTCGGTCCGCGTCTGGGGAGACAATTCTTATGGCCAGCAAAACATTTCGCAGCCTAATACCGGCTTTGTAGACATCGCCGCCGGCCCATTCCACTGCGCAGCTCTACGAGCGAATGGATCGATAGCAGTCTGGTCCACGAATGAACATAAAGAATGCGACATTCCTGGTGAAAACTCCGGATTCGTCCAGGTAACCGCCGGAACATTCCATACCGTCGGGCTTAAAGGATCATTCAACACCCCGGAAATAAAAGAGCTGGAAGACGGCATGACTGTGTTCTTGCAATCTCAGATTGTGACGGCAGCGTGGAACGGCGTGTTTTATATCGAATCACAAGACAGAACCTCGGGCATTCGTGTGGAAAGAGCGTCGCACGGACTGGCAGTGGGAGCGCGCGTAAGCGTCTATGGTAAAATCCAGACTAAACCCTCTGGCGAACGATTCGTCGCTGCGACCGGTGTGACGGCAACGGGGACAGGCAGCGTTCTTCCATTAGGAATGACCAATAAAGCTCTGGGCGGTGGAGACGCGATTAATCTCATATCGGGACTCGGTCAGGCAGGAGTCACCGGCGGGATCGGCGTGAACAATATTGGTCTGCTTGTTCGCGTTTGGGGTCGAGTCATCTCGGTTGATCCCGAAGGTAAGTCGTTCGTTATTGATGACGGCAGTGGGATTGGCGTGAAGTGTGTGCTGCCTGCTGGTGCGACTTTGAACCCGGGTTGGAGTCACGTCCAAGTGACCGGGGCATCCTCCTGCGAGCTATCCGGCAGTTTGATACGGCCTGTCGTAATGGTGCGTGCACAAGAGGATATCACAGGGCAATAGATGAGAAAAGTGGATCGATGGAAGTCAGCGGTGCATAGCAATCAACTCACCAATTGCACTCATTATGCGCTTGCCGGCTTCCTCGATCGCTTCTCGACCTGATTTGTCATATAAATCCGACAAATCGACCGGTTCGCCATACGCCACTATCACGCGAGTGAACCTGGGCAGCACGTGATGCGGCGGAAGTAGTTTATCGGTGTTAATTAAAGCAGCCGGAATTACCGGCACTTTTGCTCGAAGCACTATCATGCCTGCACCAGGCAAGGCCGGTCCAAGTTCGCCGCCGTGTACGCGCTGGCCCTCAGGAAACATTCCGACCACATCCCCTTGAGCCAGATGCTCAGCCGCCGCCTTAATCGCCGCACGATCAGCAGTCCGCTGCTGCACAGGGAAAGCCCCCACCCCACGAATGAGCGCGCCCAGGATCGGGATTTGGAACAGCTCAATTTTGGCCATATAGTGGATTTGCCTGAGGCAGCCCGCTCCGAGCACCGGCGGGTCTGCAAAACTGACGTGATTGGCACAGATCATCACTCCGCCGCTGCGCGGAATATTCTCCTGACCGATGACTTTCATTCTGCCGAACGCCTTGGCCAGCAGCCAACTCAGTGATTTCCCGAAGAGGTAGAGCATCTATGCTTCCTCAGCGGCTTCGGCCCGATTATACACAGCCACGATAGCATCAATCACTTGGTCAACGGTCATATGATCCGTATCGACAAGTATGGCGTCAGGGGCCTGGGTAAGGGGAGCATCCGCACGGGAGCTGTCCCTCAAGTCACGATCGCGCATCTCAGCGGCAATCTGTTTGATATCCGCCTCAAGCCCCATTTCCCGCATCTGTTTTACTCGCCGTTCAGCCCGTTGTTCGGCGCTTGCGGTGAGAAATATCTTAACTTGCGCGTTGGGAAAGACTACTGTGCCGATGTCTCTGCCTTCCATCACTACCCCGCCCTCTTCGGCCATCTCACGCTGCAACTCCACCAACCTCTTGCGCACGCCCGGGATAGCACTCACAGGTGAAGCTGCGCGGGTTGCTTCCGGAGATCGAATCTGTCGTGAGACGTCTTCCCCGTCGGCAAAGACGTGCTGCTCACCATCAACGATCGACAATCTGATACGAGTGCGCATAGCCAGAGCTACCACAGATTTCGCATCGCTCACAGCAATGCCTGCCTGCAGCACTTTCCAGGCTATCGCGCGATACATCGCCCCGGTGTCGATATAAAGATACCCAAGCCGGTCGGCGACCCCCTTGGCTACAGTACTCTTCCCCGCCCCCGCAGGGCCGTCTATGGCTATAATTGGTTTATGCATTGTAATACGACAACTACCGTTCTGGGCTGTTTACCGCGTGACTCGCAGATACATTTCGCGGAGTTCTTTACCTTTCTGAAAGAAGCTTTCTACAGCCTCCTCATCTTCTGAATCGAGAGCGACTTTCAGTTCGTCCAGAATAGACTGGATGCCGGTGATTGCTTCGCAGATCGAACCCGCGTTGGTCAAACAGATGTCTCGCCATAATTCCGGAGAGCTGTCTGCTATTCGAGTGAGGTCGCGAAAACTTCCCGCCGCGAGCTGAAATGCTTTTCCGGATCGTCTATGACAATCTTCCGTAAGTTGCATAAGCGCAGAGGCGATTGCGTGGGGTAGATGGCTGATAACTGCCACCGCTCTATCGTGTTGTTGGGCATCGAGAATCTCAACTCTGGAGCCAAGAGCTGCGGCAAACTCGCATAATTTACTCAGCGCAGCCAGATCTGTGCGCTTGCCTGAGGTGAGAACATACGTTGCCCCCTCAAACAGATCCGCTCGGGCGGCATTTACTCCAGTCTGCTCAGAGCCTGCCATTGGGTGGCCGCCAACGAAGAATGTGCCCGGCGGCATAATCGCTTCGGCCTGTTCGACGATTTCAGCCTTGGTGCTCCCCGCGTCGGTGACGATCGCTCCAGGTTTGAGCGACTCCACAATCTGTTCCAACATAGGGATGACCAGGCGCACCGGTGGGCAGAGTATGATCAAATCAGCTTCGGCAACCCCTGCCTGCATATCCAGCGAATAGTCGTCGATAGCGCCGAGTATCTTGGCCCTCATCAATCGCTGTTCGGCTCTGCCAACTCCGATTACTCGCCTGACAATACCCCTTCGCCGCGCTGCCAATCCGATCGAACCGCCTATCAAACCGACGCCGACTATGGCTGCATTCTCAAAGAGCACCCCATTGGAGATATCCGGTTTCATCAGATATATCTGCCGACCGCACGAGCCACTGCTGATATTTCGTTCATCATTTCGGTAAAACCATCCGGGGTCAGGGATTGTGCGCCATCTTTCAGGGCTTTGCCTGGCTGTGGGTGGACTTCTATCATCAACCCATCCGCACCTGCCGCGACAGCCGCTTTGGCAACAGGTGGAACAAGCGCGGCACGGCCCGTGCCGTGACTCGGATCAGCTATTATGGGCAGATGGCTCAATCCCAGCACAGTCGGGATCGCGCTGACGTCGAATGTATTTCTGGTATAGGTCTCAAACGTACGGATGCCGCGCTCACAAAGGATAATATTGTAGTTCCCCTGATTGGCGATATATTCCGCCGCCTGCAGCCATTCTTCAATAGTCGAAGACATTCCCCTTTTTAGCATAACCGGCTTTGCTGCATTCCCAACTTCGGTGAGCAGAGAGTAGTTGGTCATGTTGCGAGTGCCGATTTGAAGTATGTCGGCATAGCGACATACCAGCTCAACATCTCGCGTATCCATCACTTCCGTCACAATCGGCATCCCCGTCACTTCCCGTGCCGCCGAAAGCATCTTTAAGGCGTCTTCGCCAAGTCCGTGGAAGCTATACGGAGATGTGCTGGGCTTAAATGCCCCTCCCCGCAGGATATTAGCGCCAGCCTCTTTGACCGCCTTTGCTACCTCCAAAGTCTGTTCTTCGGACTCTACAGAACAAGGCCCGGCCATCACCGTCAACTTCTGGCCGCCAATATCGACCCCATCCACCTTTACAATGGTTTTGTCCGGGTGAAACTCGTGACTGACTACCTTAAAAGGTTTGAGAATCGGAACCACCCGCTCGACGTAATCCAGCGACGAAAGCTGCTCTGCTACAAGCAACTTATCATTATCGTGTGCACCGATGACGCCAACTATAGTCTTTTCGACGCCCTTTGATACGTGAACTCCGTAGCCGCGGTCTTTCAGATTAGCAATAATCTCCTCCAGATCTGATTCCGAAGAGCGCGGCGATAGTATAACAATCATGACAGTACCTTTCTCAGGGCATCAATAAACCTGATATTTTGCTCGTCTGTCCCGGTTGTCACCCTAATATGGGTGGGGCAGCCAAAGATGTCTCCCGTGCGAACTATGACGCCCAACCGCAGCAATGCATCGAACACCTCTCTACAGTTCCGACCAACATCAATCCACAAAAAGTTGGCCTGAGTGGGGGTATAGCGAAGCTGCATTGCATTCAGCTCGGTGTAGAAATATTCCTTCGATCGGCGGTTCTGCTCACGGCTGCGAGTAACCTGGCCAGGATCCGACAGGCTCGCGAGCGCTCCGGCCTGCGCAATCGAATTGACGTTAAACGGGGCGCGAACCCGTTCAAGCAGATCTATAATATGTTTGGGGGCGACGCCGTAGCCAACTCGTGTACCTGCCAACGCGTATATCTTGGAAAAAGTGCGCAGCGAAATCACATTGCGGCCCTGTTTGATCCAATCGATAGCGCGTGTGTATGCAGGATCGTCGGCATATTCATAATAGGCCTCGTCGAGGACCAGCAAGCATCGCGCCGGAAGCGCATCAAGCACCGCTTCTATTTGGTCAGCAGAAATGAGGGTCCCAGTTGGATTGTTGGGATTGGTAATGAAAAACATCTTGGTGTTCTCGTTTACCTTCGCAAGCATAGCTTCCAGGTCGTGATTCCAATCTTTCAACGGAACCAGATGCGCCGGGCAATCCATAAGTGTCGAAGCTGCTTTATACTGCACGAAACTGGGGTCCGCCTGAACGATCTCATCCCCGCCCTCCAGCAACGCAACGCCGAGATAATGAATTACTTCATCAGCTCCCGCGCCAAATATGAGCATATCCTCATCGACTCCCAGGTGCTTTGCCGTCGCTTGCCTCAGCTCAAAGCAGCTCCCTTCAGGATATTGCGCCACATTATCAAGAGCCTTGCGCATAGCTTCAATCGCAAGCGGAGATGGGCCGAGAGGGTTTTCGTTTGATGCGAGTTTGACTACATCATCGAGGCCGAGTTCTCGTTTGACTTCTTCAATCGGTTTGCCCGGAATATATGGGGTAAGGTTCAGTATACATTTTCTGCAAATATCAGTCGATCCGGCCATCAATAACTCCTCCTCGGCACGAAAGCGCGACATCTAACAAACTACCCCGGCATGGCTGCAAATGTTCACCACAGGCGAAATCAGGCACAATTACTCCGCCTCTAACGCAGATAAATTATGCCTGTGGCTATTTTGCCTCGGTTCGCGACTCAGCTCACTTGCATAGGCATAACTACGTAGAGATAGTCATACTGCCCCTGTGGACGAATAAGAGCCTGATTGACTTCGCCGCTCAGCTCCATTTCAATGGCTTCTGTTTCGATAACACCGAGCACATCAAGAAGATATCTAGCGCTGAACGCCATTTTCGTATCTTCTCCCTGTTTCACGATCTCAATCTCTTCGTGTGCGCTGCCAACAGAGCCGCTCTCCGCAGTGATGGTAAGGTTGCCGTTATCGGTCCGTGCAATAATTCTATTAGCGTTATCCCGAGCAACAATGGACGCGCGTCTCAGGCTCTGCTCAAACTGCTGCGTGGGTATGATAAGGGTCTTTGTATGCTCCGTAGGAATCACTCTTTCGAAGTTTGGAAATTGGCCCTCAATGAGCCGGGACACCATCACAATATCGTCGGCGGTGAACTTGATTTGGCTGGCTGAAATGCCGACCGAGACGGCACCTTGTTCTTCGGGAATTACCCGAGCAAGATCATTTAGTGCGCGGCCCGGCACAATCGCATTCGTTGCTCCGTGGGATTCAATAAGTGGGACATCCAACACGCACAGCCGATGAGTATCCGTCGACACAAGTTTGAGACCGTTTTCGTTTATCTGCATCAAAATCCCAGTCAGAATCGCCCTGGATTCGTCGGCTCCAACCGCAAACGCGGTTTTTTTAACCCCAGAAATCAATATATCTCGATCAACGGTAAAACTCGTCTCTTCAACCACATCCGGGAGCATCGGAAACTCCTCGGGCGGCAGGCTTTTAAGTGAAAAATCGGAGGCCGCACATTTGATGCTGACGTTATAATCGTTATCGATGGCAATGGCGACATCTGTCTCCGGCAACGACCCCAGCAATTCAGCGATAATTTTGGCGGGCGCGGTCATCGAGCCGGGTTCAACGACTTTAGCTTCCACATAACACTCTAAACCGATCTCCAGATCTGTGGCCGTGATGCAAAGTCTATCATCCTCAGCGGTCATAAGCAGATGCCCAAGAATCGGCAGCGATGTTCGGGCGCTTACCGCTCGGGAAGCTATTTGAACGCCTTCATACAGGTCTTTTCTCGCGCAGATAACGTTCATGGTGTCCTCCGATCAAGAATCGTGTTAGTATACCACAGGCTTCATTAGCGTTACAAGAACCACAAAGCAGAAGGTTCTTGCAAAGCGATTGCGTCCCCTCAAGGGAGAGGGGGTAGATTATGCCTGCGTCAGGGCGACAGAGGGTTAGGCCCACACATGTCCCCCCGCCTAGGGTGGAATGTTAGCATACGTATTCCCTCTCCTGGGGGAGAGGGTTAGGGTGAGGGCGAAACCAAACTTCCTCACCTCACCCGGTTTGCCAAGCCGACCCCCTCACCCCAGCCCTCTCCCTCAAGGGAGAGGGGGTAACTGGTTCCCTCTCCTGGGGGAAGGTGAGGGTGCATGAGCTTATTTATGCCCTGGCCCAAAACAGCCGGATACACGACGAGCGATCGGAGTGGCTGAGCTAGCAAGCCACCCCGATCGTAGTCCCGGTTTCTCGAGAAGTTAGCTTTACTCCAGTGAGATCCCCATCGCGTCGGCCACCCCTTTGCCGTAAGCAGTATCCGCTTTAAGGCAGTTGCCGATGTGGCGGCGCTTAATCTCTTCCGGCGCATCCCCCATCGCCCGGGCCGTGTTGCAAAACAATAATTTCTGCTCTTCAGGCGTCATCAATCGAAAAAGCATCCCAGGCTGGGTGTAGTAGTCATCATCATCGGCGCGGTAGTCCCAATTTGCCGCATCGCCCTCGAGCTTGAGAGGAGGTTCCGCAAACTCCGGTTGCTGCTGCCATTCGCCGTAGCTGTTGGGGTCATAGCCCAGAGTAGAGCCATAATTGCCGTCCACACGCATCGCTCCGTCACGATGGTAGCTGTGGAACGGGCAGCGCGACGCATTCACAGGAATGAGATGATGATTTACGCCAAGCCGATACCGCTGCGCATCACCATATGAGAACAACCGCCCCTGCAGCATCTTATCCGGAGAGAATCCGACACCGGGAACGATGTTGGCAGGGTTAAATGCCGCTTGCTCAACCTCGGCGAAATAGTTCTCGGGATTGCGATTCAGCTCGAGTTCCCCCACCTCAATCAGCGGGTAATCGCTGTGCAGCCAGACCTTTGTAAGGTCGAATGGATGGAATTTATAGCTGGCCGCGTCCTTTTCGGGCATAATCTGGACAAACAACGTCCATTTCGGGAAATCGCCCCGATCGATACTCTCCAGCAAGTCTCGCTGATGGCTCTCGCGATCCTTACCGATAAGTTCTTCCGCCTCGCCATCGCTGAGGTTGCGGATACCCTGCTGGGTTCTGAAGTGGTACTTCACCCAGCATCTCTCGTTTTTGGCGTTGATGAAGCTGAAAGTGTGGCTGCCAAAACCATGCATATGACGATAGGAGTATGGAATACCCCTGTCGCTCATCAAAATCGTCACCTGGTGCAGGGCTTCGGGCAGCAGACTCCAAAAGTCCCAATTGTTTTTGGCGCTTCGCAAGTTTGTTCTTGGATCACGCTTGACAACGTGGTTCAGATCCGGAAACTTAAGCGGGTCGCGCATGAAAAACACAGGCGTGTTGTTGCCGACAAGGTCCCAGTTTCCCTGATCCGTATAAAACTTGATGGCGAAGCCGCGAATGTCGCGTTCGGCATCGGCAGCGCCGCGCTCGCCGGCGACTGTTGAGAACCTCATGAACAAATCGGTTGTCTTACCGATCTCAGAAAAGATACTGGCCTTGGTATATTTGGTGATGTCGTGTGTTACGGTAAATTTACCGTAAGCGCCCGATCCCTTGGCGTGCATACGTCGTTCTGGGATCACTTCGCGGTCGAAATGAGCAAGTTTTTCCAAATACCAAACGTCTTGGAGCAGCATCGGGCCGCGTGGTCCGGCCGTGAGTGAGTTCTGGTTGTCGGCGACTGGAGCGCCGGCATTATTGGTCAGTTTTTTCTTGATATCCATATTTGCCTCCGTGTCCGTCGAATACCTTAAAATATTCTTCACTGTGGTAGCGATCTTTTCCTTCGTGTCCAGAGCGCAATACTGTTTCAATTAATTCACAGCATTATACCGGGACAATACGCAAAATGCCCGGATATTCGATCATCAAAACATCCGGGCAAGCACGAAGAATGTCTGGCGGCTAATTTCCAGGTAAACCCACACCGTGTTTTTCAGGAGTCGCTTGCGGCAAGATTGTGCGCAATCGCTGCGCCCAGGTCGCAGCCAATCCACCTGTGGTGGTGTGATTTGAACGGGCATCGGCCTGGGTTACCGTGATAAACAAGGAACGCCCCGTATAGATATTGACGTCTTTCCCCACTCGAACAGTGGTTATTTTTGGGATTCCTTTGCCAAGTTCCAACAAGTTGTTTGCGCGGCTCTGAAGCGCGTTCACTCTTTGAGCCGCACTGAAGCCTCCAGCGGCCGTGCGGATCCGTAACAGCATAAATCCGCCCAGATACACCGTATCTTCCTCTGCGCATAGAGCCGAAGAGTTTACAATTGCGACCAGCAAAACTGCCGCACACACGATCGTCAGTATTTTCATAGTCAACACCTCCGCAATTGCGCTCATTTGCAACTGCTAGTAATAGAGACTCCTATCCGCTGCTAAACTGGCCTTTCAAAGACCATAACTCACATAAACAGACAATACCCTGCCGCAAGATAATCCTAACGAAGATCAAACGCATTTGAGCGACGCTGAAGGACATACAATATCCATGCATTAAGTTGTAGATGATTCCGGAAGCGATTGATCGCAACGCACGGCACATAAAGGAGGAGCGCGACAATATGAAAATAGGTGTGAGCAGCTACAGTTGGTCAAGGTATCTTAGTGAGGGCAAATTGGACTTGTTTGGGGTTATTTCGGCCACGGCTGAAATCGGGTTCACAGGAATCGAGTTCACTGGATTGGGGCCTAACGGCGATGGCCAGGATCCTATCGAGTTCGCCAAAATCGTAAAAGACAAGTGCGCCGAAGCCAAACTTGAAGTTTTGAGCTGGACAATAGGAGCGGACTTCCTCAAAAATGATGTGGCTGCAGAGATCGAGCGGCTGAAAGGGCAGGTAGATATAGCGGCAGCCCTTGGATCCCCGACTATGCGCCACGATGCGACCGGCGGATTCCCGAACCGCGGCAATAATTTGGCCGACTATATCGAAGCTCTGCCAATTGTTGCCAAAGGCTACAGCGGAGTAACAGAATATGCCGCCGACAAGGGAGTTAAGACGATGATCGAGAATCACGGCTTTTTCTTCCAGGATAGCGACCGCATAGAAGCGCTGATTGAGAAGGTCAACAACCCCAACTTCGGCGCCCTGATCGACATAGGAAACTTCCTGTGCGCAGACGAAGAGCCAACCCAGGCCGTCAAACGAGTCGCCCCCTATGCGTTTCACGTTCACGCCAAAGACTTCCACGTAAAACCTCCCACTTCCGACCCAGGCGAAGGCTGGTTCAGATCGAGGGGCGGAGTTCCTCTCCGCGGCGCTATAGTCGGCCACGGTAATGTGGACACGAAGCGCTGCATAGAGATTCTCAAAGAAGCGGGTTATCAAGGGTATCTGTCTATCGAATTCGAGGGTATGGAGGACAATCGACGAGCGCTCGAGATCGGATACGCCAACCTGAAGAGATTCGCTGGGGAATAGCTGCCGGCTGACTACTTTAATGAGACTCATCTTCGTCAGATAAAGCATAGGCCGCAGGGTATGAACCTCTGCGGCCTGCTTACTTCATTCTTCCTGGATGGTGAATCCCTTTGACGTCTTCTCTTCTTGCTTCGCCTTCTTAGCCGCTTTTTTCTCTTTGATGCTCTTCTTTGCGGCCTTTGGCTCTTTGCTAATTTGTTTGCCTCTCATCTCGTGACACCCCTATCTTCAGGCGAGTCATCTGACTCAATATAGAAGCTTAGACGGCAAGAAGTGTATTTCCTTCCTAAACTTTCAGGTCACAATCTTGCTTCGAGCTTGTTGGTGAATTCAACCATCTTTGCCCGGAACGCTCGGAGGTCCTGATTCGTCACCCCACCCAAGGGTCTCGCCAAAAAAGCAGCGAGATAACTCTCCGTGGAGGCGATATAATCTTTATCGGCCTGGCGTTTTTTGTCTTTAAGCTCTCGGAGGGCTTTCATATAGGTGGTTATATATCGAGTATCGGTGACTCCCTCTCGCAAAGCCATGCCCATTAGCGAGTTCAGCGTCATCGCCCCATCACCATCTTGCTCAGGCATCCAAAGCGGCATACACCCATAAAGCCCGCTTCGCCACAACGCTATACCGGCATTGATGCGGTTGTCGCGAACATCCTGACGCGCATCCCACCAATACCACTCCCATTTATCTGTGCGATCGCTGCCGCCATTGATCAAGTTCTGCACATATGGCATGTCTATGCGATAATTGATGGCGTGACATACCGGCAGCAGCTTTTCTGCCGTCTCGGCATCCGATACAGTCGCGGCTACCTGGCATTTGGCCTGGCGCATCAAACGTGCTCTGTCGACGGCTGCGGTGATCTCCTCTTCGCTGCACGGATTGTTCGCACAAAACTGGAACAATGTGGGAATTCCAGCGGCCCTTTTTGCTGCCTCAACAGCTTGCACTTCCCCAATCGAAGGAATGCCACAGCCCGACGCAAATGCCAAAATCGGCGTTCCTCCCACCAAACCCGCGCTCCCGCACGCCTTCAAGGTGTCAGCAATCTTATCCGGGTCCGCATTCACTGCAATCGCCCGGAAACCGAGCGCAGACACATTTTGCAACAACGAAGCGTATGCATCCGCACCGAGAGCGGCAGAGCCTTCCGCAGACGGACCCATAGAGGTATAAAGCGCATACTGTTTGGAGGAACCGATCAATCGCAGAGGTAGTACGTTGACTTCCATCGAAACGATATCGAGCTGCTTTTCCGGAGTGGAGAACTTGACATAGCCTTTGTAAAGGCCTGGCTTGGTTCCCCGCGGCACAGTCACGTCCACCCAGAAAACCGAGGCAGCCGGATTTATCTCGACGTTTTCTGCCGGCAGCAGATCGCTGCCCTTTACCAATTTTACTGTAACATTGTCTTTGGTGATTTTCCCTGGCCCGACGAGATCGACGCCCTCGGCCTTTACGGTTACGGGTTTGCCGAATGTCGCGGAAAAAGTCATCGGAGCGACCTGCTCCGGGCACAATGTAAACGACAACAAAGACGGCCCCGCCGTCGGAATGGCTTCAAATGCCTGCCCCGCGACTATTTTCAACAGCTTCGGCCCAGTTGGCATCGGCGGTATCGCAGGCTTGGCCGCCACTTTCGGCGCGGCTTTGGGAGCCGGCTTTACAACTTTCTTCGGAGCAGCGGCGACATATACGCTTCCAAAAGCAACAAAAACAGCAACAGCGGCACATAATCGATTAAGTCTGAACATCTAATCACTCCATTGAAACAAATGATTATTTACGGCATTCGGCGAGCGGGCATTCCAGGACACCAGCCTCTATACCCTTATCAAACGCCAAACAACCTATTTGGCGCTCGTGAAATGCTCGATTTTCCGCAGGGTGGCTAACGATACCTTACGCCGTTCGAGGGCTTGTTGGACCTTCAGCGACAGCAATTCGAACACATCCACTCCCGGAATATTTTTTTCTACATAATCGAATGCGCCTCTTTTCATACACTCGACCGCATTTCCAACATTGCCGTAAGCGGTTAGCACAATCAGTTCAGTAAAGATATCTGATGACAGCGCTGCCTGCAGCACTTCTAGCCCGCTCGTCGGCGACTCCATAACCATGTCCGTAACTACTACATCATAAGGCGGTTTATGGGTGCCGATTGCCTCGATCCCCTGCTCCTGAGTCTCGGCAGTATCAACCCCGTACCCGTCCCGTTCAAGTCTCCTTTTGACCGCACTGCGCACGGCTTCTTCGTCGTCAATGACCAATATTCTACACACTGGATAACCTCCCGCTATATGTTTTGCAACTTATTCTTCTGTATTCACTTGCTTGCGGCGCGGCCCTTCGCAGACGCAAGGCAGTAGTATCGTAAACTTTGCGCCAGCCCCTGGGATCCCGTTTTCGTAAATCGCCCCATCGTGGGCGTCGATAATACCCTTCACAATAGACAGCCCCAACCCCATCCCTTTAGCTCGGGACGTAAAAAACGGGTTGAATATCTTAGGCTTATCCTCGGTCTTTACTCCCGGCCCAGAGTCTTGGAAGCTCAATGTAACATACTCTTTTGAGTCTGAGGGAGACTTGAGCCAGCTCTTGTTCTCCGCATTCGCCATCGAGGTCGTAATAACAACTTCGCCACCGTCGGGCTGAAAACTGATCGCGTTTTCCAGCAGTTCAGAGAAGCTTCTTTTCAGCTTCGTTGGATCCGCGCACACGTGTGGCAGATCTCCCTGTAAATTAAGACGAAGAACACTGCCGGATCTTTTGGGGAAACTTTCCTCAACAGCCTCTTTGATAAGCGAATTTATATCGGCCTCGACAAGCTCAATCTGTGTTGCTTTAACAAACTCTCTGAACTCGTTTAATATCTCTTCCAGCAAAAAGATGCCGTTTTTTACGCTTTCTAAAAGCTTCCAGGCATCAGCCGGGTCGGACTCGGAAGTGCCGAGAATGTATTCGATCTCGTTGATGTCACCTTTGATTGCGAAAACTCGATTGCCGATCATATGCGCCGAACGCGCCGACATCTCCCCCCAAGCCGCAAGCCTTTCGGTTTTAACAAGTTGATCGACCAGCCTGGCGTTCTCCAAAGCAACAGCCAATTGACCCGCTATAGTGGCAAGGATTCGCTCCTCATCCTCGGTGAAGTCATTTCTGAACCAATTATACGGACTTCTGCGCCGCTGAACCCGCAGCACCCCCAACAACCCGCTTCTGCCCAATATCGGCACACCCATAAATGCGCCATCTTCTATATTGGGCAATTCCTGATGCAGACCCCTCCACCTCGAATCGCTGCTGGGGTTATGAACTCTTATAGACTGTTTATTCTGAGCAATCCACCCCGTCAAGCCCTCGCCAATATCATAAGCAGCCTTACCGATCATCTCCTTCAAAGGCCCCCGCGAAGCTCGAAGGATAAGTTTGCCACTTGAGCGATCAACCAAAAACAGCGAGCAATCTTCAAAGCTCAACGCCTCAGCGGTCACATCGAGCACTTTTTGTGGAATCGCTTCGCTGTCAGTGAATCCGGTAAGCTCTTTGCCTATCTGCACCAGCGCGGTTTCGCGGGACCTATGATCGGCCACAACCATCGCGATTGCGCCGAGTTTGGCTAAAGCCTGCACAAAGCGCTCACATTCTTCGCCAAAACCGTCCAGATGGACGCTCTGCAGGTTTATGACGCCCCTGGTTCGGCCGTAACCATCGACCAGCGGCACCGCCAGTTCGCTTTTGACGTCGTCAAACGAGCGGATATAATATGGATCGAGTCGCACATTTGGGGCGTTATACGGTCTGCTTGTTGCAGCCACGTGACTGGTAATGCCGCGGCCTGTTTCTTCGGAGACTTTCAATCTGCCCAGACGTTTTTCTTCGCTCCAACCTTCGCCAAAAGTATATCGAACATCGAGTTCTCCTCGGTCATGGTCGACGATAGCAAGAAATCCTCTCACGCCCGAGCAGACTGTTACGGATTGCTCTAATATTTTTTGCAGTATATCGTTGATAGATTCGCCACTGATGACAAGGCGGCCGATGGCGTCGACCAGCGTTGATTCATTGTGGAGGTCGATGTTGGAGAGTTTTGGTTCCATAGACTCACTCCGGAGCGCTAAACAAACGCTCCATCGGCCTCTATGAGCTATTTGAAGCCGTAGAGGTCATAGTGGAGCGAGCCTGCCGACAGGTTTATAGAGAACATGCCCATCTTACCGAGGGCGGCCAAGCAATTTTACCACAAAACCATACCGGTCGTCTTCCCATTTCGTAACGGCCACAAGACGGTCGGAGTCGGTAGCGGCGCTTCGTTGATATACTTCGACCACTATCCGATTCTTGAACTTCGCCAGGTTTCGTTGGGCGGCCAAAATGGACAGGTGCTCGATGTTGTCGGCGCTGGCATCCCCAGGGAGCACAAAAGTAAATTTGTCGTCTGAAAAGTGAGCATCCACAACCTGACGGTTGCGTTCCATAAACTCCCTCACAAACTCCAAGTGCGGCCCGTCGTCATAGGTTCCAAAAGCTAATTGTGTCGGGGGTCTATACAGATCATCGTTTTTCAGATTGCTTCGCTGCTTCACCTGCATCAAAAGCAGTCCGGCCGCCACTGCTACAACAACTAAGACGGCCAGCCACAGCTTGTTATTATTGCTGAGGCGACACAGAAATGAATCTTGCTCATCGTCCGCCTCAGAAACATCTCGCGCCCATCCTTCGGTTCTTATACGTCTTTTCAATCCAGCCATAGTCTTCGAAGCGTCCTCCTAGACAACTACGTGAGATGATTATACCAGAGTCTATACGCCTACAGCAATCAAGAAATGCCTGCACTTGACTGGGGTGGCGACATAGCCCTTATTTATTATGGCAACCAGACGCAAAAACTGAAAATGGGTTTGCCGAAGAAGAAATTGTGTAATGGCAAGTAATGAAGGGTAAGAGCGCCTGAAAGGCTAAGTATAAGGCATTATGTATATACGAATCATTATGGTAACGCTGATTTTTATCGTGTGCGCATCGTGCGTCTGCGCGGCGCTATCGACCACTGATGATGGCTCTTTTCAGGCGATAGCCCAGGGGCCTGACAGTGTTGCACTGTACTGGCGGCATAATGGCCAGTCGGCGGAGTTGTTTGTGGATGGCAGGAGCTTAGGTGTATTTCCGCCAAACCCCACCCATTCATTTGCCGATACAACAGTGGACAAATTGACGCCCAATAAGGCGTATACATTCAGGTGTTCGCTGGCCAAAAGCGACGTAGTCGAAAAAACCTGGTCTGCGCTGCCTGGGCGGGCGAACTATGATGTGCTGGTGCTTGGCGCCACGGCATCGGGGACAGCGGCGGCTATTTCCGCAGCAAAAGCAGGTTTGAACGTGGCTTTAGTTGAGCCTACGAACCGCATCGGAGGTATGTCCAGCAACGGCCTCGGGGCGGCTGATACGGCTAATCCGTTGTATGTGAATGGTATGTTTCGCGACTTCAGCAGTCGTATCTGGGATTTCTACAAAGTCCAGCCCGGGCGAGTGAAGTTCGAGCCGCGCGTGGCCAACGCTATTATGAAGTCAATGGTCTACGAACAACCCTGTATTACTTTGTATATGAAAGCTAAGGCTGTGCGGCCAGTGATGTCCGGCAATAGAATATGCGGCGCTGATATATGCGACCAGTTCGGCAAAAGTGGTCGATTGCTAGCGTATGTTACGATCGATGCGACAGATACGGCGGATATAGCCGCTGCTGCCCGAGCGCCTTGGCGGGCCGGAAGAGAGGCCCGCTCGGAAGCCGAGCCTCACGCAGGGGTAATATATTTTGATGATCGCGCTCAGACTATCCTGCCCGGCACGACGGGAGAAGCCGACTCCAAGATGCAATCGTATGGATATTTGATGATTTGGAAAGACTACGGAGACAACGGCGCAAACCTCATTGGGAAACCCCGGCACTACAGCCCGGATACTTATGCCCCCTCCCCCGAATGGAAGCAGACCTGGAACGTGACTTCCGGGAGCCTGCAAAATAATAAATATGAGATCAACACTCACCCGTTCGGCGGGGACTGGCCGGGTATCAATCACGATTATCCAACCGCCAATGAAAAGCGGCGTGAAGAAATCAATGAGCTATATCGAGATCGGGCGCTTGGTTACCTGTATTTCATGCAGAATGAGCGCGGCCACAGGAACCTTGGCCTTGCGGACGATGAGTTTGTCGACAACGGCAATTTCACGAATGACCTTTACATTCGCGAGGCGCGGCGGGTGATGGGCGAGCATATATTGAAAGAAAACGAGGTCACCTTCGCCCGCACATTCCACCGAGCGGATTCCATAGGCATAGCAGGCTACCCAATGGACAGCCATGCCATGGAGGATCTCAAAGACCCGACTCGCAAGGATAAAGGCGAAGGTGAGATGTTCTTGAGCAGCGTCACAACTTGGAGCCAGATTCCTTACGGTGTGATAGTTCCGCTCAACGTGGAGGGGCTGCTGGTGACCACGGCGGTTTCCGCAAGTCATGTTGCTTATGGTACTCTGCGGATGGAGCCTGTGCGAATGTCGTGCGGGCAGGCAGCGGGTGTGGCGGCCTATTTTGCAATTACGCGCAATATGAGCCTGCGCTGCGTGCACCCTGCCTGGATACAAGACAAAATCCTGTCGCAAAATGCATACATAAGCTGGAACTCCGATGTCACCGCGGAGACACGCCACTTCAAGGCGATCAACTTCATGGGCGCTCGTGGGGTCTTGCAACAGGAGCCGTATAAAGCCGATTCCGACCTGACATATCAACAGGCGGCTGACGCTTTGAATAGAATGGTGGAGCTTGAAGGCGGCGTGGGGATTGAATTTCAGCTCCAAGAGAATCGGGCTGACGCGCCTGTATCTCGAGGTGTATTCGCTCAATGGCTGACTGCGGCCAAGAAGGGAACCGACCATTCCTGGAACACAAAAGCTGCCTCGCAGAGCTATCAAGATGTCTCACCAGGCTCCGAATACTTCCAGGCGGTTGAGGCTCTTCGGGCGCACAGGATCACCCCGAGTCTGTTCGAAAATTATCAACCCGGGCTATTCCAGCCGGATGCTACAATATCGCGTGGGGATGCGGCGGAGGCTATCTATCTGGCCCACCGACTTTACGCAATGAGATAAGCTAAAAAGCAGTTGGATTATCAGGAGGCGGAGCTTTGTAGAAGTAGCTCTAGCCTCCTTTTTTAGTGAATCTGAGAGAGGGATGGCGCTGGTTTGAGCCAATCACGTCCTGCACAGTGTCGGCTATGCGCGAAGCGGTGAGGCCGATTTTTTCTCTCAGTCGATCGACCGAATCGTGCTGGACAAAAGCATCCGGTGCGCCTATCAGCTTGACCCGGTTTGCCGAGCAGCCGTGTTTGGCGGCGAACTCCAAAACCGCAGAACCTAGCCCGCCTGCTATGATGTTATCTTCGACAACAACGATCGGAATCTCTTTATTAAATACGCTTTCGAGCAGCGCTTCGTCCAGAGGTTTGACGAACCTGGCGTTAATCACATCGCAGGCTGTTCCGGTGCGGCTGAGTTGACACGCGGCCTCTATCGCTGGATAGACCGTCGAACCGATCGCGATAATAGCCGCATCGTCCCCCTCTATCACGCGCTCCCCCTGCCCTATCCCCATTATTTCCGGTTCACAGGCCTCATATGAACACGGGCCGCCGCCTCTTGGGTATCTGATAGCCATAGGCCCGTCATGCCGCAGCGCCGTCGCCAGCAGATTTCGCAGCTCAATAGTGTCCTTTGGCGCTGCTACCACAAGCCCCGGCGCATGGCGTAGAAAAGACAAATCAAACACTCCGTGGTGGGTAGGACCATCCTCCCCCACAATTCCTGCGCGATCAACTGCGAACACCACTGGAAGATTCTGCAAGCATACGTCGTGTAGAATCTGATCGTAGGCTCGCTGCAAAAATGTTGAATAAAGCGCAACCACCGGCCTCAACCCCCCCGCGGCCAGACCAGCGGCAAAAGTTACAGCATGCCCCTCAGCTATGCCCACGTCGAAAATGCGATCAGGGTACGCCTGGGCAAATTTGTCCAAGCCAGTGCCATCAGGCATGGCAGCGGTGATAGCTACGATACGCTCATCATCCTTCGCTAGTTCAAGCAGGGTCTCCGAAAAGACTTTGGTGTAACTTGTGTTGCCGTTCGCCCGCTCTATTGCACCATCCGAAATATCGAACCCGCTGATGCCATGGAACATACGTGAGTTGCTCTCCGCGAACTCATAGCCTTTTCCTTTTTGTGTGACTACATGAATCAATAACGGCCCGGAGAGTTTTTTTGCGCTCTCCAGCACATCTATCAAGACTTCGGTGCTGTGTCCATCGATTGGTCCGAGATAAGTGAATCCCATGCCTTCGAATACTGCGCCGGCTTCTGATGCGAGGAGACGGGTGACGCCGTGGCTGAGACCCTCCGCTGTTCGAGCGATAGCCTTGCCCGCCGGCATTCGCCCTACGACCTCTTTGGCTCTGGTCTCGACTTTTTGATATAGAGGAGCCAGGCGCAGTTTGCTGAGGTGAAGGGCCAAGGCGCCGACGTTTTCCGAGATGGACATGGTGTTGTCATTGAGAACCACGATGACATCGGTCGTCAGTTGTTCGGCATTGTTAAGGCCTTCCAGCGCAAGTCCGCCCGTCATAGCGCCGTCACCCAGCACGGCTACGACGTGTTCCTTGCCGCCTCGCAGATCCCTGGCTTTCGCAAGTCCCAGTGCTGCAGATATCGAAGTGCTGGCATGTCCAGCGCCGAATGCATCGTGCTCGCTCTCGTCGCGGCGTGTGAATCCTGACAATCCCCCACCCTGCCTCAGTGTCCCAAATTCGTTCTTTCGGCCGGTGAGCAGCTTGTGGGTGTAGCTCTGATGGCTGACATCCCAAACAAATTTGTCATTTGGGGAATCAAAAACGGTATGCAAAGCGATGGTTAACTCGACAACCCCAAGATTGGAAGCCAAATGACCTCCGGTGTGCGCGACAGTGTCGATGATTAACGCGCGAATTTCTTCGGCCAACCCCTTGCGCTCCGATTCGTTCAGAGCTTTCAGATCCGCGGGTGAGTTTATTTTGTCTAATATGTAGTCTTCAGGATTCATAGCATCATTCAGTTTTGGTCGGGCGCAAAATCTCTAAAACAGCATTAAGGTCTGATGCTTTATCCACATCCTCACCTATTTCGGGATAAGCGCTTACAACTGCGGCAACTTTTCCGCCCAACATTTTGGCGGCTGCTTTTTCAAGCATAAATATTCTAAGTGCGCCGGGAAATATTCTGGCCACCAAGAGCCGTACCAACACGCCCAAACCGATCAT
The DNA here is from genome assembly GCA_012522555.1 of Armatimonadota bacterium. GTDB lineage: Bacteria > Armatimonadota > UBA5829 > UBA5829 > UBA5829 > DTKD01. The sequence goes on from JAAYKG010000138.1 coordinate 20,279, forward strand.
ACAAGCAAGTTGGATCGGCCGCTTTCGAGCTTCGTAAGCCCTCTGGATCGCTGAATAGTTCCTGTCGACAAATTCAGAACTCAGCAGCATCATATTGCCGCCGGTAAACTCGCCGTCGCCGGTCTTCAGATAGGTCCTCTTCAGTTCGGGATGTTTGGCACAATCCTCTTTGCGTATAATCGGATACACAAGCCCCACATCTGCAGGTGCGCGGCAAAGAAAATCCTCAACCGCTTCCGAGCTTAACATCGGAATATCAGAGCACACAACCAGAACTACTCCACCGGCACTTGCCGCCTTGATACCGTGCCTGATGTTAACGATCAAATTATCCCCAGGCTCGATAACCAGATCCAGCCCATCGGCGGCCACATCCCCAACGGCTATTATTCTACCGATCGAATTCGCGCCTCGCAGCGCATCCACAACCCACTGCAGCATCGTTTTGTCGCCAAGCGGGATCATGGCCCTGCTCATCTTTGGAGCAGCCGGGCTAAGTTCTGGCCCGGCGGGTGCTCCGGCCAATAATACTACGTCTACAACGCTCAAAACATTGCACCAGGATGGGATTCGTCTCGATTCAGCGTCCTGCAAGTGAATACTTTATTATAGCCTTCTGACAGTTTTTCGCCAGCTTTATCGGCGGCGATTGCATCTGCAAACACCCCAAAAACAGCCGACCCCGAACCACATAAAAGTGCGGCCTCAGCGCCCAAATTCAGCATCTTTGTTTTAGCTTCTCTGATTGCGAGGCTGCTTTTGGATATTACAGCGTCGAAATCATTGCCGACAGAGCCAACAAGCCCGCTTCTATTTGCAGCCAATACAGCTTCCAATACGCTCGGAGTGCATTTTTCACGGGCACGATCGCGCGACCGGTCGAGCTGTTCATAAGCCCACTTTGTAGACACCCCCACATCCGGTTTCACAACAACTATATAAAGTGTGGGAGCGTCGACAAGACCTCGTACAAGCTCACCTCGACCCATCATGTGCACAGTGCCGCCATACACAAATAAGGCGGCATCAGAGCCTACCCGAGATGCCGTTTTCGCCAATTCATCAGTGTGCAGTCGGCAATCAAATAACTTGTTTAACCCGACAACGGCTGCTGCGGCGTTCCCGCTGCCGCCACCAAGACCAGCCTGCGTGGGGATCGATTTCCATAGCCTTACACTGACGCCTCCATCGACACCCGCCGCATCAAAGAACTCTTCGCAAGCACGATACACAAGATTATCCGGGCCGGACGGCGCATCCCCCTGCTCAACCGCGACTTCGATTACGCCCGGCTCGCCGACGGTCAACTCGAGCTGATCGGCGATATCGATCACTTGAACCACACTATCTATCTCGTGATATCCGTC
>JAAYKG010000003.1 GCA_012522555.1 Armatimonadota bacterium
CAGTGGCAGTATTATCTGGCAACCGGAGACCTGAGCTGGCTCAAAACCCGCGGCTTTGCGGTGATAAAAGCCACTGCGGACTATTGGGTCAGCCGGGCGACGCTCACCAACGACCGATACGAGATCTTGCAGGTCGTCCCACCCGATGAGAACGCCGAACTCGTGGACAACAGCGTATACACAAACGCCATCGCTAAGATGAACCTGGAAATAGCTCTGCGTGCAGCCAAACTCACCGGCCAGGCGGCGAATCCGAAGTGGGCAACCGTCGCTGCGAAGCTCTATATTCCATTCGATTCCAAGGCCAACAGATTTATTGCACACGATAATGACAAAGCTCAAATGGCGAAACAGGCGGATACGGAGCTTTTGGCGTATCCTTTACAATTCACGCTGCCGGGGCAGGATATGGCCGCTGTATACCGCAATACGCTGGGTTTCTATGTCCCTAAAGTCGGCAAAAGAGGCCCGGCTATGACCCACTCGGCATACTCAATTATCGAAGCCAGGCTGGGCAACTGTGATACCGCCTATACACACTTCAAGCGCTGCTATAGGCCATATCTACGCGGGCCATTTAACTACTTCAACGAAACTCCGAGTGAGATACTCAACCATTTCTGCTTTCTGACCGGATGCGCTGGCCCGATCCAGGCGGCGCTCTATGGCTTCGCGGGGATCCAAATGGACTACTTCCCCTCAGATCCCACATCGCCTGCTCTGAAATACAATCCGTGCTTGCCCAAAGAGTGGAAGAGTATCAGGATCACAGGTGTGCAGTGGCGCGGCGAGACCTTCGATATTAACATCGAAGGTCAAAACAAATTCACGATAGAAAAGTAGCCCATATAAACCCACTACAGATCGCAGGGCTTGCATCCCCTCTCCTGGCGCAGAGGTTTCGCAAACGTATTCCCTCTCCCGGGGAGAGGTTTAGTGCACGGTTCCCTCTCCTGGGGGAGAGGGTTAGGGTGAGGGCGACATCTACATTCCGACCTATCTTTCGTATTTCGTCACCCCGCCTGGTTTATCAGGCTTACCCCCTCACCCCCGAGGGAGAGGGAGTAAGTTGTGCCTGCGTCAGGGCGGCAGAGGGTCAGCCCCCACGTCTCCTCTCCTGGGGGAGAGGTTTAGTGCACGGTTCCCTCTCCTGGCGCAGAGGTTTCGCAAACGTATTCCCTCTCTTGGGGGAGAGGGTTAGGGTGAGGGCGAGGTCTTAAGGTTGACTTGGCCGGCTGCACACGCGATGGACAAAACAGCAGATCAACAGTATACAGGCTGGCGATTCAGGTTCCGCAGCGCGTCTTTTATACTCTTTTCTCTGTAAGGTTTTGCACAAAATGCGGATGCTCCTGCACTAAAGGCCTGTGAGACAACACCTCTTTGGCCCGCTGAGGCGCAGATAACAGCCACAACGTTTGGATGCTCCCGCCGTACGTTTTCGATAATCTGGGCCCCATCCATATCCTTCGGGTTTGCATCCACCATCAAAAGGTCCGGAAGCAGCTTTCTATACTGTTCCAAAGCCTGGGCGCCACTCGATGCCTCGCAAACGGAGTATCCATTGCACGAAAGCAGGTCACGTAATATCATTCGAGAGTAGAGACTACAGTCCACTATGAGCACTTTTTTTCGCAAGGCATTCCTCCATGTTTTTGACTCAGGCGCTGGCTGAAGCGCTTACACTATCACATTACAGATTGTCGGGATGCGGCAAGCACGAACACACTCGTACACATACCGGATTCCTTATACTATTTTGTTGGTGCTTGCATAGCCGGCGAATAGTTTGGGTCAGCAACGGTGCGGGAAAAGTAGACTATGGTGGTGTGAATGGATTCCTCCCAGGAGTGCACCATCCGCGACTCACTGTTGCTAGGGAGGAGGGAGTAAGATGGCCGAAAGAGAACCAGAGGAAGGCCGAAAGGGCGGCGCCGCTGAGGGCGGCATGGCTTATCCTCGATACTACGAACCGACAATTACAGCGGTTACTGACATGGTTGTACCGGCAACCAGAGTCCAGTGGGGACCTGTGTTCGCGGGTCTCATAACTGCGATTGCATTCACCTTGCTCTTCTTGAGCTTAGGCGCTGCAGTCGGGCTTGGGGCGCTCGGTATGGGGTTCTGGACCATTGCCTTCGCGACAATAGGTCTTTACCTCGGCAGCTATCTGGCGGCGCGGACGGCAAAAGCTCCACTTTTGCCGGCCATAGTGCATTCGATCATTATCTGGGGGCTTGGATTGATCGTGACCACAATGGGTGCCGGCGGATTGGGCAGTGTGCTGCTGTCTGGAGGCCCGGCGGGCACAGCCCCTGCGGCCACCGGGCTTGGTTGGTGGTTCTTCATCGGGTTTATAATCATGCTGGCAGGCTCCATATTAGGCGGTCTGACGGGTATGGTTTCCCGTGAGGAGCATCAGGAAGTCCAGAGGTAATCAGTGCACTGACGATCAAAGGTGAGGGGCCGGGATTGCATTCCCGGCCCTCGCTATACGGCTAAAAATCGAATTGATCTACGTTCTCTTTTGTTATCACCACTCCCGGCATAATAATCACGCCGTCGTCAGAGACAGATAGTTTGCCGATATTCTCCACTTCCATCCCATCGGTCGGCTTCACGTCATCTAGATAATCGTTCACCAGCTTCGCGGTCAAGTAGGTCAGTTTGCCCGGATCCCACAGGATCAGCCCATTGACTACCCCGTCTTTAAGATACCGTCTGTTCTCGCTGGGCAGACTCAGGCCCCATATCTTTACCTTGCCGGTCTTACCAGATGCAATAACCGCCCGTGCAGCGCCAGGAGGGCCGGGGGAGCTTACGCACGCTATCCCGCCAAGGTCCGGATGCGCCTGCAGCAGCCCCGACATCCCGGATTGCGCCAACTGCGGCTGGTCGTTGTTATACAAAATCGGCTTTGCAAGCTTGATGTCCGGATATTTTTTGAGGGCCTTATACACCCCATCGACGTGCTGATTGAGGTTCAGCGCCCCCTGACTCCCGGACATGATCCCCACTTTGCCTTTTCCGCCCATATCCTTGGCGAGCTGATCCATTATATCGCTGCCGATCCCCACATCATCAGCCGCCGCCACATAGAATATTCTCTTGGTATCAGGCGCGTCAGAATCCCACGTAAAGACTTTAACCCCTTTAGCCATGGCTTTATCGATCACAGGTTTGACGGAGTTCGGGTCGTTTGGCGAGATTACAATAGCATCCACGCCGCGCGAGATCTGGTTCTCGATGATCCTTATCTGCCCCGCGACATCACCGCCTTTAGCCGGCCCTGTGAACTCAACGTTAATCCCCAGATCCTTAGCCGCCTGCACGGCGCCCTTTTGACAGGCATTGCTGTAGGGAATGCCCACGAGCTTGAATACGAACACAATTGTGCGTTTATTGTTAGCGGCCTCGGGCTTTGCCTTAGGCTTACCACATCCGGCTAACCCAACTATCAACGCCAATCCAACAGCGCACACGGCCCTCAATTTGCTTGACATACTACCTCCATATTCCTATACGGCTTGCGCTTTGGCAGATTTGCTCATAGCGCGTTTTCGTAGTTGATCCAACAAAACCGACGAGATCAGAATCACGCCCAGGCACAGCATCCTCCACAACTCCAGGTCGTTTATCCCCATCAGCCCGAGGCCGCGATTCAACATCGACACAGCGACCACGCCCAGGATGCTGCCCACCACCGTCGCCTCTCCTCCTGATATGCTCGTTCCACCAATCAGCACCGCCGTTATCGCCTCGAACTCATAACCCAGCCCGGCATCGGTGATGGATGTGTTCATCATACCAGCAGTCACGATCCCCGCCAAACCGGCCAGAAACCCTGTGATGCTGTAAATCCACAACTTGGTCTTCGCTACGTCGATGCCGGAGAAACGCGCGGCTTCTTCGTTGCTGCCTACCGCCAGGATATAACGTCCAAGCGGTGTCTTCACCAGCACCAGCCATCCTCCGACCGCCACCACAAGCGCCAATATAAGCGGAGAATATGATCCGTAGGTCAAATTGACACGCCCAGCAGCCTCAGCGGGCAGAGGAATCGACGAAACGCCTTGGCCGGCGATCACATACGCCATCCCTCGCGCAGCCGCCATCGAGCTTAACGTGACGACTATAGGCTGCAGCTTCAGTCGGGCGATGAAAAAGCCGTTGAGCATCCCCCACACGCTGCCGGCAATCAGCGCGGCAAGGCACGCCGACATCAAACCCATCCCCCGCGCCATCGCACATCCAAACAGCACCGTCGAAAAACCCAACACCGAGCCGACTGAAATGTCGATCCCGGCGCTGCCGATGATCAGAGTCATTCCAACCGCCAGAATCGCATACGAGGCGTATTGCTTCACATCGTCCAGGATACCCGGCCCATCCAGGAAGTTCGGCACGTAGATCGCAAAGCAGATGAACAGACCCACACACAGCACTAGCACCGGGGATTCTTTTATAGCTATCAATCTTCTCATCGTCGCCGCAGCCGATCCGCAATTGCAGCAATCACAATCGCCGCTCCTATCACGGCCTGAGTCCAGCGCGCATCCAGCCCGACCAGAATCGCCCCGTTGCGGAGCACCGTGCTTATGCCGACGCCGATCATTGTCCCCCGTACCGAACCCTCTCCGCCCATTATGCTCGTCCCACCGATCACGACAGCGGCTATGGCTCCGAGCATATAGTCAGGGACGTCGTTGGCTTGAAATGTGTTATTGATCCCCATAGTCACCAACGCGGCAACGCCCGCCAGCAGCCCGGCGCTGACATAAACCGCCATCTTAATATGCGCGGGATTGATACCTGCGAGCCGGGCTGATTCTTCATTGCCTCCGATCGCATAGACATATCTGCCCAGCTTGGTGAATCCCATCAGCACATATCCGGCTCCGAAGACCAGCACGGTAATCATCAGCGGGATGAACCCGCGTCCCAGCAGAGCGATATGCCCATTGGTGTAGATCGCCTGCCCTCCACTATACAGGGTGGCTGTAGATTGGATAATATAGAGCGTGCCCAGTGTCGCGATGATTGGCGGCATACGACCTATTGTTATCAAGCCGCCATTAAGCGCACCGCAGCCGATTCCCGTCAAAAGGGTGGCCGCACATCCCTGAATCACCATTCCATCAGAGATGAGCCTGCCTCCAACCAGAGCTGACAACGCAAGCACCGCCGCAACAGAAAGGTCTATGCCCCCGGTGATGATAATAGCAGTCATACCTACGGCTATTATCCCGATCCCCGCCGCATCCGTCCCCATCGCGCGCAAGTTATCCGCGCTCAAAAAGGTGCTCTTCGTCACAGCCAATGCCGCGCACATAGCGACCAAAAACAGCAGAATCGGCAATTCTTTGGGTATCTTATTGGTGCAAATCTTATTCATTGCTGAGATATTATACGATACTGTGCGCGTATATAGAAGTGGCAAGGTTTTGGCTCAAGTATTATGAAATCACAAAAGATTTCTTTTCAGTTCCAGAAATCGTTGTCACTTGCCGATAATCCAGGCATAAGCATCCCCGTAATAAGCTAAGGGTTATCGAGTTGTCGATGCGGGTAATCAGTAGCATGACTTTTTCAATTATGCCGGCAGGTAGCCATTGACGTACTGTTGTTTATGGTGTATTATACGTGTGCGGGCAAGGCGCTTCAATCATTACGGAGTCTGAAATGCGGCTCGGAAGTGCTATAAAAAGAACATCAAAGGCAGCGGGCTTTACCATCATCGAACTACTGTTGGTGATGGCAATTATTGGCGTGTTAGCGGCAATAATGTTTCCCGTCGTCATAAAGAGCAAAGAGGGCGCCAAGGTCACCCAGTGCCTGTCCAATCTCAGGCAGATCAACGGCGGCCTGTCGCAATACCTCAACGATTACAGCGAACGCTTTCCAAGCGCTGTCTCATGGGGCAGCCCCGCCTATTGGGCTAGCCCGCAAAGAGGATCACAAAAGACAATCCAGGAACTGCTGTCGCTGTATACGCGCAACGGAATGCAGACTGAAAACGGCCAAATCTACACTAGACCAGGCGTTTTCTATTGTCCTTCCGACACAGGTGTCCCCAACCGCGGCGATCTTCACGGAGTGCCACCCAATCAGCCGATCTGGAAATATACCGGCTGCAGCTACGAATACTACGCCTCTAATCAGGTTGACTGGGAGACTTATAACCCGAATCAGCCCGACTCAATAGTCGTGAAATCCTGGACAGGCCTGTCCCCGGAAGTCGCCGGCCCGGCTGGACCGAAGCGCATTGGCGCACCCCTCAACAGTATATTCAACACCACCCGCAAGGCGGTTATGGGGGACATTTGGTATTGGCATATGGGCGATCAGGTCCCTGACGGCAGGCTTGCATATCGCAACACTCTATTCGCTGACGGGCACGCGGCGCGAGTGAACGGAGTTGACCACGAAGACGCCCGTCTTCAGTCGTTGCGACCGTGGCATAGAATGAGTGAGCTGCGAGAAGAATAGAGACCGCGGTTGAGCGGGTTTGACTTGATGCGCATATCGAGATAATATAGAGATAGAATTGAGGCTCACTTGGAGCCTCTGTTTTTTTGCTGGAGGATTGGTTATGGCTTCTCTAAAAGTGGAGTTCGCCACGGTAAGGGAGCTTGAAAAGAAGACCTCACAAATATTTGTCTACGGCGGCAGCGGGCTTGCGCTCGGGATCGTCTTTGTATTTATTTTTCCTCCTATTGGCATCGTCATTGCGGCGCTTTCGCTGATCGCAATGCTGGGTGGAATGATCTACGTCGGCATGTTGGGCAAGGAGGCTTCGCATCCTTTGTTCTGCCCATATTGTTCAACCAAAAATGATGTCTACGCCTCGCGCCGTGAGTTCGCCTGCGATATCTGTCATCGACATGTGTTGGTGAACGAAAACGGGGAGGCGGTGATGGCGGAGGAAATCGATCTTACTCCACGGCATAACCAGCCAAAGTAGCTATTTGACGAGGATCAGCACCGCCGGCAGGAGAACAACGCTCATCAACGTCGTGACGAATATGGCCGATGCGACGAACTCCTCGTTTGCGCCATAACGGCCGGCGATGATCCCGGTCAGCACCGCCGTCGGAACCGCACTCTCCAGAATCGTTACTTGTCTCACAACCCCTGTCACCCCAACCAGCGACAAGGCAGCGCTCACGAGCAGGGGCAGGACAATCATTTTCAGCACAAAACTTACCGCGAGAGGGCCTGGGTATTTCTTCAGCGAACTCGCACTCAAGCTGAGTCCTATGGATATCATCGCCAGCGGGACAGTTCCTGCGGCAAGAAAACCCAGCGTTCCTAAGATGACTGGTGGAATATAGACAGTCCGCAGCACAAGTGAGACCACAGTCGCCGGAAAAAGCGGCATCTTGAGAAATTCGAGCATGCTGCTCCACTGAAAATGCCTACCCGCAAACGTCGCTGCAACGGCGATACCGACGCTGTTCAGCATCAACGCCATCCCAAACTCGTCAAACATCACCGCCGCGGGCATTGCTTGTTTGTTGTCCGGAAACGCGGCCGAAACAATCGGAAAACCCAGAAATGCCGTATTGCCAAATGTGGCTGCCAGCATCAATCCGCCGGTGGTGGGGCGGTCGAGTTTGAACATTCGCGCCGCCGCATAGGCAAGCCCCAGAATCACAAATTGCGTTACGATCCCCACCAACGGGGTCTTGGCCATCGATGAGTCCAGCGGCTGTCTGTGAATGCTGACGAAGATGAGGGCAGGCACGGTCAGATTGATGACAATCGAATTGACCGCGCCCGCATCCTTCGGCTTCAAAATTCCGATCTTCTTGGCCCCATATCCAACCACGAGCAGCAAGAATACGGAGAGTACTGTCGAAAATGTGCTCGCCATCTGGGCAGGCTATACTGAGGCTGCCGCGTGCGCGCCTTTGCCTTTCCTGTTCTTCTGGTAATCCAGCGCGGCCTCTATAAGCCCGACAAAGATCGGATGCGCACGGTTCGGACGAGATCTGAACTCCGGGTGGAATTGAGTAGCAATAAAGAACGGATGATCTTTCATCTCGACGATCTCCACCAGCCTGTAATCCGGCGATACCCCCGAGCAAATCAATCCCCTTCGCTCCAGTTTGGCACGATAGGAGTTGTTGACCTCAAAACGGTGTCGATGTCTTTCGTACACCAGGTCGGTTCCGTAGAGGTGTGCTGCCAGAGTGCCATCCAGCAAGCGGCACGGGAACAGCCCCAGCCTCAGTGCCTCATCTTCTGCGTTAGCTCCGCTTTGTTCGTCAATAACGTGGACCACGGGGTCCGGCGTGTCGGGGTTGACTTCTTCGGTATCAGCTTCTTTGAGCTTACATAGATGCCGGGCAGCTTCCACCACCGCACCATGCAACCCTTGGCAGACCCCAAGGAACGGAACGCCTTTTTCACGAGCATGCCTAATCGCCAGCAATTTACCGGCTGCTCCGATCGAGCCGAAACCGCCGGGGACGATAATTGCGTCGGCATCGCCGATTTTCTCGTGCAAAGTCTCCTCAGTCAATGTGTCCGCATCTACCCATCGAATGTCCACCCCGGTATCGTTGGCGAACCCACCGTGCTTTATCGCCTCCGTCATGCTGATATATGCATCCCCATTGTCGATGCACACCCCGACGACAGCAATTACGGCCTTATGCTTGGGTTTTTTGATGATGCTGACGATTTTTTTCCACTCACTGAGATCCGGCGAGCCGTTTTTGAGGCCAAATCTATCAAGCACCAGGTTAGAAAGACTGGATTCCTCGAATTTCAAAGGAATCTCATAAATCGAGCCGGCATCCCGTGCCTCGATGACCCCGCCTTTAGGGACATCACAGAACAGCGAGATCTTCTCTTTCATGTCGTCGCTCAACGGATGCTTCGCACGACAGATGAGCACGTCGGGCTGGATTCCTATCTCTCTGAGCTTGATAACGGAGTGTTGTGTGGGCTTGGTTTTAAGCTCATTCCAGGGGCCGACAGAAGGGATCAAAGTGACGTGCACATACATCACATTCTCAACGCCCGCGTCCTTGCGATACTGGCGGATTGCTTCGAGGAACGGCAGGCCCTCGATGTCGCCGACGGTGCCCCCGATTTCTATGATAGCGATATCGGCCCCGGTCTGTTCGGCGTTCAGTCTGATGCGGTTTTTGATCTCATCGGTGATGTGGGGGATCACTTGTACGGTCTGGCCGCCATAGTCGCCGCGTCGTTCTTTGCGAATGACCGCATTATAGATCCGGCCGGTAGTGACACTGGCGAGCTGGGAAAGATTCTCATCTACGAACCGTTCATAATGCCCGAGGTCCAGATCAGTTTCGGCTCCATCATCGGTCACGAAGACCTCGCCGTGCTGGTATGGGTCCATCTTGCCGGCGTCGACGTTTATATAAGGGTCGAGCTTTTGCACCGTCACCTTAAATCCACGGTTCTTGAGAAGTCTGCCGAGGCTGGCCGTGGTAATCCCTTTGCCCACCGACGACACCACGCCGCCTGTTACGAAAATGTATTTTGTGCTCATCTCTGTCTGCCCTTTACAATTGTTATCGCTCATTTATGCTCCGCCGCTCCAGTCTGAGGCTTCCTGCCCTCGCCCATATAGTATTGCATATCGCCCTTGCCAAGGGGCTGCGATTGTTCAATCGCTCGAAAAACATATTTTTTTGCAAAGTCTATCGCCGCAATCAGGTCATCTCCAATTGCGAGCCTCGCCGTGATTGCCGCACTCAACACACATCCCGTGCCGTGCATGTTCTTTTCTATTCGCTCAGAAGGATACTCCAAAAATGTCTGTCCATCATACAGCACATCAACCGGCTCCCCGGAGAGATGCCCGCCTTTTACCAGTGCATTTTTAGCGCCCATATCGACCAGCGCCTTCGCGGCGTCACGTGCGCCGCTCAAGTCGTTCACTTCGATTCCCGTTAGCTTGTGTGCTTCACCAGTATTTGGAGTGACGAGCATCACTTTGGGGATCAAGTATCTTTTCATACGCTTAATCGCTGGTTCGGTGAGCAGTATCTCACCCTTTTTTGCTTGCATTACGGGGTCCAGCACCACATTAGCGATATTACGGCGGGCGATTCGCTCGCTAACTATCCCGACAGCCTGAGGAGAATACAACATCCCGATTTTGCACGCGTCGATTTCAAGATCGTCCGTTGCTGCGTCTATCTGGGCTGCGATGATCCTCGGCGCAACCTTGCTCACCTTACGGACCCCCCGAGAGTTTTGCGCGGTAACATTGGTAATAGCGCAGACGCCATAGACACCAGCGTCCCGAAACACCGCCAGATCGACTTGGACTCCCGCGCCACAACTCGAATCCGAGGCAGCGATCGTGAGCGTGACCTTCGCCGTGGAATGTAAAGTCAAATCATTCAATCCAACAGCTCCTTCAGGGTCTCTATGATATAGTCTGGTTTCATCTCGCCGGTTGCCGCTTCGGCCTGCTCGCGCAAAGTCAGTCCTGTCAGCACCACAACAGTGTGCATCGACGCCCGATTTCCCGCTATGATATCCGTAGTCAGGTTATCCCCCACCATGACTGCATTCTCAGGAGTCGTCTTATTGTGTTCCAGTATCTTCCTCAAAGCATAAATGTGCGGCTTACCCACAACAAATGGCTCCACCGAAGTCGCTGCTCGAACCGCCGCCGTCAAAGCCCCATTCCCCGGCTTCACAGAGCCGCTTTCCGTCGGATACGTGAGGTCTTCATTGGTGGCAATAAATTCAGCCCCACCCAGAATCGCGCTTTGGGCACGGGCTAGTTTATCATAATTAAACGCGGTGGCGATCCCCACCACGACACAATCTATTTTTGCTTCCGGCTCTTCGTCCTCTTTGATTACCTTCATCCCAACCGCTTCAAGTTCGCTGGTAACCCCTTCCTGGCCGATTTGGAACACGGTTTTGCCGATTTTACCAGTTTCGATGAAATACAGCGCAGTGGCATAAGACGAGGTCATTATATCGTCGATTGGCGCATCTATGCCGAATGAATGCAGGCGCCGCGAGTAGGATTCGCGAGACAGAGAAGAGTTGTTGGTGAAGAATTTAACGAGGTCCCCGCGCTCCCTGAGAGCCGATAATACTTCAGCGGCAAAGGGTTGTTTTTCATCGCCGCGGTAGATCACCCCGTCGAGGTCAAAAATGTAAGTCAGAGGCTGCCGATCGGGCAATTTGACAAAGTCCATAACGGGTACTCATTGTAGCAACTTATAGTGCCGAAGTAAATGATTGCACAACATTTTTTATAAAAGCGCCGATCAATTTGTGCTGCTGCTAACCAAGCCATCGGTCATTTGGGTGTCAAATATTCTGGGTGCTGTGGCTTTCGAGAGCTATTTAACGTGAGCTATAATACCGGAGGCTGTGATATAATCGACTCAACAGCTCCCGGTGATGCGAAGTTTGGTTGGAAAAACCACCGGAAACCGGTTGCAGGGGTGGATGCGCGGTTATGCGTGATGTTACAGACTTTCTCGTAGCGAACGATGCCTGGTTTTTGCTGGGCTTGTGTGTTTTCGGTTTTCTGTTGTTCATTTTTACACTTGTGCTTTGGCGCAAGCTCGCAGGAGTGAACCGGCGCCGCAACAGGGTGCTGGAGGATGGCAGAGTTGGAGACATAGTCGAATACCTCAATGTTCAAGCTGATACACTGGAGAGCTTGCAGGCGCAAATTGACGGCTTGCGGGCGGTGCAAAACGAACAGGGGCGAGCTTTGCTATCGTGCATCAGCAGCGTCGGCCTGGTGCGGTTTAACGCATTCGACGACGTGGGCGGCGAGCAGAGTTTCGCCGTTGTGCTGCTCGATAAAGACAAGAATGGAGTAGCGTTGAGCAGCCTTTACGGCCGTCAGGATGCTCGCGTTTACGCCAAAACAATTTCTGCAGGGCAAGGCGAAAGGCCGCTTTCCGCCGAAGAACAGCAAGCGCTCAACAAAGCGCTGCAACAACCCAACGCCGCTGCTGTTCGGTGAGGTTCATAATTAATTGATCTTTAAGGCCTCAAAATCAAGCGAGGAGAGAGAGCATGAGCGCGCATCCGAGCGTGCGTTGATTACCCGTTGCAAAAATGGCGAAATCGGCGCATTCGACGAGCTTTATTCTCGCTTTGAAAAACGGGTCTTCAACTGTGCCTATCACATCTGCGGCAACTACCACGACGCCAGCGATATCAGCCAGGAAGCGTTCCTGCGGGTATTTAATTCGATTCAGACGTTTAGAGGAGACGCAAATTTCCTCACATGGATATATAGAATAGTGACTAACGTCTTTCTTGATGAGCGAAAGAAATCAAAAGCCCATCGGCAGACGTCTCTCGATGAATATATCGAGCTGGGGGAAAGCTCGGTTGCTCGGCAGATAGAGGACGATAGTCCGTTGCCTGTGGACGTCGTACAAGCTAATGAACGCGCCGAAATTGTTCAAAAAGCGATAAACTCTTTGCCGGAGTATCAAAGAATAATCGTCACACTATACCATATGGAAAGCCTGAGTTATGACGAAATTGCCGAGGTTCTGCAGTTGCCTATTGGAACTGTGAAATCGAGACTCAACAGAGCGAGACTGGCGCTCGCGGAAATATTGGGGGCTAAACCGGAACTTTTTGGATAGAGTATCAGTCTACAAACTGGAACCACGCCAAAGCATGCGGGCGCTGACAAGATAACGCGGCTCGAGCGCTGGTGTGGGATGTGAATGCGAGATGGTAGGGGCAGATCCCATCTCGGTCTAAATCGCCAGGAAGCGTGCGTAGGCTGACAAAGAGGTCAGCGGAAGACGGAGCACTTGTGATGAAATGCGTGAAAGCCCAGGAATTGTTTTCCGCCTATCTGGAGAAAACAATCCAACCGCCGATGGGCGTGGCATTTGAGCAGCACTTGGCAGAGTGTGCTCGATGCAAATCAGAATATGAGAAATTCCACGCCACCACGGTGGTGCTGGATGAGTTGCCTCAGGTGGCGCCGCCGCCGGAGATGCACGCTGCAATTATGGCTCGCATACAAGAGGCTCGCCGCGAATCCCCCAGAAAAGTAAACTGGCTGCGCTTTGAGTGGCCAAGCGTGTTTACCCTTAGAGTCCCATCCAGGGCGCTAGCGGCAGGCATCGCGATGCTGCTTGTCTTCGCGATGACATATCAACTAACCCCGCTGCAGTCCGTCACAGCCAATCTGTTTGGCTTCAACAAGCACACTGAGCGATTAGCGGACGATTCGGGTGTGGCTCCGATGCCGATGCCTTGGGGAGTCACCGCTGCCGGGGCAAAGAGAGCCGATGTTGGTGGGGGGCTTATGATGGGCCTGAGTGTTAACACCACCAACCCAGAAAGCACCGCGTTTATATTGAGGCTGGCTGCCCGTGATGGCCACTCTATTCCGGTTCGAGTTTCTCTAATGGGCGACGATGCGTTGCAAAACGGCGCAAGTTCAAACGATCCCAATAGTGTCCTGTTTATGGGTACGGTGGCTGTGGGAAGACAGGCGGCGGTGCCTGTCGTGATGGCCGGCTGCGCCAATCGCATGGTTCAGGTCGCTAAAGTCACCTGGCAGAACGGGGATCGATCATACAGCGAATATGTGTTTATGCCTTGGACGCTAGGTTCCGAATCGGGAGACGCTCGAGTGTCGATCGACAATGCGGCCGGCAGTCAGATTTTGAGCAAGCTATCTGCTGAATACGGAGTGGCTGTGATTGCGTCGGAGGCTCAGGTTGCAAAGTCGATGACGGTCGATGTGAGTGCCGGAACAGCGGATGAAGCGCTAGCGGCTGCTGCTCAGCAGATGGGCCTGTCCGGAGAAAAACTCGGCTCTTCCGTCTACATTTTGAAATAGAAACCTGTTCGAGCTGCGGACAGTTTTGAATTGCATTCGGCGTGGTTGGTGTTCTTGTTTCTATACTACCACGTCGTCTGCATTATCGCGTATGCTGATCTCTCCGGCTTCATCCAGCGATCGCGCAATGATTGAGATGCGCCCTTGCGCCGATTCAACGTCTCTGAGCCTCACCGGGCCGCTTGACTCCAGATCCTCTTTTAGTGTTTCGACGGCCCGCTGAGACATGTTGCGAAAAAATACCTCTTTGACGCTATCCGACGATCCTTTTAACGCCAGCCTAAGGTCGTCTTGCGGCACATCGCGCAAAATGATCTGGATCGAACGATCGTCAAGGTTGAGGATATCCTCGAAAACGAACATCATCTCTTTAATTTCATCGGCGGTCTCCGAAGCCGTCTCGGAGAGATATTCCATGATCTTCTTCTCGGTGCCGCGGTCGACGTTGTTTAGAATGCTAACCACTGCGTCGCTGCCCCCGACTTCGGAGAATGTGGCGTTATCCGCCGTAGACAGTCGCTGCATCAGAATTTCATCTATGCTGCGTACTATATCGGGGTCTGTTGGCTGCATCACCGTCAATCGCAATGCCACTTCGCCCTGCGCTTGTTCCGGCAGAGCGCTCAGGACTTGCGCCGCTTGTTCGGCGTGAAGATGTCCTATAACCAGGGCCATAATCTGCGGCCGCTCGCTGCGGATGCACTGGGCCAATTGCCCTGGAGGTACGGCTCGGAGCCATCTGAAACTGCCTGCGCCGCTTCCGGAAGTCAATCTAGACAGCAGTTCCTTCGCCTTGGCGTCTCCCACGACTTGTTCCAGCACCACCCGTGCGTAGTCCGCCCCCCCGATTATTGTGCCGTCGGCCAGCGCTTTTTTGCACTCAGCGAGGACTTGCGCACGCAGAGTCGGATCGACTCGCTTCAGCATGACGATCTCGGCTGGCAGGCGTTCGATTTCATCGGGGGTAAGCTGC
>JAAYKG010000139.1 GCA_012522555.1 Armatimonadota bacterium
TCAGCAGCCTTGTTGAACCGAGTTGGTCGAAATGGTAATAGTTCATATTCGGCCCGTCCAATCTAGCGATTAGCTCCCCCGCCGGCTCTCGTATGTAGTATATCCCATCTTCTTGAATAACCGCTGGGATTCCTGCTGAAATATAGTAAACGAAGGTATGGGTTGTTCAGCCATTTTTAGCCTCCCCCTCACCCCAGCCCTCTCCCTCGAGGGAGAGGGGGTAGATGGTCGCACGCTCGTGGCAGAGAATGATTAGGCACAAAGTTCCCTCTCCTGGGTGTGTTAGGGTGAGGGCGAAACCAACATTCCAGCACTATTTCTCATATTTCAACAGCTCACCAAGTTTACCACACACGGGAATTACACCCCTTAGTTACCGCGCCTTGCCGGGCGCACTACGAAAATATAGGGAGGCAGATACCTGCCTCCCTATCCTCGGGGCTCGTTGGTAATGACTCTATGGATGCAGAAGCCCTAGCTCGTTCTGTATCCACGTCACATCAGCGAGTATCTTGCAACACGCAGGATTCTCGCAAGTATTCGCAATGCCCGTTCCTGCTCCGCCTACCAGCGGTTTCGTCGGGGCAAAGATCTCGATGCAGTGGTTCTCCACCAGCAACTGGAAGTCCAGTAACTTCTCTCCGGCGAGGCTGGTATTGCCTTGCTCAATGAGTCCAATGATCTCATCGAGGTCCGCCTGCATCTTTAGGTAAAGAGCCTCATCAGATATAACCGGAACCTGATGGCTGCCCAAAGGCAGTTGATGGAACAAGGCCAGCAGCTTTTTAAGATCAGGCAAGCTGGCATCAACTCTAAACGAGAACGCCTCTGCGTGAGAGATGGTCGGCGGCTTGGTTCCGCCCTCATCCCACGGCGACAACGTATCGTAGTAGACGGTGATGACAAATGTCGTCCCCGGAATCTCATACATCAAAGGCCACCACAACTGCATCTTCGGCCAGATTTGGATGACATCTTCACCTGGGAAGACATCAGGACAATCGGTGGACTGATCCATGTGTTTCCGCAGGGTTACCTTTGTCAAAGTATACGGAACCTGCTCCCCTGCGGCCTTCACCCAGTTGCTCCACTGGCTGTCGCCAGGATTGATGGCAAATACGCCAGGCACAGCAGTAATGGTGTCAGGACCGATACCGGCGAACCCTTTTTGGACGCTATTTGTGGTATCGCAGGTCAACCCGCAGAACACCTGTTTCAGAGTAGGCGGACAAATAACCACCAACGCATCGCATGTCCCCGTGGTGACCGTTTTCTCGCCACAGACTCCATCCTGCCGCGCCATTCCGCACGCTGAGAACTCGTTGAGCCAGTTGCTGATCCCAGCAGGACACAACACGGCCTGGTCGAAGAGAAGCGGCCCAAACACATGACAGACCCGCTGGCCGGGCTTGAGAACAGCGCTGCCGTTGAGAGCTTGCAGTTCGGCAAGCATAGCAGCGTTGACATCCACTCCCGTCCCAGGAATCAAGGCGTTGGGCGTAGCTATCTTCGGATCGATAAAGCTCGGGCACGGAGTTGTTCCAGCGCCTGTGAAGTCGATATCCACCTCCCCAGTGTTGATAACACAGGTTTGGAAGAACGCATTCGTCTGCGGATGCATTGGGTCGCCCGCGTCGAGTATCTTGACCGGGTTGGTCATTGCCTCATCGACATCGACCCATTTCTCGCACGCAATACTGGCAACCAGCAAATCGACCGTTGCGACAGCCGGGCCTGCAGTAATGGTTGAACCAAGTGCGCAGACTCCAGATGCTGACGCCGAGTTGACGATGTCATCGATTTGACCGATGACCGAGAAGTCCGCTTTGGTCTTCACCTTACAAATAACGCACGCCTCCGCGCCGATCGCCAGGCTGCCGACGTTCCACGATCCACTGTTGATGAAACACGGAACGGGTGTGCCGTTGACCTTGCATTCCACACAACTGTCGAATGCAGCGCTGGGCGGGAGTGTATCAGTAACCGTGATGTTGTCTATATTCATCGACCCGATGTTTTTCACACAGATCTTAAAATAGACGTCGCTGCCGGCTACCGCCTGAACGTTCTCGGTGAATGGCCCATCCGCAGAACAAGACACCAGTTTGGTTATCTCCAAGCGGCACGGACAGCATATCTCGACGGTCGCCGAGCAGCCCTCAGTTAAGACCTGTTCACCTCTATCGGCAGGCAGGCACACATTGGCGTCTGTAGCAAGCCCGCACGCAGTGAAGATGTTGTCATAGGTCGACTGCGTTTTGCAGAGTTCCTCTTCGTCGTAGGATGTGGCGACCACGACGCAAACCGATCCTCCAGCCGGCAGGGTTCCATTGGTCAATTGATTCAGGAATGCCTGAGAGATGCTGACAGGATTGGTTGCGGGAGTCGTCGACACGAGCGTTATGCCCGTTGGCAGGTTGTCGAGAAGAGAATCCGCGAAATGCTCCGCGCAATCTCCTTTTGTGAAGTCAACTGCAATATCCCCTGTGTTATTGATACACAGCTTGTAGTAGACCGTCTTGATGCCCGCAGTACACGTCGGGCCTCCGAGGTCAAGGAAGTTGGTGGCGTTGGTAAAGTCGGTGCTGTCATTAACCAGCTTGCTGCACTCGATCCTCGGAACCAGCACGTTCACAGTGGCGCTGGATGGCCCTGCGTTTGCTGTGATACCTGAGGTAACGCCGACACCGACGGCGCTCGCTGTATTGGTGGCGTCGACGGCAGTGCCGAATATTGAGAATACAGGGTTCGTCTGAACCTTGCAGTAGAATGTCTGGCTGGCGCCTACGGCGAGATTGCCGACAGAAATGGAGCCGGGAATAGTATGGTCACCGGTGCAGCATTGCTCGCAAGGCAGCAGGGCGGCGTTGTCATCGGTAAAAGTGTCGGTGATGACCACGTCTTTCAGGTCATCGCAGCCAGTGTTGGTAACGGTGAGCTTAAAGCAAACGTAAGCCCCCCGCAAAGCGGTGGTCGAAGATCCGTATACGCCATTGGCGCAATCCGCCTCCAAAGTCGAACAAGCCACCTCTTTTGTTATGGTAAGATCCGGCCGACAACAAACGTTGACGGTTGTTGTGCACGTTCCGGTCGTCACAATCAGCGTCTCCGGGCAGATGCCATCGCCTTTCGGCGCTCCGGAAGCGACGAAATCGTTCGTAATCGTGCGCGTCTCGTTCTTGCACAGTGCGCACTTGTCGAAGTTAATCGGGCCGACAACCGCACAGACGGTTGCTCCGACAGCCAGGCTGCCTGTAGCAAGCTGGGGCTGCGCTCTGAACAGAGCACACACATCAACCGGCAACCCGGAAATCCCGGCAAGCGTGGTGTCCAGCAGGGAATTGGTAATCCCGCAGGGGCCAGTTGTGCCGAAATCGACAGGAGTCTCACCGTTATTGGTGATACATAGTCTGTAGTAGACCGGCGCCACATTGTCGCCTTCGCACGGAAGATCGAGGGTGGTGGTCGCATTTGTAAAGTCGGCACTGGCGCTGACCAGGCTTGCGCAAGTGATAGACGGGATAAGAATATTAACCGTCGCACTGACTGGGCCGGCGGATGCAGGCAGGCCGGAACTCACCCCAGTCCCGCTGACACTCGCCGTGTTTGTAGCATCAATGCTGGTTCCTGTGGTGGAGAATGTCGGGTTGGTCCGGAACTTACAATAGTAGGTCTGGCTTGCGCCAATCGCAAGGTCGCCTACATTGATGGTCCCCGGAATAGTGTTTGCACCAGTGCAGCACGACGAACACGGCAGCAAAGCCGAGTTCTGATCCGTGATACTATCCGTGATAACCACGTTTTCAAGATCGTCACAGCCGGTGTTTGTCACCACGATCTTGAAGCAGACATATCCGCCAGGCAGGGCATTAACCGAGTCTTGATAGTCGCCTTGCGCACAATCACTTGTTTCAGTTGCGCAAGCGACCTGCTTGGTTATCTGAATATCAGGCTGGCAGCATACGTTGACCGTGGTAGTACACGTGTCGGTGCTTACCAAAGTAGAGCCGCAATCGCCCAGGTTGGCAAGCCCGGTGGCTTTGAAGTCGTTGGTAATGCTGGTTGCGTCGTTCTTGCACAGAGTACATTTGTCGAAACCGAGCGGGCCTACAGTGACGCAAACAGTCGCTCCCGGAGCCAATATACCGGTAGCCAACTGCGGCTGCGCTCGGAATAAGGCGCACACATTGGCAGGCAAGCCCGAAATCCCCGTAAACGCATTGTCCAACAGCGAGTCCGTTATTCCACATGGGCCTATTGTCCCGAAATCAATCGGAACCTGTCCATTGTTGGTAATGCACAATCTGTAGTACACTTGTGCAATATCGCTGCCACAAGGCAGGTCGAGCGTGCTGCTGTTGTGCGTGAAGTTGGGATTATCATCGACCAGCGTTGTGCAGATGATCGACGGTGTCAACACGCTGACTGTCGCAAAATCAACCGCCGTAACCGTTGTTCCGGTGAATTCCCCGTTGCCGGTTGCGGTTGCTGTGTTGATACAATCGGCGGCGATCGACGCATAGCTGCAGGTTTGGCTTTTTGTTTCTCCTGAGGCCAAATTCCCGATGACTATGTTTCCACAATCGGTCGCCCCTCCGCTGCATCCCGTATCCGTCACTGTTACGTTGATGAGATTCTCACTTCCGCAGTTGGTGACGTCAAGCTTAAAGTAGACGGGATTGCCAGCAAGTATATCCACATGGGACACCTTGTGATATGTCCCAGTTCCGTTGTTTATCAAATCGACAGGTGTGCCACCCTTAGTCAGTGAAATCTGGAAAGAGTTGGCGTTGGCATTGACGACATAATACAACGTCGATGTGTTTATACCGGTTGTTGTGATTATACTGTCGAATTTGACTTGATCGCCGTTGAGGAGTCCGTGTGCATTCGCTTGCACAGCATCAGAGCTGCTGTCGAAGCTCACAGGAACCTCGACGAGAGGCACCCACGGGCCATTGGGGGAGCACGCGACCTGTTTTGTGACGGATATGCACGCGTCGCAAGTGAGACTTATCACCTGTTCCGTGGTATCCTCATCTGTCAGGTCGCCAGGGCCACCGCTTCTGGTCGTCAATACGCAGGGTTTGCCGG
The DNA here is from genome assembly GCA_012522555.1 of Armatimonadota bacterium. Lineage (GTDB taxonomy): Bacteria > Armatimonadota > UBA5829 > UBA5829 > UBA5829 > DTKD01. The sequence goes on from JAAYKG010000139.1 coordinate 5,095, forward strand.
GCCCTCCCCCGGGATATGCTGCTCGGATGCCACATACCTTGACCTCGATGTCCTTCTCGGTTCCCGGATAGTTCGGCGGAGTTCTCGGTCCTTTGAACCACGTAGCAGTCACACCAGCATACGGCAAGCCGCCCTTAGTGACGCTTATCTGAGGATCGATCCCACCGTTCATATCCGCAATTGTGATCTTAAAGGTTTCGGTGAACGTATTGGGATTGGTCTGGTCTACTCCAAAAAACAGAACATATTCTTCGTAATCCGTATCACTGAACTGTTGCTGGAGTATTGCCGGCGGCGACTGGAAGCTGGTAAGTATGTTACCATCGTCGTTTGAATCCCAGGCAATGCGTTCGTCCGGGAGTCTAAGCCCTATATACAAGCAATCCGTTGCGCAGTCATAGGTCCAATAGACCGCTTGCACATTGAACCCGGATGGCGAAAACTTCGCCGGCGGAACTAGAAAACAGACCTCTCCCATCGGCGCATCCATGCAGCCGGGTGGATTGGTGTTGAAGCGCGGATCGGTTATATTCTGGTCGGTGGTATCCACCTGCGAGAACACTCCCGGCCCAACGAAATCAGCGACCACATGGCCTGTGAACGTGACAGTAGCGGCTGTGGTCGGCATTGTCAGTGCCGCGAACAATACCGCGGCTACAAATACAATGCAATATTTCACATTCATGTCCTCATTTCTCCTCTCTTTCTCTCTAAATTGTGGAATGACTACAATGTAGTAACGCCAAAGGCATGCCCTGGCCCTCGCGGCTGAGGATGCAGTATTGACATCTCGGCCGGCACAAGGCATCATGCCTTGTGTGAGAGCGAAGGATTCCTTACCTGGAACGGGCACGTGAGGAGAAACACGATGTAGCGCGGATGCGGTAGCCCCTCTCAAGTGGAAACCATACTGCGCTATTGCGGCGGGGAGGCGGTAACCTCCCCGCCCGTCTCACAGACGGACCCGTCTGTTTTTCTATTTAATTGTCCCGCAGACACCCCATCTCTAGTCTGCTTTTCAGCCACAATCTGCAATAGTCATCTTTTTGCCAGCATAACCTATGGCCGATTGCTTCACAGGGATTATGATATCATTTTGAAGCCACGTCAATACCAGTTTTTATATATTTCTACGCGGCCCTGTTGCATTTTTAGTGTATGAACACCCCCAGTGCTTCCGCGATATACTCAGCGTCGGCTTGAATTTTGCAGCACGCAGGATTCTCAGCGGTATTACGTATACCCAACTCAGCCCCACATGCACCACAATCGACCGTAACGCAGTTGTTTTCGACCAGGAGAATAAAGTCCAAAAACATCTCAGCTATCTTCGGATCGGATGGCCCCAGCCTCTCCAACGAGCTTTTTATCTCTTCGATATCGGCGAGCAACTTGTTATACAAAACCTCACTGGAGATCAGCGGGACCTGGCAACTGCCGGCTGGTAGCTGGTGGAACAGCTTGATGATCCCCTTCAGGCTGTCGAGATCGGCATCCACCTGCCACGCCCACACATCCTGTCGGGGAGTATATGGCGCCTCCTCTAATTTGCTATAAATGGTCAGGGTCCATTTGGTGCCTGGAAGCTCATACATCAATGGCCACCATGTGCGGATGTTTCTACCAGACTGCTGCACCGATTTACCCCCAATAGGGGCGGTGCAAACATACTCAGGCTCCGGCACGGCTTTGCTCAGAGTTATGTTGGTGAGGCTGTAAGGCTTGCCCTCCGCCGCAGCGGTTACATAGTTGGGCCACATTGGCCCGCCTGGGCCGATCGCCAGTACTCCCGGCACAGCCTCTATCACATCCGACCCCACGCGGCCGTTAAAGCCGGCAAATTTCTGGTTCGGCTCGCAACTTCTACCCGGATAGGCCTGCTTTAACATAAAGCTCTGGTAATCCGGATCGATCACAGGCTGCTTGGGTGTGATAGTCAGATCATAGAGTATCGGGGACGGCGCCCCTTCTTCACGCTCGAATCGTACGATTACCTTCAAATAGCGACCGACCGGAATCAACTCAAGATCATCACCGCTCGAGATTACCTGCTCTGGAGAAAAAGTGACGGAATCGGAAGAACTCTGCACGCTGACAGTCAACGCAGCGCCCGGATACTCGCCATCATCCGGATCGCCGGGTTGATCGTTCCACGTCACTTTTTCCCACCCGGTGTTTGCGGCATGGCTGTCGTAGATGATTGTCCAAGCGCCAGAGTTTGTGGCAATGCACTCACGGATTGAGCCGGCCATATTGTTGTATGCGTAGTGGCCGTCGGTATACTGCAGATTGACTTGCTTGATAACGGTATTGGTTATCGGGCTGATGCACTGGATTTTCTCATCTCGATAACAAGCCACCCATACAAGGCCGTCCGAATCGACGGATATCCCGGATGGCTCCCACCCCACGCTTATAGTCGCTTTCAGGTTCTGGTTTGCATCATATCGAGTTACAGTGTTTTGACCGGAGTTGGTGACCCAAACATCGTTATCGGGGGTGCACACGGCCCCACGACTCCCGACCAAGCCATTGTCCTTCATCGTCCAACCGATATTTCTGGTAACGACATTTATCTGGCTCATCCGGCTTTGGGTGTAGCCTGTAACATACAGATGATCCAGATTGTCCAGCGCGAGGCCATAGGCCATGTGCGACAGATAAATTCTCTCTATCCCAAGCGTGCTGAGATCAAGCCGCACGACATCGCCGGGATCTCTGCCCGCCGACCACAAAGCCCCATACTTATCGATAACCGCCCCATAAGGCCTGTGGGGAGCTACATTCACAACCTTATCGAAAGTTATCTGTGAGGGTGCAGCGGGGAGTTTTGCGCCTGATACGTGCAAATACCTCTTCTTGCCGGAGTTGCTTACCCATATATCATCGTTCGCATCACATACCAGCGAACTCGGAGACGTTCCGAAGAAGTCATCCGGGTCATAGTGGCCGGGGTTATCGCCGGGATAATATGCCGCCTCCTTGCCATCTATGAGCACAACTTCATACAACACACACTCATCCTGGCCCCACGGCAGAATCTCGTCATGACTGATGACCCCATCGCCGTTTGCATCTTTACACGTCTGACACACCCCATCGCCGTTGCGGTCTATCCACTGGCCCGCCTCAAGCAATCCGATCTTGACAACAGTACCGGCGGTCCTATTGGCAACCCAGCAACTGCCGTCCGAGCAGACTGCGGTTCGGGATGGCCACCCGAAATTGTCCGCCCCGGAAGAAGGCAGTTTAGGAAGATCTGGAGGCACCACCCAATACCGGCCGAGTTCCCGGCTCGTTTGTGTGCATACTTTTGAGATGGAGCCATTTTCGTTTGGCACCCACAAAAACGACAGTGTTTTACAATCGTCGAGGTTTAACTGCAGTTGATCCGGTGTTGAATCGCACTGCACCTGTTGCAGGTTTCCAGAGCGAAAATCCGTATTTGTGGTATAGGTACGTTGCGCAATGCTGCTGCCGGAGACAGCCATTGCGATCGCCAGGACAAAGCCCAGGCGTATAAAACTGGCCTTAAATGTCATTGCCATACTCCCCTCTAGGTGAATCCGCTTTCCCACGCGGGAATAGCTCACAGTTATCGAGCTGTTGAGGTATGCCCGCTCTCGCGCACGCGCCTGATAGCAAAAAGCCATCAAGCACATTTTCGCGCGGTCGCCGTGGGGAATGGGAAGAAGAGGTACGGCACTGCGCATCCTTATTCAGATACAGACGCAGTATAGCTACCGACTAATGGATTGTCAAGGGATTACTTCATTTGTTTTTGAATAACTTTATTCAATTCAGCTTTGCTCGGCGGGCAGGTTAGAGTAGCACTTTAAATAGCTTAAGAACCCCCGGCAAAAGCACTACAACGAACAACGAAGGCATAATGCACAGCGCCATCGGAAAAAGGAGTTTGAGTGGTAGTTTCGCCGCTTCCTCGCGTGCGCGAAGGTTGCGCTGAACCCGCAATCCGGAGGCTTGATCCTCGAGAACCTCGGCGATGCTGGCTCCGAGTTGTTCGGCCTGATACAGTGCGGCGACAAACATACTCAATTGCGAAACGCCGACCCGTTTTGATGTGTTTCGCAGGGCGTCCATTCGACGCTGCCCACTTGCGATGTCATCGAGGGTCCTTTTGAACTCCTCAGCTACAGGCCCAGACATCCGGCCCACCACTTGATCCATCCCCGCATCGAGACCCAGGCCGGCTTCGACACATACCACCAACAAATCGATCGCATCCGGCAGCATTCGGACGATTTTTTTCCGCCTATCAGCTATTAAATGTGAGACTACCGCCTTTGGCAACAAAAGACCGACAATCACACCGCCGATCACATACACAAACCACAGGCTCAATTGCACCTTAAAGGCCACACATATCCATATTGCAGAGATGGTGAACAATGCCGCACTTGCAATTCGATAGGCCACAAAATTGACCGGACGCAGCTTCAATCCGGCACTATCCAGCTCCAGTTCGATGTTCTTGAGCGCCGTGCTGGGCACGCTGCGCGAAACGACATCGGTTATTCTACTCCATAGCGGAACGACCATCCTCTGCCACAGAGAAGAGTCCAACTGCCTGCCGATTCCCAGTCGTTCATCTCGAATTGCACTTTCGCCGGCGCGAGTCATGCCCAGGATAAACAAAAATACGGTTGCCGCACACAAAATACTAATGAGTAGAGGCAATTGCGATATACCACCTTCAATAGTCGATCTTGAGAATATTACGAATGATGAAACCGCCCACTATCTGCAGAACTATCGCCCCAGCAACAAAACGCAGCCCCACCGGATCAGTGAAAAGGACCTTCACATATGCCGGATTAAGCACGTAAATCAACCCCGCAAGCACAAACGGCAGGATGAATAATATTACCCCGGACATGCGGCCTTCGACGGTCAACGCGGACACCTCTCTGTCGAGCCTGACACGATCCCTTATCACCCCGCTGATATTGTCCAGCACCTCCGACAGACTGCCGCCGAGCTGACGATTCACGACAACAGCAATGGCCGACAACTCCAGATCATAGCTGCCCATCCTGTCAACCATTCGCGCAAGGGCGTCTTCGAGCGGGATGCCAACCTCAGTATCAGCCAACATCCGACCAAACTCCTCAGATATTGGCGCCGGCATCTCCTCTTGCACCAGCGCGGCAGCTCGCTCGAAGGCGGCGCCGTGTCGAACTGCCGAGCTTATGAGGGTCAAAGCATCAGGCAATTGGCCGTTAAATGCGGCTAACCGACGCGCGCATTTGTTTTGGAGATAAGCCCAGGACACAATTATGCCCACCAGCAAACCGATAAATTGCGAGCCTGAAAACTTCAACATCAACCCAAATAATAGAGCCAACACAAGACATACGCCGCTGGCGAGCGCCACGAATTCGCTTGGCCGCAGATTTAGCCCCGCTCGCTCCAGCTTTACCATCAAACCACGCGCCCAATAATGGCCGAAAACTACATTATCCAACCAGTTGAAGAGCGCCTTATCTTCTGATTCATCGGAATCGGCGGGTTGACTGCCCACAACCGCACGGCGCTTTCTTGCTCGAATAATCGCACGATCCCCCACCCACCAGATTATATATCCAACGATGAGGCATCCCCCCGCAATCGCAAGGGCCAACGCGAAATCCGAATAGTTGAAAGCAATCGTCATATCAGTTACCGTTTCCAGCGACTCTTGCCAAATATCTCATCGGCGCAAAGCGAAATTCCATCTTTTGACAGCCTCTCCACAAACACGGGACGGAAACCCGTGGGCTTATGCTCTCCGATTACTGCTCCAGTGTTGGGGTCTGTGCCTGTTTGATCGAAGATGAAGACGTCCTGCATCGTGATGACGTCGCCTTCCATGCCCCTCACGTCGGCTATCTGCACGATCCGTCTCGATCCGTCGCGGAGCCGCGCCTGGTGAATAATAAGATGAATTGCGGACGATATCTGTTCGCGGATGGCCTTTGACGGCAGTTCGGTGCCGGCCATCAGAACCATCGTTTCCAGCCTGGAAAGCGCGTCTCTTGGACTGTTTGCGTGAGCGGTGGAAAGCGACCCTTCATGGCCGGTATTCATCGCCTGCAGCATATCAAGCGCTTCTCCCCCTCGCACCTCGCCCACTATGATCCTGTCCGGCCGCATACGCAGTGAGTTTCTAACGAGCTGGCGGATAGACACCTCCCCGTGGCCTTCGATGTTGGGAGGCCGACACTCCAGGCGGACGACATGGTTCTGCTGCAACTGAAGTTCGGCGGCGTCTTCAATAGTGACGATGCGCTCGTCGCGGGGTATAAACCTGCTCAACGCATTGAGGGTCGTCGTCTTGCCGCTGCCGGTTCCTCCGCAAATCATAATCGTGATCTTGGCTTCGACGGCGGCTTTCAAGAAATCGCGCATTCCAGCCGACATCGTCCCATTTTCGACCAATAGATCCGGGGTGAGCGGTTCACGGGAGAATTTCCGAACGGTGAGCGTTGGCCCGTCTATAGCCAACGGAGGAATTATCACATTAACCCGCGACCCATTCGGGAGGCGCGCATCCACCATAGGGCTGCTCTCGTCTATCCGCCGCCCCAGCGCATGCACGATACGCTCTATTATACGCATCAGGTGAGCATTGTCCTTGAAAACCTTGTCATGCCGAAACAACTTGCCCTCTCGTTCGACATAGATTTTGCTCGGCCCATTTACCATAATTTCGGTGACATCCGGATCCCTTAGAAGCTCCTGTATAGGGCCGTATTCCGATATCTCGGACTCGACGTCCTCGGCAACCGCCCGAATTTGGTCTGCAGTAAGATGGATCGATCTAACAGCGGCGAGCTTTTTGACTGAATCAATCGCCAATTGGACTCGTGCGGCAGGGGTCAGTTCGACTAACTCAACAGCATCAATCTCACCGGTGATTTGCTTGTGAGTCGCGAGCACAAGCTCTGCGAATGCAGTATTGCTCATCCCTGCCTGCCTGGCCGGATCGGAGATGTTGAATAGAGCATCTACTGATGTCACAATAGCCTCATCTTTCTTCTGCCGCTAATGCGTCGAGGGTGAAAGTTTCCTCGTCGAGCTTGTCGGCGAGCTTTCGCAGGGCTTTTGCGAGTTTGGTGTTGCCCCGCATAGGGTCGCCCGCCAGGTTGCGCTGATTTGGAAGCAGTGCCGCCACGTTCAGACCAATCGCCTGTTCTATCTGTGACTGCGTCAGGCTATCGTGTCTTGATACCCTGTTGATTATCAACTTGATCTGCTCCCACGGGATATATCGAGGGGCGACGGTATCAATCAGCTTCTTTGCATCCCTCACAGTCTGCACCTCAAATCTGTTTGCCACGATGAGCAGTTCGTGACATAATGAAACAACTCTTAGCACAGGCTCATGCATAAGAGGGGGCAGATCGATGACCACATATCGATAGTTTTTCTTAAGCTCGTGTATGATGCTTTCCAGCAGATCCCCGCTCAGTTTATCGAGCGGACCGATCTTCGTCGCTGCAACCAGGACCTTTAGCCCGGATTCATGCTCGGACATATACGACTCCAACAGTTCCGGGTCGATTTTCTCGGTGGTCAACTCCGAAAGCGGCTTTGGCTCAGCGATTCGCATCATTGTGGATATGTCGCCAAACTGCATATACATATCCAACAGCACGGCTTTGCCGGGATATTTTTGGTGCATGCAGAGCCCCAATCCCGATGCGACCGTGCTCTTGCCGATACCACCTCTTCCACCGGTAACCGATATAATGCGGCAAGGAGGGGCTGGAGGTGGAAGGGGAGGACCGCATATATCTTTGATCACGGAAGCCAGAGCCGAGTCGATCTCCGCAGTGGAAATACACGCTGACGCTCCCGCCAACATAGCCTGCCTGGTCAGAGTCGACCCCACATCACCGTTGCCCACCAACACGCCTTTCACCGCCGGCACGTATTGCCGGATCATCCGGGTCGTCGCCAGGCCGTCATATATAGGAAGATCGAGCATCACCACAGCCACATCGTGTTTGCGCGCGCCGGCCATATGCACAGCTTCCAAGCCATCAACCGCGACCCCGGACACCACAAAATCCCCAGCAGCAGTCAGCACCTGACGCAAATGATCGCGTGCGGCTCGATCCTTAGCTGCTATTAAAACACGTATATTGGGCTGTCTTTCACTCATAACTACTTCACTATCTCAGTTCTATTCTTCTGGAACGGGTATCGGAGCGTTTGCTCCTTTCTCAATCAGTTGAGGGGTCACAACGATAATAAGCTCTGTCTGTTTCTCCAGGAAATTTCTGCTTTTGAAAAGTTCTCCCAGAACAGGAATCTTGCTCAACAGCGGAATCTCACTGATGAGCTTGATCGAAGCGCTGGAGAACAGCCCTCCTATAGCAAGCGATTGGCAGTTTTGCACGTGAACCGTTGTTGTCGCCCGCCGGACAGTTAGCGAGGGGACGAAGATGCCGCCGGTTTTCACCCCTGCGTTAGGGTCTCTGTCGACATCGCTGACCTCCGGAGTCACAGTCATCGATATTCGGTTGTCATCCCCTATCTTTGGCCGAACAGTCAGTTGTATGCCGAACGGTTTATATTGAACGGTCACGGAGGCGACTCCGATGCTGGAGTTTTGCGCGACAGGAACCGGCATCTCTCCGCCAACCAGTATGCTCGCCGCGTGTCCATCAGCGATTAAAAGTTTCGGCTCAGATAGTATTTTGGCGTAGCTGCTGTCCACGAGCGCCCGAACTTGAGCGGCAAATGGCAGTCTGCTGAATGAGTTCGCGTTTGTCAGAGGCAGCCCGGCAAGGTCGGTGCCGGGTATGATGCCGCTGGCGTTTTCAACGGCAAAGAAAGGTTGATCTATGAACGTCCCGTTGAGGGACGACCCCCATTTGACTCCGAGTTCTTTGAGCTTGCTGCGATCGACCTCCAACACCTGCGCAGTGATCAACACCTGTTTGGCGGTGGCTATGTCAACATTGAGCACAGCAACAATGCGCGGCCCATTGGGAACCCGCCCGGAGAACACACTGCGAACAGCGTTTGTCTCCTCGCCCACCACCACCCCGCCAGGGTCATAAGTGGTCGCCTCGGTCCTCGCTCTGTCGATGGCATCGGGGGCGGCTATTTGTCCATTTCCGATGAAGTTTACCTGCGTGTCGCTGCGAACATTCGTGCCTGTAGTGGGCGCGGCCTGGATATCGCCAACCCACGCCGCGATGATATCGCGTATCTTAAGCACCTCTGTGGCTGTCGGCACTTGCCCGGAAACGAGCACAGTATTATCCGGAAGCTCTTTATAGGTGACGCACGGGCTGTCTATAATGGCGCGGAGAGATTCAATCAAGGCTTTAGCGGTAACCTCTTCCACTCTCACCAAATTTATGACCTTCAGGCCCGTGCCTTGAGCGATGTATTCTGCTCTTTTGATCTGATCGTCATTTTTGGCGGTCCCGGAGAGCATGACACTGGTATCGTTTGCCTGAACACTTATTCTCGGCACCCCGATTTGGGCGGTAAGATCGCCGGCAATCGCTGCCGGATTGGGCTTGGGTTTTTCCGGTTTTGCGACAGTCACATAATACGTCGCCGGCTTATATACACTGTCCCAAATACGGATAACCGCCCGGCCTTCGGATTTGGCGTTAAGAATAATCTCACTCTTTGACAGAACTACGATATCGACGACCTCAGGGGTATTAACCACGGCGCGAGTGATTTCTTTGCCATACAGCATAATCGACTCGCCCGGCTCCATTCGCTTGTTGGCGAACGCATGCGGCACATCGGACGGCGCACCCTGCCCTCCGATTTCCGCTGCTGCGGATGTGTCGGAATCAGGCTCAGCAGCCGATTGCGCAGTGACGGCCAGCGCAGATAATAACGTGAATATTATGATAGCAAAAACCACAGTCCAATAGCGCCTGTGCTCGCTGTGTATAGTATTTAACCTCATCAATTGCAACCTCCAATACCCAACCGATTGCCTATGCGAAATCAACTCCAGTGATTACTCGCTGACCACTTCCACCGTCTTTACGTTTCCTCGAATCACTTCCACCGTGGGTCGAGCTTCGGGGACAATCTCTGTGGTGGTCGAAAAACTGCCAATCATCGCCGGCGCAAGCCCTCCGCGCGCACTATTTGAGGTGGGATTCCCCTGTGCAGTCGCGGCCTGCCGAGTCTCTCTGACTACCACAGGCGCTTTAGACGGTGTTTCCTCAAGCGGTTCGTGGGTGATATCCTTAGGGTTGCGCAGAATAAGCCTGAGCTTGCCCTGCGATTCGGCGAGAGTAACCGCCTGGGCTTGATCCGGAGTCACTATCAAAGTGGCGGTTTTCCGATCCGGCTCCGCCTTTTCTCCCTCCCCCGCGTTTGCAGCAGGGCCGACTGCCAGCAGCTCAACGTTTTGCAACAGGGTTTCGGAATAAGCGCGTTCCCCGCGAGTGTAGGTAGCAACCACATCGACTTTGTCTCCCGGCTGGGCGAACCCGCCTACGTTCGATACCGCATCCACCCCTACGCTAACCGCGCGCATGCCATCCGGGACCCTTGCGGAAAGCCCTTTGGGGGCGAGCTGGGTCAGTTTGATCTGCTCGCCTTGCGCGAATTCGATCCTGGCGATCTTTCCGACTACAGACTCGACTGCGACCGCTTCTTTGGCCGTTATGTCAAGCGCCTTCGTCGTCACCATTTCGCCGGTGATCAGTTCACCTCTCGCGATCGCGACTGCTGCCACCGTCGTCTGCACTTTGGGGCGTTCTTTCATGTTGGCGTAGACAATCACACCCGTGATCAGCCCGATAATTGCGGCCAGCAGCAGTATATTTTTCTTCGTCCAACCTTTACCCATACTCATCCTACCTCGCTAGACAAAGTCCGGTCGTGGGTTATATTCACGATATCTAATTAGACAATTGGGTGCCGAAATCGTAGATCATTACTTTGCTTATCATACTGGCCGCATACCTGGGTTTGGTGTTCAGACTCCACCTGACCCTGCCCTGGGACAGCAACCCAGAAATCAAAACAAAGTCTACATCGCCCGTGTTTTCGTCATAACGTGTGACGAACAGCGGCGCAAAGCCTTTGACTCTATAAGACCCATCAGCCTGCTTGTTTTTTTTGTCCACTACAACAGCCATTAATATCCGCGCACTGTTGGGGTAGACACCACTCTGGCCAGCGCTTTTCCAGCTTTCATACCGCCAATAACTCTCTACCCCCGGCTCAGAGCCGAACCTGTCGTACAATGCGTCGGCGGTGACGCTGTATAAGCTGGGATTATCCAAAGCCTTCACAGTATTTATCGACACAGGAGCGTCCGGCCAAAAAGACTGCATTTCGGCTCCGAGCACGATTGATTCCCCGCGGTCGGATAGCCTCGTATAATAATCGCCGCCAGGCAAACCTATAGCCAATATCTCTACCGCTGCTCCGCTGCCGCCCGATTCGGTAAACGCCCCCACAACTCGCCCGCTCGCTTTTGTCCCTACGTGCGGTTCGTTGTCGGGATCGATAGCTCGCCTGTCAATAGCCCACGGCACAAAATTGTATTCCAGGCGAGGGGTTGGATATAGCCTTGCGACTGCGTTTGCCTTGGTGGCTCGCTGGTTTATGCCCCATGCCTGCGAAAACGTGAGATCGACGGGGATCCTGCACTCCACCTGCATCGACACGTTATAATCTTTGTCGCCCTCAGCAATGACAACAAACTTCGGATTCACTGTTTCATTAAAAATATGATGCCTCGACCCCACGCCAAAAAACAACTGCGAACCGGGGTGCTCACCTGCCGTCAGGCTCACCTTTCGCGTGTCGGGGCCTGTTGTCATCTTGGGATATGCCGCAAACAGGTATCTGGAGATCGCCTCCATCTCAAAATCGACACTGGCTTTTTGGACATCGGTCTTGGAGTAGTTCTTTATCGCCACCAAAGACGACACTGCACACTGGTCGGCAATATTTTGAGCGTTTTGCTGGGCGACATAAAGCAGGCCGAGGTCGATTACGAGCGCGGCAATGGCAAGCAGCGCGGTGAGGGCTAGCGCCACCATGACCAGTACAGCGCCCGAACGAGTCCGGGTGATTTTTAGAACTTGCCTCATTTCCTGCCGCGCCTATTCCTTTATGTGGACCCCGACGCCCGTGAGTGTGACTTCATCGCCCAGCCCCACCAGCTTTCCTGCCACGGTATTGTGCTTGTATGTCAGGGTAACTTCCATGTTATACAGGGTCTGAGTGTCGGTCGATTGGTTTTGGCTATCGACAAAGGTATCTTCGTGCTGCGCAAACGACACATCCAGTTGATTTTCATCAAGCCCAAGACTTTTCGCGCCTTTTTCGACCCGATCCGTCACTGTCCCCTGGTCGGTGCCTAACGCGTAGCTTCGTGCTGCGTTTTTGGCGAGATGCGATAGCGCCAGAGAACTTCTGAGTATCAACCCCATATCGATCATCCCGAACACGAGCAGCATCAACACGCTGAGGACCATCGCCATCTCGACCATAGCGGCCCCACGACGTGATTTCAGGCGTACAGGATTATGGGTGTGATCTGTTTGCATAGCGCACTATCCGGTCAGGCGCGGCAACCCGCCAGCTGCCGCGCCCTTGTTCGATCTAGCCACCGGAGCCGGCCGCTTCCACAGCCCCACCGGCCGTCATCAGCTTCGCCTTTATAGACTCTCCCAAAGTAGTCCACGCGCCAATAGCCACGATTGCAACCAAGGCCAGAATAAGGGCATACTCCACCATGGTGACACCCTCTTCCTCCTTGATAAACCTCGTCAACTTTCGCAACATCCTACACCACCTCCTTTTCGTGGTCTCTCTCCCAACAAATTATCAATCGGATTCAGCGCATAACCATCCAGGCGATAGTTCCCGCAGCAATCGCGACTGCATAGGGCAGCCGTGTGCGATTTTCATCTATCGCGCCTGGATAAACAGACTTGACGCCAGCCATCCGTCCAAAACCCGACAGCGCCCTGCCAAGTCCACGCTTTAACCGGAAATTATACAAAATAACGACCATCGCCATGACTCCTCCCGCCACGGCGCTGCCGATCAAAATACTGAATACAGCGGATTTCCCCGCCAGCGCACCGATCCCCGCCAACAATTTCGCGTCCCCGGCGCCGATGAAACCGATCAAATACACGATCAGCCCCACAGCTAACATAATGCCCAGCCCGGAGAGGCTATCTATCAGTCCAATCCCACCTTTCGCGGGATACGCTGCGACCAAACCCAGCAGCATCGCGGAAAAAGTGAGCCAATTCCACACTTTGCGAAACTTCAAATCGGAAAATACGGCTGCGGCAAGAACGACTATGAGAATATAATCCGCAATCTGCATTCCGGCAGCCTATCCAACATCTATTCGCTCAGCAGAAAAGCGTATATTGAGTATATTCAACGCTCGCCTATATGTCAATGACTAAGCGCATAATTTTCGGCAATTATACGAATATTGATGATTAGGCTTTCACCATTTTGCTTGTTATTACTCAATACAGCAATATGTCAACAATACTGCTGTTGAGTGGCTTAAGTTCTATTGCCCGGGCCTTATTATCGTATAAACAAAAGTCGCCGTGTATTGCAATACCCCATATGATCAGCTGTTAAACACATCAGTTGGAGTATTTAGGCGGTTGTGATGAACAATGGAGCAGGAGCACAAAAGTGGGTGGCGGGTGCAAAACCGCCACCCGCCGGATAATCAAGGCGTCGCTTTGCCTCGATAAGCATTCCAGGCAATTGCAAATAGCAGAGCAGCAATTCCCGCGCACCCGGTGAGCATGGCGAAGACGGGGTCCCAATTGTTGGTTTTAACCAGCGACCCTACTCCCCATCCCGATATAATACCACTTGCGTAGCCGAAGAATCCCGTCACTCCGATCGCGGTGGCTGCAGCCCGCCTAGTGGCCAAATTCGCGGCGATGACCCCAACCAGCGCCTGTGGGCCATACACAAACAGCCCCACTCCGCACAATAACGCGGCATTAACTAACATGGAATGTGATTGCAGCTTCCAGAAAGCCATCATACATACTGCGCAAAAGAGCATACTGAAGAAACATGCTCTGGCAGCCCTGCCCCGGAATATTCGATCAGCCATCCAGCCAAACGCAAGCATACCGGCGACCCCGGCGAACTCGACGCCAAACACAAAAAATCCCGTGTGCTTGATATCCACCGCGCGCGCTTCCTTGAGAAACGTCGGCAGCCAGTTCAAAATCGAGTAGCGCACGGTATACAAAAAGAAGTTGGCGATGCTGATCACCCAGATCATCGGGTTGCAGAATACGTTTGATATGACAAACTTGCGGAAGCTGGGATCCTTTTCTACTGCGGATTCCTCAGGAGTCTCGCCTTCATTTTTATATACCTCAACAGCAGGCAGGCCCAACGACTGCGGAGTATCGCGCAGCCGATTCAGCAAGAATATCGATCCGGCTATCGCCAGCCCGGCAGGGACCAGCAAAACCAGCCGCCAGTTGTATGTGGCGAGCCAGGCGCACAACAATGCCACCAGCATAGCGCCAACCGAGTGAGAAGTATTCCAGATGGAAAACTTGACCCCGCGTTCATTGGGAGAAAACCAGTGGGTCAGCGCTCGTGCGCAGGGCGGGAAACCCATACCCTGAAACCACCCATTGAACAGCCAAAATATGCCGAATAAGATGGAAAGGCTGGAGAGGCCGAAGCCTATGTTCATAATGGCGGACAAAATCAGCCCAGCCACCATAAAATATCTCAAATTGGCGCGGTCGCCGAGCATGCCGTTTACAAACTTCGACACCCCATAAAGCAGCCCATGAAGAGTCAGAAATAACCCCAGCGATGCCTTAGTGATCCCAAGTTCCGACTCGATCCCCGGAATGGCAAAGGCCAGGTTTGTGCGAACAAAATAAAACAATGCATATCCGATCAGCGTCGAATACATAATTCTCGTCCGCCAATAGCGATATAATCGATCGACCTCGACAGGATCTTTTACGGACGGAATGGGCTTAGCGGGGCGAAATATGTTGATGAGAGGATCAAACATCATTTATCCCTCTGATATTCGCGAATAGCCTGCATGGCCACGTTCGGATAGTCGCTGGCAAATGATTCCAACCCCAGACCCAACAGCTTTTTGTAAGCGGCAGGGTTGTCTGTGCCGCGAACCCACGATTGGAACAGTATACCTCTGGAGCGTGTCTCTTTGGCAACCTCTCGAATGAAAGCTGATGAGGGAGTGAAAGGGTCGGCGGAGTTTAGATCGCCCACATCTATGTGAACTTGCAACTGTGTCAAGTCAGCGAAATCTGTTTTTCGCAGGTCGTCGATTCGCTTGCGCAGGGCGTCTTCTTTGCCCCCCATCCACAACAGCGTCCCGGATGTGGGAAGCAATCTTTTCCACTCGCGATGGTGCTCGTAATGGGTCGACGCGAGAATAAGCTGTTTTTCGATGCCGCGCACGTGAGCCATCTTGGCCAGCTTGTCGAGGGGCACCTTCTTGACGTCAAGGTAAAGCCAGCGTTCCGGGTATCCTTTCATTTCATCGAAGACTTGTTCAATCCTTGCCACGCGCTCGCCGACGTGTTTTTGGCCCATATATTCGCCGACATCGAGCTTTGATACTACATCCCAAGAGAGATCATTTACGCTTTTAGATTTGATTTCTTCCGGCGCGCCGGGAGCCAGACGCTTGAGGTTGTCATCGTGAAATGCGACAATGACGCCATCGGTGGTCATGCGAACGACGGCATCCGGCACACTTCACATTATCCAGGCGAGTTGGAGCGACGGCAGGGTGTTTTCCGGGGCTAGAAAACCCGCGCCGCGATGGGATTGCACAATAAAAGACGCTCCGGCGGGCTTTTCGCTCGCCGATGAGCTTATGGCAAGCAGTAAGCAGACAAGGGACATTAAGGTGAGCAATGGTATTGGCGGTATTTCGCGAATCATAAAAAGCTCCTGCGCGGACGATTGTAGTGTGGGTCCGACAGTCTTATATACAGCGCGGATGACTCGTATTCCTGCGTGTTCGTTTGACACTGTTATTTGGCGCATGGTAGACTCACAACGACGAATTCAAGCGGAGGTCACAAAGTTGGCGTACAGGATCACACTTATCCCCGGCGACGGAACTGGACCGGAGATCACTGAGGCGACCCGCCGGGTCATTGAAGCGACAGGGGTTGGCATAGACTGGGAAATAAAAGATGCGGGCGTGGACGTGATGGATAAATATGGCACGCCGCTGCCCGAAGAGGTGCTTGAGAGCATTCGACGCAATAAAGTCGCGCTCAAAGGCCCGATCACGACCCCAATTGGCAAAGGGTTCCGCAGTGTAAACGTCGCGCTGCGCAAGGAGCTTGATCTGTATGCTTGCGTGCGGCCGTGCAAATATTACCCAGGGATTCGATCGAAATATCAAGACGTGGATTTGGTAGTTGTGCGCGAGAACACCGAGGATCTTTACGCCGGTGTCGAGTATGATCTTGGCTCCGAAGAGGCTAAAACCATAATCGAGATGAGCGGAGGCAAGATTCGGCACGACTCCGCTATATCAATCAAACCGATCTCGGTGACAGGCTCGCGCAGAATCGTCAAATTGGCGTTTGATTATGCGATTGCTAATGGTCGCAGGAGCGTCACGGCGGTGGCTAAAGCCAACATTATGAAGTATACGGACGGCCTTTTTTATCACATCGCCCGAGAGGTGGCCAAGAGCTATGGCGCTTCATTTGAATGGAGCGAACTTGAGCCTGAAAGTGGGGATGAGACACTGAGCGCCGAAGCCGGCAAGGGGGCCGGGATTGTATATCAAGAGCGGTTGGTGGACAATATGTGTATGCAGCTTGTCCAAAAACCGGAACTCTATGATATTTTGTGTATGCCGAATCTTTATGGCGATATTTTGTCTGATGTGTGCGCGGGGTTGGTCGGCGGTCTCGGCGTCGCGCCTGGCGCCAACATAGGCGATGAGGTGGCGCTGTTTGAGCCTACCCACGGCAGCGCGCCGAAATATACGGGGCAAAATAAGGTAAACCCGATCGCTATGATTTTGTCTGGGATGATGATGCTGCGCCATCTTGGCGAGAACGAGGCGGCGGACAGGCTGGAGAACGCGGTCGCGAAGGTGATAGAAGAAGGCAAGGATGTCACCTACGATATGAAACCGAATCGCAACGACCCGACCGCAGTCGGCACAAGCGAAGTGGCCGATGCCATCATCCGAAAACTGCAGGCGTAAACTTCTTTTCAACCTCGGGCGAGGTAGATAATCTCGCCCGAGCTTCAACTTCCATGACATTCACGCGCGAGCTGTGCTATCATTTGCACATCATTTGGTACGAGGTGCAGAGATGATGCTGTGCATTGCGCTTTTACTGATGCTCGTTGTTCTATCGACTCACTCTATCGCTGCGACTCCAGCCTGGAGCGAATTCGACCCGGGGCAGGTCAAAATCGCGTTTGATATGTCGGAGCGAGGGCTGGTGCTGACTGAAATCAGCAGCAACGAGGGCAAGGATTTTTTGGCCAAGCCAACCGGATTGCTGTGGAGGCTGGCGCTTGTGACGGATGATGGATCAATCAATGAGATCGACAGCACAAATGCCGCCCTGACAGGCGCTGAATCGACTGTGGCTCAAGGGAAGTTTACCTGGCAAACGAAGGATAACACAGAAGTCACCGTGTCGATCCGCAGCCCGGAAGGCAGCCCGCTGTCCTATTGGTCGATTAAGGCAAAACTGCCGGATGGATGGAAGGTCTCTCGCTGCGATTTTCACATTTTGCCGACATTATCGAAAGAAACATCGCGAAAAATGGCGGCTTCGTTTGGCTGGGGGGTCGAGTATGAGCTTAATCCCGGTATGGGCTATGAGGCGACGTATCCCTCAATGATCTCTGCAATGCAGTTCGTGGCGTTTTACGACAAACAAGAGGCGCTATATGTCGGCACCCACGACCCGAAGGCCAATTTCAAGGTCTATTCCGTTAAAACCGACGAGGATGGAACTTCTTATACCTGCCAGAATTGGCCTGGGTTGGCCGACAAAAGCGGCGGGGAGTATAAACTGCCGTACGAGGCTGTAATCGGCGTGGTAAACGGCAGATGGTATGGCGCGGCGCAGGTTTATCGAGAGTGGGCGTTGACGACCCCCTGGGGGAAAGGCGGGCCTGTCTCAAAACGACCGATCCCACAGTGGCTGAAGGATACGGACCTGTGGCTGCGAGTTGAATTCGGATATGAGGGAATAGCCGAGATCTGCAAGAGCGCACGAAAATATTTTGATGTGCCGACATCGCTGCATTGGTATAAATGGCATGAGATTCCGTATGATACGCTGTATCCCGACTATTTCCCGACGCGGCCGGGATTTGCCGAGGGGGTCAAAGAGCTTCAAGAACAAGGCTTCCACGTGATGCCGTATATCAATGGCCGAATTGTCGATCCCAACTCCAAAGGGTGGAATGAAGAGGGCCTGTCGAAATCGGCGGCACGCAAGGAGAACGGGGAGCCTTACACGGAGGTTTATGGTTCTCAAGTGCCTTTGAATTCGATGTGTCCGTCCTCCACCACGTGGCATGACAAGGTGAGTTATCTGGTAGAGCGGCTAACTCACGAATGCGGGGTCGATGGGGTGTATATCGACCAGATCGGGTGTGCGTGGGCGTACAGGTGCTATGACAAAAATCACGATCACCTGCCCGGCGGCGGGAGTTTTTGGGTGGATGGATATCGCGCTCTGCTCGACAAGGCACGAAAAAAGCTGCCTGCGGGCAGGATGTTCACCACAGAGGAGAATATCGAGTGCTTTATCGACCAGTTCGACGCGCTGCTGCTGGTCAACACTCCGTGCGAATCGTGGCTGAATGTAATCCCTTTGTTCCCCGCGGTATACTCCGGTAGGACGATCAACTTTGGGTTCCAATATATCGGCAAGGAGGACATCGAGAGGTCGACGCCGTTCAGAGTGAAGATGGCGAAAGAGTTCATCTATGGCGCCCAGATAGGATGGGTGCTGGCCGAGTCGTTGATGAAACCGGAAGCCGAAAAGGAGCGAGATTTCGTCCGGAACCTGGCCCGGTGTCGTGGGGGAGCGCACAAATACTTACTTGAGGGCAGATTGTTGGGCCTGATTGATGTTGTCGGAGACAACCCGCGCGTCAAATTCACCGCTCCCAAACCATTCGGCGGGGAGTATACGCTTGATGTGCCTGTGGTTTTCGCAAGCGCATGGGAGGCTGAGGATGGCTCGATAGCGGTGGTATTGGCGAATATCGCTGATGAGGCACATTCGGTGGAGTTTACATATAAAGACCACAAGAGCCGCAAAGTTACGGTTCCGGCGAGGAACGGGGTTGTTGTGGAGATCAAATCCAAGGGTTAAATAATAAAAATCACAGTTCCATACGAATCTGCATAATGAGAGTGGTTGGCTGAAGCATTCGGCCGGGCCTTGAACGGCGCCGCGAGAAACCGAGGCGGGGTGCTGAAATGATGGTATAATATACGCCGATGGCACAGGAGTGACATAAAGCTATCCCATCAATTTAAGGTAAAAAGTGCAGCGGATGTGACCTGGGTCAAAAAAAGCTGTCACGTAGTGTTATACACTCTCATTACACGATGATTATAAGCTCAGAGAGGAGATAAGATTCATGAGTATGTTCTGCTACCAGTGTGAGCAGACCGCCAAGGGCACGGGATGCACGACTGTCGGCGTGTGCGGCAAGGATTCAACCACCGCTACGCTCCAGGATTTGCTGCTATACGCTGCTGAAGGCATATCAATGTATGCACATCGAGCACGGCAGCTTGGCGCATCAGATAATGCTGTCGATGTGTTTGTGGTCAAGGCGCTGTTTGCCACCATCACCAATGTCGATTTCGATCCGGAGCGGCTGCAGACGATGTTAGCCGAGGGCGCCGCAATCCGCGACAAAGCCAAAGCTCTCTATCAAGATGCTTGCGCTAAGGCCGGCAAGACCCCTGAGGCTCTTGGAGGCGCCACACAGTGGGCTCCTGAGGGCAGCATCAGTGGGCTTGTTTCGCAGGGTATAGAGATTTCAATTCTCAAACGCATGACTTCGCTCGGAGACACTGTCGCGGGGCTGCAGGAACTGATAACCTATGGCCTTAAGGGTGCGGCGGCATACGCGGACCACGCTCAAATATTGGGCAAGGAAAGCGATGAACTATATGGACTGTTCCATGAGGCGTTGGATTTCCTGACCAATCCGAACCCGACACTCGACGAGTTGCTTGGCTGGGCGCTCAAAACCGGCGAGATCAACATGAAGGCTATGGAGATCCTCGATGCGGCCAATACCGGCGCCTACGGACATCCGGTGCCGACGCAGGTGCGCGTGGAGCCTGTCAAGGGTAAGGCCATTGTAGTATCCGGCCACGATCTTTTGGACCTCGAAGAACTACTCAAACAGACTGAGGGCAAGGGAATCAACGTTTACACCCATGGCGAGATGCTGCCGGCGCATGGTTATCCTAAGCTGAAGGCGTATAAGCATTTGGTGGGCAACTATGGCAGCGCGTGGCAGAATCAGACCAAGGAGTTCGACACATTCCCAGGCGCGATTCTAATGACCACCAACTGCATCCAAAAACCTCGCGAGAGCTATAAGGGGCGTATATTCACCTCCGGGCTGGTTGCGATGCCGGGAGTGCAGCATGTGCATCACACCGATTTCAGCCCCGTTATCGAGGCTGCGCTGGCGGCTCCGGGGTTCGAGGAAGACGGCCCTGACAAGGAGATCACCGTCGGGTTTGGTCACGAAGCGGTTTTGGGGGTTGCGGGCGCTGTGATTGAGGCGGTTAAGACCGGCGCTATCCGACACTTCTTCCTGATCGGTGGCTGTGATGGCGCTAAGCCTGGTCGCAACTACTATACCGAACTCGCGCAAAAGGTACCGGAGGACTGCGTCATTCTGACCCTCGCGTGCGGCAAGTATCGCTTCAACAAGCTCGATTTCGGCACGATCGGGGGAATTCCGCGGCTGCTGGATATCGGTCAGTGCAACGATGCTTATTCAGCGATTCAGATCGCAGTCGCCCTTGCGAAGGCGTTTGATGTGGGGGTAAACGACCTGCCGCTGTCGCTGATTCTGAGCTGGTATGAGCAGAAGGCGGTCGCGATTCTGTTGACCCTGCTGTATTTGGGTATCAAGAACATCCGGATAGGGCCAAGCCTGCCGGCGTTCGTGACACCGGACGTGCTTAACGTGCTGGTGGAGAAATTCAATATCATGCCGATTTCGACTCCGGACGAAGATCTGAAGGCGATCCTGGGCTGATAATTATGAAAGGTGGGGTCTTCGGACCCCACCTTATGCTATCAACAAGGCGTCTCCCCACCCGATTCCTCATTATAACAGCCGAGCTATTTAGCGAACCGGTTTGTCCGCATACGTCAACTCGATGACCGTCGCTATCGGGTCGGGATGTGAGGGTGGGGCGATCACCAGAGACGCCCGCATCTCAGTGCCCGGCAGTTCGGTGTAATCCACCTGTTCATTTATCCCCAAATATCGCGCCGATTGCAGTGATGTTCGCAAATCCGGCAGCCTGATCTCGTCGGACGGCCAGTTGAATACGAACAGATATAGCTTGTTATCCTTCATCGTGGCGCGCCCATCGAACATCATTGTGGTAAATGGAGCTCTCGTGGTGCCATAGATAGCCTCGCCGTTTGTTTTGAGCCAATTCCCAATTGCCTTCAGCCGATCAACGCTTGGGCTGGGAATCTGGCCGAGCGAATCGGGGCCGACATTCAGCAGATAGTTACCGCCTTTGGAGACTATATCGATCAGATTGCGCTCAAGATTCTGCGTAGATTTCCAGTTGTTATCGGTTGATTTATAGCCCCAGGTATCGTTCATCGTCATGCAGGTTTCCCAATCATTATCGGAGTCGGCTTTTGGAATCTCCTGCTCCGGGGTGCCGAAATCGCCATCGTAAAACCCCAGCCGATTGTTCATTATGATCCCAGGCTGCAATTTGAGCAGCGGCAGCAGCATATCGGCTCGCTGCTGGTTCATATCGGCCGGGGTATCCCACCACATAACAGCAATCGGGCCATAATTGGTCAGCAGTTCTTTCACTTGGGGCACCGCGACGTCTTGAAGATACTTGTCCATATCCCCATCCTGCGCCTTGTCCCAGTGTCCTCCGGCCATCGCAGCCCCGCCGGGGTGGTTCCAATCCTGGGCTTGGGAATAATAAAACCCCAGCTTTATTCCTTCTTTGGCGCAAGCCGCGGCCAGTTCTTTAAGGGGGTCGCGTTTGAACGGAGTGGCGTCGTAGATGTTGAACGGATCGGTTTTTGAGTGGAACATCGCGAAACCGTCGTGATGTTTGCTCGTGATGACGATGTATTTCATTCCCGCCTGCTTGGCGAGTTTCACCCACTCTGCAGCGTCGAATTTGGTGGGATTGAACTGCTCAGGCAGTTTTTGGTAATCTGCGCACGGAATCTTGCCGTGCAGCATTATCCATTCCCCAACGCTCGGCACGTCCTTGCCTTCCCATTTGCCGGCTGGAACCGAGTAGACCCCCCAATGGATAAACATGCCAAACTTGGCTTCCCTCCACCAGGCCATTTTTGCGTTGCGCTGTTCGCGAGTCTCCACAAAAGGTTTGACCGCGGAATCCGCCGAGGTCAGCGTAAGTGTCATTATAGCCATCGCCGTAAGAGCGATTCCCAATGCGTTCATAATACAACCTCCTGACGAGCCGATGCTCGACCATTATACCATTCCATGCTACTGCTTTTCGCCTAATATACGATATTTCCTCCATAGCCCGAACGATGCGTGCATCTGATTTGCAGCGGGATTCTTGACAGGATGGGGCTTGTCGGGGTTTAATTGTGTCGGTAGATTGTGCGGGGAATCGTCTTGTATTGCGTTTCTAGTTTTCTAAAGGTTCTGAAATATGCCGGTCGGAGGGCGCAGGATGCGTGATCTCGACCATATCTCTCTGCTTGGGGTCAAAATCCACCGCGTCGACATGGATGGCACGCTGGCGCTGGTTCGCGATTTTGTGGAGAGCGGCAGGCCGCATATCATCGTGACTGCGGATGCATCGAGTGTGATGCGCGCTCAAAGAGATACGGAGTTTCAATATCTCGTCAATGCGGCGGATCTCGTAACCCCCGACGGATTTGGCGTCATAAAGGCTGCCGCTGTGCTCGGCTCTCCACTAATCGAGCGGGTGAGCGGGGTGGAGATCGCAAAAGAAATGTGCAGGATGTCCGCTGAGGAAGGGTTTTCGATCTACTTTCTCGGAGCCGCACCCGGAGTGGCTGAACTTGCCGCTCAGAATTTGAAAGCCTGATTCCCGTCGCTTAATGTCGCAGGGGTCCACGACGGCTACTTCCGCCCCGAGCAAGATGCCGAGATTGTGGAACAGGTGAAGGCGTCCGGCGCACAGGCTTTGTTGGTGGCGATGGGAATCCCGCGCCAGGAAAAGTTTATTTATGATAACCTGAGCAAACTTGGCGTCTGTGTGGCGATGGGCGTGGGGGGTTCGTTTGATGTATTCTCCGGGAAGGTCAAACGCGCCCCGATGTGGTTTCAAAACCACGGCCTAGAGTGGCTCTATCGGCTCGCAAAAAATCCGAGCAAGATTAAAAAAGCGGCTTGCCTACCCAGATTCGCGGCGCTGGTGCTGTGTCGGCGGCTGGCAAATTTGCGCCGCGATTATTAAACAAATTGGAGATCTATATGTCAGCAAATCATGTTTTGATAGTCGGCAGCGTAGCGCTCGATTCCGTGCAGACTCCTTCGGGCCGAGCTGTGCGTGCTCTCGGAGGGGCGGCCGTGTATTCCTCGGTTGCGGCTAGTTTTTTTGCCCCGGTGAGAATGGTCGGCGTGGTCGGAGAAGACGTTCCCGCTGAACATGTAGATTTTCTGAAGTCACGCAACATCGACGTGATGGGCCTGCAAATAGTGCCCGGCGGCAGGACTTTTCATTGGGCTGGAGCTTATGAAGGCGATATGAATCAAGCCGACACCCTCGCCACAGAGTTGAACGTTTTTCAAGACTTCCGCCCAGAACTGCCTGAAGCATATCTCTCGTCCGATTATGTATTTCTCGCGAATATCGACCCGGAACTGCAGCTCACAGTCCTCGATCAAGTGCCGGCAGCCAAACTGAAGGCTGTGGATACTATGAACTTTTGGATCACCAGCAAATACGATGCTCTGCGAGAGGTTATAAGCCGGGTCGATGTGGTATTTATCAACGACGCCGAGCTGAGGCAGTTTACTGGAATTGTGAACTTGACCAAGGCCGCCGCCGCGGTTCACGACCTCGGGCCGAGCTATGTGATCGTGAAAAAAGGGGAGCACGGGGCGGTTATGTATTGCAATCAGGAGATGTGTTTTGCGGCCGCTTCGTATCCTCTCGCCGAGGTTGCCGACCCGACCGGCGCTGGGGACAGCTTCGCCGGTGGATTTATGGGTTATCTGGCCGGCACAGGGCAGATCAACCCGACTAACCTGCGCAGAGCAGTCGTCTACGGCAGCACCCTCGCCAGCTATAACGTGCAGGAGTTCAGCCTTAATCGATTCAAGAGCC
Organism: Armatimonadota bacterium; assembly: GCA_012522555.1. GTDB lineage: Bacteria > Armatimonadota > UBA5829 > UBA5829 > UBA5829 > DTKD01. The sequence goes on from JAAYKG010000139.1 coordinate 29,690, forward strand.
TCACAAAAGGAGAGATCGCCAGTCGCTATGACGAGTTCAAACGGATTGTGCTGATAGATTGAGCGCGATCTCGGCGGTGGGCGATTTCCTGAAAGGTGTCTGCAGCGGGATTCTGGAATTGTCTTTTCCTGTCCACTGCATGGTTTGCCGCGACCTCTCCGAAAGCTACCTGTGCGCAAAATGCCGACAGAAAATCACACTTATCGCGCCGCCGATATGCACAAAGTGTGGCATACCCAACGCAACGCCCCGCTGTTGGGGCTGCCTGAAGCATCAATTTCATTTTGAGCTCGCTCGCAGTGCAGGTGCGTTTGAGGGGGCACTCCGAGAAGCGATACATGCTCTGAAATATCGCAGCATATGGATGCTGGCCGAGCCACTGTCAGAGGTGCTGATTGATGGCTTTATTGAGTCGCGGCTGCCGAAATCCGTGGATATGATAGTACCGATACCGATCCACCCCTCCAGAAAAGCCCACAGAGGATTCAATCAATCCGAATTGATCGCGAAGGGATTGGCGAAACATTTGTCGATTCAGATGGATACCAAAACCCTGGTCAAAAGCAAAAAGACCCCGCATCAGGTCGACGTGCCGTTTGAGCAGCGCCGGATCAATATATACGGCTCGTTTTCCGTTGTCCGTCCGGAGCGGGTAAAGAACAAAAAGATAATGCTCATCGACGACGTCATCACTACCGGCGCGACTCTCGACGAAGCCGCGCGAATGCTCCTCGATTCCGGAGCTTCAACAGTCGTGGCTTATACCCTGGCCAGGAGCATACAGTACATTAAAGAAGCTCCGTGCATAGGGGCGCGGAGCAAAAAAAATCGATAGGGGCCACAGGCTAGCCTGCGGACTGAACGTTTGCGGCTTGAGGCCCTTTGGGACCTTCGGATACTTCGAACTCTACCTGCTGACCTTCGTAAAGGGTCTTGCGGCCATCCATATTGATCGCCGAGTAGTGTACGAAGATGTCCTTGCCTTCATCGGTAGCGATGAATCCGTAGCCTTTGGCGTCATTGAACCACTTTACTACACCGTTTTGCAAGTAATCCACCCTCCTTTGCCTATTGCGCGTAAATCTGAGCCCATCTTTCCGAGCATCGTTTTTCGGCAAAGGGACTTCTTCAAACTTACACGATCTCAATGCGTCGCTAGCAATCCGATCAAATAATGTCACCATCTACGCAGTTTGCACACCAATCAGATCACAAGCGCCGCCTGCATCTATTACTTATCCAAGCGTTTAAGCAATTCCTCCATTTCACGCTGAATTTTTTCCATTTCTGTGTCCATCTCGTCTTGCATAACCTGCATTCGTTCCAGCAGACCCAAAATAACCTCCACCCCGGCCAAATTCACGCCCATATCCTGAGTCAATCGCTGTATCTGGCGCAGCCTGTCGAGGTCATTCTCGGAATACATGCGGTTTTTAGAGCCTATTCTGGCGGGCTGTATCAACCCCAATCGCTCATACATCCGCAAAGTCTGAGGATGCAGCCGGCACAATCGAGCCGCGACGCCTATCATATAGACAGGTTCGTCTTCATTTGTCTGTCTCATAGCATCGGCCTCGCTTCCTTAAATATATCACGCAGCCTCGGGTTGTCTAAGCTTTCTCAGTTGTTCGAGGATCGCGCGTTCTTCATCGGTTAGATTTTCCGGTATTGTCACACGCACTTTGGCAAACAAATTGCCGCGTCCGCTATCTTTTGGTTTCGGCATCCCCTGCCCTGGCAGCCGGAAAACCCTGCCTCCGGACGTTGATGCCGGCACTTTCATCTTTACCCGCCCTGTCAAAGTGGGCACCTGCACTTCTCCGCCCAACGCAGCAACGATATAATCTACAGGCACTTCCACATACAAATCGTCACCGCGCCGCTCGTATACCGGATGCGGGCGGATATTTATCTTAATAAGCAGATCACCGCGGCCCGCAGGGCCATCTTGTCCCTGGTTCGCCAGACGGATCTTCTGTTGGTCTTTGACACTTTTAGGGATCGTTATATCAAGTTTGCGCCCATTGAGGGTAACAGATCGCTTCGCGCCGTGAAAAGCGTCCTCCAGCGAGATTTCCATCTCGGCCTCGATGTTTTCGCCTTTCTGCGGCGCGGCGCCACGACGGCCGGCTGCCTGCCCGCCTCGTGCGCCATGCCCAAACAGCATTTCGAAGAAATCGCTGAATCCCTGGCCGCCGCCAAAGTCGACATTGCCCTGGTCCCCCATTCCACCATAGTCGAAGGTGAATGAGTCCCACATCGGCCCCGGCCCGCCGCCGCCCGGCTGTTGGCCGGCCTGCTCCCAATACTGCCCGAACTGGTCGTATTTGGCGCGTTTGTCCTTGTCAGAGAGGACCTCATAAGCCTCGCTGATCTCCTTGAACATATCCTCCGCGGCTTTGTCGCCAGGGTTCACGTCCGGATGATGCTTACGAGCGAGCCTACGATAGGCGGCCTTGATCTCCTTTTCAGTCGCATCGCGGCCGACCCCCAATGTCGCATAGTAGTCTTTGTAATTTCGAGCCATATTTAACTCGGCTTAATACAACAGGCGCCGGGCATCTGCGACCGGCGCCCGATGTTTTCCTATTCTTTATTGATCTCGATCTTCTTGGGCTTGACTTCTTCGGCCTTCGGCACGGTTATCTCAAGCACACCGTCTCGATATGCCGCCTTGATCTTATCCGGCTGCACAGGCACACCGATGCTGAACGACCTTTTGAACGGGCCATACGCACGTTCCACACGGAGATATTTATCCTTAGATCCCTCGTCAAACTTGCGCTCACCGCAAATTGTCAGAGACTCCGAGGTCACCTCGACGTCCATGTCCTCGCGACTTACCCCAGGCAGTTCGGCGCGAACAATCAAGTCGTTCTCACCCTCGATGATGTCGACAACCGGCGCCCAGGTCTTCTCGGCGCCCTCGGCCTCACCACGACTGATTTGTTCGTTGAACACACGGTTGATTCGATCCTGCAGCGCGCTCATTTCGCGAAAAGGATCCCATCTACTGATCATCATCTTGCTGTTCGCTCCTTTCGTATTGATATTTATTCGACATCAAATTCCGCGTCTATGACGCTTTCGTCCTCGGCTTTGCCCGCAGACTCCTGCTCAGGCGCTGTCGGCTCACCGGCCTGCTGCTGCGCAGACTGCTCATAAAGCATCTGAGAGAGCTTGTAGCTGGCCTGCTCTAAACTCTCCGCCGCCGCCTTGATCTTTTCCGGGTCATTAGACTCAAGCGCCGATCGCAGCTCGGTCATAGAGTTTTCTATGGCCAGTTTATCCGCCGACGGAACTTTGTCGCCGAGGTCTTTCAACATTTTATCGGTCGCATAAAGCATCTGCTCCGCGTGATTTTTCGCCTCGGCGGTTTCCCGCAGGCGTCGGTCTTCGTCGGAATGCAGATCGGCTTCCCTCATCATCTTATCGATCTCTTCTTTGGAGAGCCTCGTCGAGCCGCTGATCGTTATGCTCTGCTGCTTGCCGGTCGCAAGGTCCTTTGCAGAGACGTTGACGATGCCGTTTGCGTCGAGGTCGAATGTCACCTCGACCTGTGGAATGCCCCTCGGCGCCGGCGGAATACCCGTCAGATGGAAGCGGCCCAGGCTATGGTTATACTGCGCCATCTCCCGCTCGCCCTGCAGAACGTGTATTTCAACCTCGGTCTGCCCGTCCGCAGCGGTCGTATACGTCTTGGATTTGCGGGTTGGAATCGTCGTGTTGCGCTCGATGAGCTTGTCAGTGATTCCACCCAAAGTCTCGACGCCCAACGTAAGCGGGGTCACGTCGAGCAATACCACGTCCTTGACCTCACCGCCAAGCACCCCGGCCTGGATCGCCGCTCCGATAGACACCACCTCATCCGGGTTGACCCCTCTGTTAGGCTCTTTACCCCCAGCCAGCCTCTTGACCAGTTCCAGAATCATCGGCATTCGGGTAGCGCCCCCGACCATCACAACCTCGTTGATATCCGAAGCAGAGATTTTAGCGTCGTCCATCGCCCTCTTGAACGGCGCCTCACAGCGCTCCAGCAGATCGCGAGTCAGCTCTTCAAATTTCGCACGAGTGACGGTCATATCCAGGTGCTTTGGTCCGGTAGCATCCGCAGTCACATACGGCAGATTAACGCTGGTCTGAACCATGCTCGAAAGCTCGATTTTGGCTTTCTCGGCGGCTTCTCGGACCCTCTGCAAAGCCTGTCGGTCGCTGCGTAGATCGATCCCCTGAGACGCCTTGAAGTCATCGCAGATATAGTCGACTAATCGCTGATCCCAGTCGTCGCCACCAAGTTTGGTGTCTCCGGAAGTGGATTTGACCTCAAAGACCCCTTCGCCGACATCGAGCACGGACACGTCAAATGTTCCGCCGCCAAGGTCGAACACCAAAACCGTCTCGCTGCCTTTCTTATCCAGCCCATAAGCCAACGCAGCCGCCGTCGGCTCGTTGATGATACGCAGGACTTTCATCCCCGCGATCTCTCCGGCATGCTTGGTGGCGGTGCGCTGCATGTCATTAAAATAGGCGGGCACAGTGATGACTGCCTGGGTGACCTCTTCGCCGAGGTATGCTTCCGCATCGGACTTGAGTTTTTGCAAAACCATAGCCGATATTTCTTCGGGGGAATATATCTTCCCGTCGATATCGGTTGGGTGGTCCGTTCCCATCTCTCGCTTGATGGATGAGATGGTGTGATCCGGGTTCAGGATCGCCTGACGCTTTGCGGTCACGCCGACGAGCCGTTCGCCGCTCTTCGTAAATGCGACGACCGATGGGGGCGTCCTGGAGCCTTCGGAGTTCGGGATAACTACCGGCTCCCCGCCTTCCATAACGGCGACCACGCTGTTAGTGGTCCCTAAGTCTATACCTACAGTCTTAGCCAATTGAGTTCACCTCCGCGAACACTCGATACCCAATTTGATTGCCTATCAAACAGGACAACAGGTATTAGTCCTGTCATCTCACTTTACCTGGATATTAATATATCACTTGCGCACATGACTGTCAAGTGCCTTGTAGTAGTCTTTTTGGCTTTTTGCCCATTTTCTTTAGATATAAAGAGTCGTCGGGGAATTATTCGGAGTTTGCCGACATCAGTTTTCGATCACTATTTCAGGCTCCAGCCAGTTGGCCCAGTCGTATGAATTGTCCTTGAGCGCGTTCACCTTCAGCTTCAGTTGGATGGTCTTTCCCGCATAAGGGGTCAGATCGATCTTGTGATCAGTAAAAGCGTCGCTATCCGGCAGAATGCTGTCCTGAGCGGAGTTGGACGACTTTTGCAGAGTGTAACTGGTCTTAGTCTGGCTCCACAACTCTTTGTCGTCAACCTCCACAGAAAATCGCACCCCATCGGTAGTTTTTTCGGTGATAACGGTTCCGAACTGCATTGTAAGCGTGCCCTTATCTATTTTTGGCAGTTCGATGCGGTATGTGGCGATAGCGTCACCAATGGGGTTGGGATGTTGCAGGACGCTGCGAACGGTTTTGCCGTGCCTTTCAACAAAACGAGCTTCCCAGGCGAAGCAATTCTCGGTTGTGGCTTTACCAATGCGCATCAGGTCAAAAACGACGTTGTTCGGCAACTCGGAGAATTGCGCATCGATCCCCGCTATCCATTCCTTAATGTTCTCCCCGCCCTCGCGAACGTGAGTTATCTTGTTAGCTGCGATCGTTTGTTTTACTCGCAGCAACACCTTTGGGGCGTCTTCATCGCGAAGCCCATAGCGTTCCTGCCGGGTGAATTGCATATACCAAAACGGCATCATCAACTTATCTATCCTGTTGCGTAAAACATCATCCCCTGCCGCATCCCGCGCGCGCGATAGTATAAGCAAGGAATCACTGACAAGCCCACGATTGATTTTGTCTGTCGGGTCCCAAGCGCCGAAAGCATGATAGTCCGGCTTTTCGGCGTAGTTATCGAGCAGCCTCAAATACTCCAACACATCCTCTGCGGCTTCTTTGTAGTAGCCTCGGCAAAACTCCACCCGCAGCTTCATAGGGTCCTGGGCCGGGTCCCACATGAGCTGGGCACACAGATACTGACGCAGCTCCGCGAGTTCGCCGCCGGGGCTTTGATAATCGCTTTGCACCATAACCCCGTTCACCCCATGCGATACATAATATTTCAGGTCTTTCACCAAGCCCGCCAGGTTGGGGTTAGGGGCGATATAGTGAGCGAAATTAGCCGCGTAGTGCCAGATGAATATTCGTTTTGTCAGCTTGCTCCATTGGTCGATGTATTCCGCGAAATTCGCGCCCAAACCGCAGTCCTCAAACCCGTGACCGTAGCAGCCCGCATGGCATAGTCGGATGATGACATTGTCGCGGGGTCTGGTGATTGCGGGCGGCTTCGTTGAATAAGCATAAGCAAGGGTCTCTACCCACTTGTCGGGATATTTCTCGGCGACCACGTCGGCGATCTCGTTGACGAAGCGCATAATCGGCCCATGCTGGGAACCCTCTTCATTGACTATCGCCATGCAGTTATCGCATTCGCAAGGCCCGTTGCCGTCGTTTTGCGACACATCTAAAATCGGCGCATTCGGGTTTTCTTCGATCCATTTCAGGACCTTCTCTTTGGCGATTTTCAGCACGTCAGGGTTCGTCAGGCACAACTGAGCGTGCACCCCGCCCGCTACCCGTTTGCCGCCCTGCAGCCCAAAGTATTCCGGATGGCTGTCGAAGTATTCTTCTTTTGAGATTATCTCTTGAAAGGAATGCACATACGGGTGAAACTCGATTTTGCCGCCGACGCTCTCATCGCACTTTGTGAACGGCCCGTTCAGCCGCTGCCGAGCCGCGATCTCTTTAGGGAAAGAATCCCAATAGAGGGTCTCGCGATACATATACGGAGGCGCATGAGAATAATCAATCGGCGGAAGAGCAAAGGTTTTGATCTCGGGCACAATTGTGCAGTCGATCGCCAGAAAACGAACTCCAAGATACTTTTCAAGAAAAACATAGACGCTGTAGAGGTTTCCCCGCCCATTTTGCCCGAGCAGCGCGATGTCCCTGCCCAGCGTCTTTATAAGAACGCCGTCCTCGGGAAGTTTAGCCGCCTGATCGATCAAGCCGGCCTGCACGCTGCGACAACAAGGCCCGAGCAAAAAAGCCGGGGCTGTGCTATTTTCTGATTCTTTTACGATCGGCAGGCGAGCGCCCGTAGATTTGGCCACCAACCCTTGCAATTCAGCCGCTGCATATTTGATCTCAGGGCCGGGTTTGTCCGGGATAACGATGCAATAATCACTATGGCCATCGCGCACCACGACCGCGCTTTGCGCTTGAACGGCGAATATCAACAAGCCTGCTACCATCAGCGGCGCCAAATTCATGATACTTCTCCTTACCCCAACAATTGTTTCGCGTTTTGATATAGAATTCGGTCTCGGTTCAAATCGGATATCGCCGAATGGATTACCCTGTATACGGCTGTTTTGGGGTAAAATATTGGGGAGTTGGTTGCGAATAGCACCCTGCCGGCGTCGACTACCGCCAACAATTTCTCCAACGAGTTGATCGGATGCTGCACATGCGAAATATCCATCCATACGTTTTGTCGGGAAAACAGAGCCGAGTTTGCTTGCGCCTCATAATAATTGGCCCCACTCACAGCAAATCGCACATCTTTATGGACCTCGGCCAATTTGTCCAGAGCTTTCAAAACCTCTCCGGATGGGGTCTTTTGCACAAGCACCCTGGGATCTTGCAATCTCAGGCAGATTTGAACGATCAGACCGCTCCTTTTCGCAGCCGCAAGGACACTAGCCATCTCCTCGCCATCGAAATCCCAGATTTGATAGGTCGGAAATATCCGAACCCCTTTCACAGACCCGACCTCGGCGACGTCGCTTGCAGGACTGAGAGTAGGAAACCGAATCAGGCTTTCGTTTTCGGAACCGGATACCACGGATCTCTCGATACCGGCGGCTTGCGCCAATTCAACAAACCTGGCCGTGTCGAAGAACCTCTCGTTCATAATATTGTGAGAAAGGCTGCTTACTTCGTCATAGCCGCAATGTGCGCAAAAGTCGATAATCATTTCGCCCCTCCCAAACCCAGCAGGCGCTTTGCGTTCAGGTGCAGAACCTTCTCGCGATCCGATTCGGAGATATCCGCCGCCATAACCCGTGCAATCTGACACAACACGTCACGACCCGGCCCATCGGAACCATACAGAACTCGGTCAACGCCCAGCCTGTCGATCACATACTCCACACTGCCCAGCTCAGGGTCGCAGCCGCTGGTATCCACATATATATTCGGACATTCCGCCACCGCATCCGCCCCCTCCTGCCATCGCAGCGCCATGTGCGCCATTATAATCGGCAGGTCCGGATACCTGCGAGCCAATGCGACTATGTGATCCGGTTTGGACTCCTCCGGCAAAATCTCCTCACGCCGCAGATACGAATGAATCAGCACCGGAGCGTTATATTCGAGAGCAGCCTCAGCTATTGGAAATGTGCGCGGGTCGTCCACCTTCACCGCCACCCACAATTTGACGCCGCGCATGCCTTTGCCCAGACACCGCCGCACCTCCTCGACCGCCGAACTCTCATGCTGCTGGCTGACGTAGCAAAATCCATACACAAAATCCGGATACTGCGCCATCTGCTCCAAAACGGCGTCGTTGGCAGCCACGCACTGCTCAAAGGTCGGGTAGGCGAGCATTGAACCCTGTGACCCAAGACAGGAGGTGGCAAACGGCATGTCCCAGTTCTGCGCGAACGCCATAAACTCAGCATCCAATTGCGCATTGCCGAGCAAATGAACATGAATATCAAAAATCGAAGCAGGCTTTTTCATTGCACTCCCCCCGGTGAGGATAACACAATCCACTCACCCATATCAACTCGATTTTTTATTCTGTCTTTAGCTATTGACTAACGATCTCGATACCCATACACTATAGTCTGAATGCTAGTCATTTGACTACATATTTTTCAGGGAGCACTAGACGTATGTTGCCTATTGTGAGAATATTCGCGGTTCTGTTCGCAGTGATTTGTGTCGTCACTGGGGCAGCCGCACAAGACAACCAAAGGAGCGCTAAAAACATGTCGCTTATTCCTCGACCGGAACACCCCAGGCCGGATTTCTTGCGCAAAGACTGGCAGAATCTTAACGGCCAATGGCAATTCGCCATCGACACCCAAAAGTCCGGCCTGCAGAAAGGCTGGCATACGGGAGTCGACTTCCCGATGCAGATCAACGTGCCGTTCTGCCCGGAGAGCAAACTTAGCGGAATCGGGCACACCGATTTCCTGGAAGCGGTGTGGTATCGACGCAGCTTTACGGTGGATCCTGCTCTGCGCGGCAAAAGGCTGCTGCTGCACTTCGGCGCGGTGGACTACGATTGCCGAGTATGGGTCAATGGCAAGCAGGTCGCCCGACATCGCGGCGGTTTTACACCGTTTTATGCTGACATCACAGGGGTGGTGAAAGCGGACGGCGAAAACGAACTGGTCGTATATTCAGAAGACGACGAGCGATCGTTCGTACAGCCGTTAGGAAAACAGTCCAGCAATCTGAAGTCCGCAGGCTGCCACTACACCCGAACCACCGGGATATGGCAAACCGTGTGGCTGGAGGCGGTCGGTAATTCGCGAATCGCCAACATCACGGTTTGGCCTGATGCGGCCAACGGCAAAGCTTGTGTGGCGATTGACGTTGACAAACCGTATACCAAACTCGGTGTTGTCGTAGAAGCGATGGTAAACGGTAAGGCAGTAGCCTCAGCGAAACTGGCGCAAGCCGGCGCGGGTAACAACGTTATACTGGATATTCCAAACCCAAAGCTGTGGCAGGTTGGCAAGCCGTTCCTTTATGATCTGCGGGTCAAACTGGTCGAAGGCTCGACTGTTATCGACGAGGTGGAGTCGTATTTCGGCCTGCGGGATGTGCGAATCGAAGGGGACCGGATCTTGATAAACGGCAAATCTGTGTTCCAAAGACTTATCCTCGACCAGGGGTTCTGGCCGGACGGAATCTTTACAGCGCCGTCTGACGATGAACTGCGCGCCGATATAGAGCGCAGCATGGCTTGTGGCTTCAATGGCGCTCGATTGCATCAAAAAATCTTTGAGCCGAGGACACTATATTGGGCCGACAAACTGGGTTATCTGCTGTGGGGAGAGTTCCCGGACTGGGGGGTCTCCGTGCGCCATCACGCTCAGGCCAGGGAAAACCATCGCCGCGAATGGATCGATGCAGTCATGAGAGATCGCAGCCATCCTTCGATAGTCGCATGGGTCCCGCTGAACGAGGCCCATTCCAGCGCAGATAGATACGAGCCTACTTTCTTTGTCGAGATATACAATCTGACAAAACAGCTCGATCCCACCCGGCCTGTATGCGACACCAGTGGATATACTCACGTCAAGACCGATATCTGGGACCTGCACGACTACGACCAGAATGTCGAGACATTCGCCGCTCGATATAAGAAGTTCGCCGACAATCCGTCTACGGAAACACTGGCTCGAAACGATCCTAATCACGAGCCGCCTTACGAAGGCCAACCGATGATCGTCAGCGAATATGGCGGCGCGTGGTGGAATCCGACGCAAAAGGAAGACAATGCCTGGGGCTATGGCGACCGGCCCGCCGATGAAAAGGCGTTTTTGGATCGGTTCAAAGGCTTGGCTGATGTGCTGATCGATAACCCGCACATCGCAGGTCTATGCTACACCCAGTTGACCGACGTGGAACAAGAGGTCAACGGACTATACACCTATGATCGCAAACCGAAGTTCCCGCCGGAGTTGTTCAAAAAAGTCCTCGATCGCAAAGCTGCGATAGAAGATTAAGTAGCTCGACCCCCTTGCCGCAAAGGCAGGGGGGCATTTTTTTATACAACCCTGTCCCAAGCCGTTTGACTTTTGGAATCGAGGTCGGCGATTTGGGGAAGTTCGAAGCGATTGCCGTCGACATCGTTGATGAGATATCGACCAGGCTCAATTTCATGAATACTGTCTCGCAGCCCTCGCAAGACGAATCGACGATCCCCTCGGTCGGTTTCCACATCCCAATATATCGAGCCGAATTCTTTTTTTGCATCCACAATTTTGATGATCCTGGGCACGAAATATCTTTTATCGATCTCCTGCTGAACCAGCAGCCGCGCTTCCCCGTCGAGATCGTTGAGACGCCGCAGCATCCCGATCTCATGACCATTTATGGCGTCGAGTAAGCCGATATATTCATGCTGTTCGCTCAAAGGAAACGCCCTGACTGCACGCACTTTAAGATACGTTCTATCGTCACGAACGGTCAACATGAGGGCGTCACCGCGCTCCCTGAAGCTCAGAGTCGCAGCATCGAGATACTCCAGTTCGCCCCCGTCGTCGGTCTGGTCTTTATAGTCTAAGGTCCAATCCGGCATTATCCGTTCACCGCCTTAATCTTAGAAAGCTCCTGCTGAATATCGACCAGGCGTCTATAGACGCCCATCTTCCCCATCAGTTCATCATGGGAGCCGATTTCCGCGATCTTACCATCTTCGAGCACGATCAATCGGCTCGCCTGACGCAGAGTCGAAAGCCTGTGTGCAATCGCCAGCGTTGTTCTGTTTTTGACGAGCCTTGAGAGAGCTTGTTGGATTTGGCTCTCCGCCTGTGTGTCTATTGACGAAGTCGCTTCATCCAGAATCAGAATCCTGGGATCACATAATATGGCTCGGGCGATAGATACCCGCTGCCGTTCCCCGCCTGATAGCCTTCCACCGCGCTCACCAACCTGCGAGTCGTACCCATCCGGCAGTTTCATAATGAACTCGTGAGCGTTGGCTGCCTTGGCCGCTCTGATCACGTCCTCTCTCGACGCATCCATACGCGAATATGCGATGTTATCCCTGATCGTCCCATTGAAAAGAAAAGGATCCTGCAGCACGACACCGATCTGGCTGCGAAGATCTCTCATTGCGATATTTCGCA
>JAAYKG010000140.1 GCA_012522555.1 Armatimonadota bacterium
AGCATACCGTGTATCTTCGAGATCATTCCCCAACCGAGTTGCCCGTATCACCGATATCGGGGTTGCGATCGAGCCGCTTGACCCTGAGGATATGAAGCGCAATCCATATATCGCGTATAACTGCATCCGAGTATCGGATAATGGTGTGGTCGTATCCAACGGTTCACACACAGACCCTATTTTCGACAAATTGGAGGCCGGAGTAAAGCCGGAGGCCGCTTTGCAGCAGGTGCTCGAAGAGATGGGCTATGAACGGGATGATTACAACACCCCTCGCATCGCCGGCATCGTAACGGAGCACGTGGGCTACGTCGCCACGATCCGAGCGGATGGATTCGAGGTGGCGGGCTTTGATTTGGAAGAAAACTCGTGTCATATCATCTGCACCTATGAGATGGATCGCGTTGAGAGCCTGGGCCATTCGTTTATTGCCGCAACTGCGGAAGAAGCCGCAAAATATGTGGTAGATGGGGGGATATTTGGCACGCTGGAACTGCCAATCTGCGCGGCAGCCTGGATGAATGATCTAGCAATCCTCAATCCGCACAAATAAAAGGTTTCTCAACAGGCTTGCAGATAGTAATCCAGCTTGCCTGGTTGATCTCTTTGCCCAAACTCAGAATGGAGCCGTGGGATCCCACGGCTCCATTCGATAATCAGCCTAGAAGCTGAAGCTGACGCCAGCGGTGGCGGCAGGAGAACTGTTGGAAGAGAAGCCCATACCAGCAGCTACGCTGATGTTGCTCTCCTCGAAGTTGGCTCTCGCACCGACCGCGAACGCGCTCTCACCGTTGTAGTGCCCGAATCCCGCACCCACAGCATATTTCTTGCCACAGAGAGGATCAGGAATCGACGAAAGAGCAGCTATCGAAGCGATACCAGCGCTGAGCTTGGTCTCTACAGCTTGAAGCTGTCGAAGGTTCACTGCGTCCATTGGAGCAATACCGTCGAAGACCCCACTAATTCGGCCAGCATTGGTTATGCCGTCGGAGTTGTTGTTGATGCCGCCACGGATGTCAGCGCCGCCATTTATAACAGCGCCGTTGTTGATTAGGGCGCCGTCATTAGCAGTCAGCAGACCGTTGACGGTCGCGCCGCCGTAGATGGTCGCGCCATCGTAGATTGTCGCACCATCGTTGACGGTGAGATGACCATCGATGAACGTATCGTTGTCTATGAAAGCACCAGTGTCGTCTAGCGTGATTGTAGTAGAGCTGGTACCTCCAGAGAGAATGGTCTGGGACTGATCAATCCAAAGACCATGTATGCCAGAACCAGGGCTAATGATGCCATCGCCAGGAGCAGCGTCTAACGCTGCCCCTCCTAACACTGTCAGTGACAGGGCAGAGCCGTCGGAGTTGATCTGCAAAGCGGCGCCGTCGTTGCCGAGGCCAATGCTTCCGTCAGCATCGATAACGAGATTGGCATCGTCATTACCAGCGAAAACGCCTTCATTGTTCACGATAACAGACTGCGTATCGTCAGCGCTAATAAGCTCCGCGCCGCCCTCGGCAGTCAAAAGACCCTCGACCGTAGCTGCACCGTCGACCTGAAGATCGCCGCCGACTCCGGCATTACCGGTCACGCCCAAAGTGTCAGTAGTGGTTCCACCGTTGATGGTCGCGCCACCATTGACCAGAGCGCCGCCCTCAGCAGTCAAAAGACCGTCGACCGTAGCAGCTCCGTCGACCTGAAGATCGCCGCCGACTCCAGCGCTTCCATCCACATCAAGATCGCCTATTGTCGCAATGTTGCCATCTTCGTCAATAGAAGCGGCCGCTCCACCAGTTCCATCATCTCCAAAGGTCGAAGCTCCACGCACGTCCAACGAGTCGGCAGAAACGTCTCCGCCTATAACATCACCATAGAGATTGCCGGTTACGTCGCCAGTCACATTGCCGGTTACGTTGCCGGTCAAGTTGCCGGTTACGTTACCTGTCAAGTTGCCGGTCACATCGCCAGTCACGTCGCCGGTCAGATTGCCGGTCACATCGCCAGTCACGTCGCCTGTCAAGTTGCCGGTCACGTCGCCAGTCACGTCGCCGGTCACGTTGCCGGTCACATCGCCAGTTACGTTACCTGTCAAGTTGCCGGTTACGTCGCCAGTGACATTGCCGGTCACGTCGCCGGTCAAGTTGCCGGTTACGTCGCCAGTGATGTCACCGGTAACTGTCAGACTACCTGCAACGCTCGCATCACCGGTGACAGTCAGATTTCCGTCAATAGTCTCATCAGCCGCAAATGCGGCGAATTGGCACTGTGACATAAGCGTAATCAGTGCGATTACAAGAAAAAACACACGTTTCATACTCTAAGTCCTCCTTACGGGTACGATGTAATTCGCAGTCGCATGTGTGCTGCGCGCCTGCGTGCCGTTCTAGTTACGGCAAAACTGGTTGCCTGTTCTGCTTTCCTTTGTGGAAAGCTAAAACGTCATTCAATCCACCTCCTTGCAGATTCAAATCATTGAACCACTTCTTTTTTGATGACAATCGAGCCAGAGCCAGCAGGCATTAGGAAAACCGTAAGCGGACCCGCGACGAGGACGATCGTGTCTTTTCCGAGGGTGCCGTTGCGCTTCAAGTTCTTGAAAAGACTTTTTTCCAGCTCCGCCGGCGATTTGTCGGAATACTCGACGGTATCATAGACCGCTGCCGACACCCCGTTTGCGAGTGGAACAAAGCTAGCGCTAGCATATCTCTGTTGACCTGTCACTTCCTGGATGCCAAGTGAAACAGAGAAAAGACTCAGATCCGGCTGGCTGGCTGGCTTGAACAGATAAGCAGAACTTTTGTTTTTTCCAACCAAAAAAGTGATAACCTGATTGATCCGACTGGCAGTTCTGAGCACTCCCGCCTGAACCGCGGCCTGAGTTACCACATTCACAGATGGAGGCGTAGTTTGAGCGGGAGGAGCAGGCTTGGTCGACGCAGGAGGAGATCCCGCCGGCGCTGCCTCAGGCGGCTTAGCCGTTTGCCCGCCAACCGCCCCGGCAAAGACGATCGTAAAGCAGACCATCGCTACAAAGATTATAGACAATCTCCCGGCGTGGGCGCATCTCATTCATCGCTCCTCCCTCCGGCAAATCACCGGACTTCTATACGTCTATCGGCTACATAATAGCCTTTGCTTAGGTTGGTGTCAATACTGTTTCAGGTTTGCAAACATTTGTATTAGCAATATATTTAGCCAGCATGCCAGATACATAGTCAAATTTAATAATGTTGTTGTAACTACGCCCTGCCGTTCATCAGTATAAGTTTTATAGCGTTTCTTGTGCAGAGTTGAATTTGATAAGGCAGGTGTGAATCGCTCGATATCAGAAGAATGGGTTGTGAGAGCGTTCCTCTGCGATTGAAGTTATTGGGCCGTGACCCGAGAGAATCGCACTGCCAGAGTCCAGGATCAACACTTTATCTTGTATACACCTGAGCATTTCTCGATAGACACTTGAGCCTGCCGGCCGACCGATAGAGCCGGCAAAAATGGTGTCTCCCACAAAACATATACTATTTGTCGCATAACACGTCGACTCCGGCGTGTGGCCAGGGGTAGCCAGGGACGTAAACCGCATTTTTCCCAAATTAAATGTCTGATTATCCTCCGCCGCCTGCCAAAGGAAGCCCGGTAAAACGGCAGAGTCTTTGCCGATTGAGGATGATACGATAAGCGCGTCCGGAAAGTAAGCCAGCAATGGAACAAGCCCGCCTATGTGATCGAAGTGGAAGTGCGTGAGAAAAATATAACTAAGATCCAGGCCGTGGTCTTTTATGAAGCCCGCTATTTCATCTGCGGCTCCTCCGGGATCGACCACAGCCGCGCATCCGGCGCTGCGGCACGCGATGATGTAGCAATTTTCTGAGTATTCACCGATCGGCACACGTATCGTTTGGATAATAAATGGATGGTCCGAAAAATCCGGCTGATTCGGCAGCCACGCGTTGTTAGCAATGGCATCCAATTTTTGCGCATCCAGCCCAAGCGCACATGCCAATTTGTCGATTGTGTGCCGATCCGGTATCGACCTATAAGCCATCATCTCGCGCAAGTCAGCCTCGGACAATGACACTCGCCGGGCGAGGTCAGGCGCGGTCAAACCGCAACCAATCGCGGCCTTTGATATGATGTCTCCAAACTCATCTTCCAACTGCATATTCGCCTCCGCCTGCATATTACCCCAAAAGATAATCATTTGTCATCAGTGAAGGAAGGGAAGAGATGTTTATCGAACCAGACTATGAGCTTTTGGCTTTCGGAGGTAGGTATGGAGGTTTGTTTTACTCGCAATGGGGCGGGAAACATGGATGGAGCTCTTGTCAGGTTCGAATCCAAAGATGATTACGACGATTTTTCTCTGAAATCGGCTGCGTGGGACATCGACGCCGGTGGGATCACGTTCGAATCGAACGGGACCGACGCAACAGGAGTTGTCGAGACCCCGGAAGTCGGCGTGACTAGCGGATTCGATCATTTGGTCTTATCATGGAACGCGACGACTCCGGTGGGCAGCTCTGTTAGATTCTATGCCCAGGCGCTTGTGAACGGATATTGGACGAACTGGTATCGGATGGGTATCTGGAATCGTGGCGGATGCCCGCAGCATCGAACAAGTTTCAAGGATCAATCCGACGATTATGGCACTGTCGACTGCGACATCCTTAAACTCAACAGCATGGCGTCTGCTTTCAAAGTTAAGATCGAACTTGTCAGTTGTGACGGAAAGAGTTATCCTACTCTGCGGTTTTTGGCGGTCAACGTGATAGATTCCGCGGCGTGGTTGGTGGATATGCCACCATATAAAGAGGCTTGGGGCATGGAACTGGCTGTGCCGGAGTTGTGTCAAATATCAGTGGAAGGCGGAGATGGTTGGTGCAGTCCTACGTCGACTGCGATGCTGCTGAACTACTGGGCGGATGAGCTTAATCGGCCTGATTTGAAGTCCGGAGTGACCCAGACGGCTCAGGCGGTGCATGATGAAGCCTGGGGAGGAACAGGCAACTGGACATTCAACACGGCCCACGCGGGGGAATACCCCGGGATTCGCGCTTATGTCACGCGCTTTTCCAGCATATCGCAAATCGAGAAGTGGATAGAAAAAGAAGTGCCGGTAATAGTCAGTCTGCACTACAGCAGGCTGCGCAAGATTGTCACTGAGCACGAAGCCGGACATTTGATGGTGATGCGCGGGTTCACGCCTTATGGCGACCCGATCTTTAACGATCCGTGGGCAAGGACGGAAAACGGGGAGAAGCTGCGTAAAATATTTCCCCGCCAGGACCTTGAAGACGCCTGGCTGGGACCCAAAGGTTCGTGGGGAACCGTATATATTATACATCCTGAAGAATTCGATTGGAGGTAGCTTTTATGGCTAACATCAAAGGAACACAGACTGAGAAGAATATTCTCAAAGCGTTTGCGGGGGAGTCTCAGGCTCGAAACCGCTACACATTCTACGCAAGCCAGGCCAAAAAGGATGGCTTTGTGCAGATTGCCGATGCGTTTGAAGAGACCGCGAATCAGGAGAAAGAGCACGCCAAACGGCTGTTCAAGTTCCTCGAAGGCGGAGAAGTGGAGATTACCGACACCTATCCCGCGGGTGTGATCGGAACTACGGTTGAGAATCTGAAGGCTGCGGCCGGAGGAGAGAACTACGAGCATACGTCGATGTATCCCGGCTTTGCGAAGATCGCAAGAGAAGAAGGGCTGACCGGGATAGCGGCAGTCTTCGAGTCAATCGCCGTTGCCGAGAAACAACACGAGGCCCGATTCCTCGCCTTTGCCAAGAATATCGAGACCGGCAAAGTCTTCGACCGGGACACCGAAGTGACGTGGCGCTGCAGAAACTGTGGCTACATCCATACAAGCAAATCGGCTCTCAAAGCCTGCCCGGCGTGCGCCCACCCACAGGCTCACTTTGAACTGCTTGGCGAGAACTGGTAGATAAATGCAGGCTACAGAACTTAAGAAGGGCATATACTGGGTCGGCGCTCTGGACAGGGGCGTTCGCGACTTCCACGGGTATTCGACCCCCCTTGGGACTACGTATAACGCGTATCTACTGGTCGATGAGAAGGTCGTCTTGTTCGATACGGTGGCGAAAGGCTTCGCACCTGAGCTGCTGGCGCGGATAAGCGAGATCATCGATCCCGGCAAGATCGACTATATCGTGGTGAATCACGTGGAACTCGACCACACGGGATCGCTGCCGGAGATCATCGAGGCGGTGAACCCGGAAAAGATCATCTGCTCGAACGCCGGCAAGAAGGCGCTGCTGGCTCACTTTCATTGTGAGGACTGGCCTTATGAAGTGGTGGCGACGGGACAGACTATCAGCACCGGGACGAAGAACATCAAATTCATCGAAACCAAGATGATCCACTGGCCGGACAGTATGTTCTCTTATGTGGAAGAGGATGCCCTTTTGATCTCGCAGGACGGGTTCGGGCTGCACTGGGCGACCGACGAGCGTTTCGATGACGAGGTCGACCAGGATCAGCTTATGCGAGAGGCTGCGAAATATTATGCCAACATACTACTGCTCTACTCTCCGCTCATTCAAAAAGCGCTGCAAAAAATCAATCAGATGGAGATCAAGATCGACATGATCGCGCCCGACCACGGTGTGATATGGCGTTCCAGGCCGGATAAGATTGTAAACGCCTGGGACGAGTGGAGCCGGCAAG
>JAAYKG010000017.1 GCA_012522555.1 Armatimonadota bacterium
CTCATATCCAAAGCTAAAGAGCAGCTAGTTTTGCCCGACGATTTCGGCCGCCGATTCGTGGGGCCGGTCGAAAATGTTGCCAAGCGTATCTACAAGGTATATCAGCAAAAACTCCACCTGAACCGTGCTCTGGATTTCGACGACCTCATTATGTATACGGTTTTGCTCTTCCAAAACGAGCCAGACGCCCTGAAACACTACCAGGAGAAGTTCAAATATATTCTCGTAGACGAATATCAGGACATTAACTATTCCCAATACACCCTCGTACGCAACCTGGCCCAGAGATATCGCAACGTGTTTTGCGTTGGAGATGACGATCAATCGATATACAGATGGCGCGGCGCCGATGTCGGCATAATCCTGCAATTTGAAAAAGACTATCCCGATGCCGCAATATACAAGCTGGAGCGCAACTATCGCTCGACAAAAAAGATCCTGAAAGCCGCACATGCGGTTGTCGAACGCAATGCAGCCAGGGCGAAAAAGAAACTTTGGACGGAGAATGCCGAGGGCTGCGACATCGAAGTCATCGCCGCTTCCAATGAGATTGACGAGGCGAGCAAGGTCGTGCAGTCGATTCAGAATAAGATCTCGTTTCAAGACCGCGAATATTCCGATATTGTCGTGCTTTATCGCATGAACGCACAGTCCCGGGTTTTTGAAGAGGCGATGATTAATTCCCGAATTCCACATATCCTTGTGGGGACGGTGCGGTTCTACGAGCGCAAGGAAATCAAAGATGTGTTGGCGTATTTGCGGCTGGCTGCGAACCCGCAGGAATCCGTAAGTCTCAGGCGGGTGATAAATGTGCCGACGCGCGGTATCGGCCAGACATCACTCTCCCGTCTTGAGCAATTCGCAATCAAAGAGCAGATCACTCTGTTCGACGCGGCGTGCCGAGTTCGAGAGGCCGCGGATATTACCGCTAGGGCCAGCAATGCGATTGAAAAGTTCGCGGAAATAGTCCGACACCTCAATAAACTTCACAATCAGGTGTCGGTGCGCCAACTCACCGAAGAGGTACTGGAGGTCAGCGGTTATCTAGCCTCGTTGCGGGAAGAGCGTACGATGGAAGCGCGCTCACGCCTGGAAAACGTCGAAGAACTGCTTTCCGTGACCGAGCAATTTCGCCACACCGCCGATGATCCCAGTTTGACTGCGTTTTTAGAGAACGTATCGCTGATATCTGATATCGACACTTTGGATGGTTCCGGCAACGCCGTCACGTTGATGACTATGCACGCCGCCAAGGGGCTTGAGTTTCCGATTGTCTACATATCGGGGATGGAAGAGGGGGTGTTCCCGCACCGCCGCTCTTTGGATGATCGAGACGAACTGGCTGAGGAGCGCCGCTTGTGCTACGTCGGCATGACCCGAGCGCGAGAAGAACTGGTCTTGTCTTATGCACATCAGCGGATGTTGATGGGCCAGGTGACCGGCTCGAGCGTGTCTCGTTTTGTGTCAGAAATCCCTGAAGAACTCCTCGCCGAGACCCAACCCGCCAGAAGACGAGCCTCCACTAACACGCAGTGGCGCACCCGTTTCCAGCCAAAACGCACATCAAGCGCAGCCGCATTCCGCCCTGGCCAAAAAGTTGAACACAAGCAATTCGGGTCCGGCATCGTGCTGAATTGCATTGGGTCGGATGCCGACGAACAAGTCACAGTAGCATTCGATAAACACGGAATCAAGAAGCTGTTGGTATCGTTCGCTAACCTGCGAAAAGTGTAACCTCCAAAGCGAACGCCCCCAAATTGTGCGAGATTTCCAATTATATATTGACACGAGGATTGTTGATGGTATATTATAAGTGTATAATACACTTAGATGGCAAAAGGAGTGGCAAATGAAGATCGCAGTCACGACGATGGGGCAGGATTTAGACGCTCAGGTCGATCCACGGTTCGGACGCGCTCAGGGGTTTATCGTCTTTGACACCGACACGGGAGACTGGCAGTTGATCCCCAACTCCGTTAACCTCAATGCGGCGCAGGGTGCCGGCATTCAGACCGCGCAGATGATTTCCGAAAGTGGGGCCAAGGCCGTGCTGACCGGGCACTGCGGGCCTAAAGCTTACCGTGTCCTGAACGCCGCCGGCGTCAAAATATATGCTGGGGCGTCTGGCACGGTGTCCGAGGCTGTAGACGCTTTCAAAAGCGGGAAATTAACCGCCTCGACCGGCCCTGATGTCGAAGGACACTGGTAGGATCAAGTTTATTGAAAGGAGCATACTATGCCTAGAGGAGATGGAACCGGACCGGCTGGCGGAGGTCGGGGTAGAGGCAGAATGGGCGGCGGCGGGCTTGGAGCCGGAGGCGAGTGCGTTTGTCCGGCTTGCGGCCATAGAGAACCACACAAAAGAGGGGAGCCGTGCGTCGAAAAAACTTGCCCCAAGTGCAACACTCGAATGACAAGGGGCGGCCAATAGTATGAAAATCGCCATAGCTAGTGGAAAAGGTGGGACCGGCAAGACTACGGTCAGCACAAACCTGGCGCGTATTCTATCGGGAAAGCAGCAGGTGCAGTATTTGGATTGCGACGTCGAGGAGCCAAACGCTCACCTCTTCTTGCACCCGCGGATAACCGACCGTTATGACGCATGCACCTTGATCCCACAAATCGAAGAGGCTGTGTGCGATAACTGCGGAAAGTGCTCGGAGTTTTGCTATTTTAATGCTATTGCGACGTTGGCAAACACCACGCTTGTCTTTCCGGAATTGTGTCATAGCTGTGGGGGATGCCTGCGCGTGTGCCCCGTGAATGCCATGACCGAAGTCCGGCGCCCGATCGGGGTAATTGAATCCGGAACCGCCGACGGAATCGAATTTGTGCACGGCAGACTGAACATCGGCGAAGCTATCAGCCTGCCTCTGATTCGCCAGGTGATCGATCACGCCAAACCCGATAGGGTGGTGATTATGGATGCGCCTCCGGGCACTGCTTGCCCGGTGGTCGGCACATTGCAGGGCGCTGATATAGCTGTTCTGGTAGCTGAACCCACGGCATTCGGCTTGCACGACCTGACTTTGGCCATCGATTTGATTCGAGAGATTGCAATACCTTGTGGGGTGTTCATAAACCGATCCGATATCGGAGACGATCGCGTCGAACGCTTCTGCGCGGAAAACGATATACCAATCTGGGGCCGGCTGCCGCATGACAGACGTATCGCGGAAGCATACTCCAGCGGGATTCTGGCTGTCGACGCGATTCCTGAGGTTGCGGCCAGCTTCGATGGTTTGGCGAAAGGATTGCTGGAAGGCGGGAATGTATGAAAGAAATCGTTATACTGAGCGGCAAAGGCGGCACCGGAAAGACCAGTGTAACAGCGTCTTTCGCCGCTCTCGCCAAAAACATCGTTGTGGTTGATTGTGACGTCGATGCGGCGGATTTGCATTTGGTTTTGGAGCCTCATGCGAGCGAATCTCACGACTTTTGGGGCGGCCGAATCGCTGTTATAGATCAAGAAAAATGCACCGCATGCGGTTCATGTGCGGATGCCTGTCGATTCGATGCGATATCCAGCGAGGACGGCCGGTACAGTGTCAATGGACTGGAGTGCGAAGGTTGTGGAGTATGCGATCTGATCTGCCCTGCTGATGCAATTAAACTGCAGGATACAATCAGCGGCCAGTGGTTTTTGTCTGAAACCAGGTTTGGCGTGATGGTGCATGCGAGATTAGGCGCGGGTGGAGAGAACTCCGGCAAACTGGTGACCCTTATCCGAAAGCGTGCGAGAGAGATCGCGGAATCAGTGGGCGCTCAACTGGTGCTTACGGATGGGCCACCCGGAATAGGGTGTCCGGTGATCGCATCTTTGGCGGATGCTAATCATGTGCTGATAATAACAGAGCCGACCGTCTCGGGCATACACGACCTGCAGCGAGTCGCGCAGCTTACGTCGCACTTTAAGGTTGCGGCAAGTATAATCATCAACAAATCCGATATAAATGAATCCAAAGCCGCGGAGATCGACGAATACGCATCTAAACACAATATCGAGGTGTTGGGGCGCATTCCTTACGATCCAATTGTTACTGCGGCGCAATTGGAAGCTAAGAGTATAATAGAATATAGCAGTGGCGAAATCAGCGACACACTGCGCGAGATATGGGATAAGGTATCCCGAATCATTGACTGAGGAGTTTAATATGTCCCAAGATAACAAATGCGGGTCGGATGGCGGCTGCGGATCGTGTGGAGCGGGGAACGCTCAGACCCTAGACGAATTTATGGCGAATGTGGAGCGTGAGGACACACTCAAACGAATTAAGCATAAGATTGTCGTTCTATCTGGCAAAGGCGGCGTAGGTAAGAGCACTGTCGCGGTGAATATGGCGGTGTCACTTGCGCTATCGGGCAGCAAGGTCGGACTATTGGATGTTGATATTCATGGGCCGAGCATACCCAAGATGCTGCATCTTGATGGCCACAGGCTGGAATCCAACGGGCGCAAATTGATTCCTGCTGAGGTTGGTAACATCAAGGTGGTGTCGATTGGTTTTTTGCTGCAGGATGGCGATGATGCGGTCATCTGGCGCGGGCCGATGAAGGCTGGGGTGATCAAACAGTTTGTCGAAGAGGTCGAGTGGGGAGATCTCGATTATCTCGTGGTGGATTGCCCGCCCGGAACCGGCGATGAGCCGCTTTCGATAATTCAGACGCTGCAGAACGCCGATGGCGCCGTGGTTGTGACGACCCCTCAGGATGTTGCGCTGGCAGATGTCGCGAAGTCGATTCAATTCTGCAAGCAGCTTAGCCTGCCTGTGCTGGGTGTGGTCGAAAACATGAGTGGTTTCGCTTGCCCGCACTGCGGCGAGGTTGTGGATATATTCAAATCCGGCGGCGGCGAGGAAATGGCCGAGAGAATGGGAGTGCCTTTCTTGGGCCGTGTGCCGTTGGATCCGATCGTAGTGACCGCGGGTGACGAGGGTGCGCCTTATATATATAACTATTCCAGGTCCGCAGCGGCGCAGGCTTTTGAGCCTGTTGTGGCGGGACTTGCGAATAAACTGGGTGGCGAACCCAGGGAGGATAAAAAAATGTTAATCGCGCTACCGACAAGTGATGGGCAGCTTTGCATGCATTTTGGACACAGCGAAAAGTTCTCGATTTTCGAAATAGAGCCTGCGACCAAGCGGATCATCGCGAAAACAGTCGTTATTCCGCCCCCGCATGAGCCGGGATTGCTGCCGAAATGGCTTCATAACGAAGGTGTAAGCGTGGTCATAGCCGGAGGCATGGGGCAAAGGGCGCAGGAGCTGTTCCAGCAGGCTGGAGTTCAAGTAGTAGTGGGCGCGAAGCCCGCCGACCCGGAGGATGTGGTGACTGCATACCTGAATGGGGATCTACAGACCGGCGATAACGTTTGTGACCACTGACGCCAATAATCTTATCTGAGGACAATATGCGAAGAGGACACTGTCATCGTCACGGAGCAGACCAACCCTGCACTTGCGCGATGGGAAATCTATATAGATTCGTCGAGCCGCTTGCTCTATATCTGCTCAAAAAACGCGGCCAGACGCACGGCTACGAGCTCATCGGCGCACTGCGTGAGCAGGCGTTGACAGATTCCACCATCGAGCCGGGTGCGCTATATCGCACGCTCCGTCGGCTGGAGGAGTCCGGCTTTGTCTCGTCTACCTGGGATATCGCGGCAAGCGGCCCAGCGCGGCGAGTCTATGAATTAACAGAACTTGGCGAGCAGCATCTGCAGGAGTGGGTTATCGTCCTCGGCCACTTGGCGGAGTCGCTCGCCGGTTTTGTATCCGAAGCGAGGGATTTGTTTCCTTCGACTTCCTCTTAACAATTACCCTCCCTTTGATGGGGAGAGGAAAATTCAACATTGAGCGGGGTCGTTCGTCACGCTTTGATAAACTGCGCCTCTGGCCGTTTGATTGCTGTCAACGGCCGGTTTCGAGGTCGACCGGGTCTGGATAGCCACGAGTGCATCCGGGTTATGGAAGACTTCCACGAACTCGGAGATTCCCCTCTTCGCCTGCTCCATTGACTAGAATTCGTCCTTTAGACCAGCTCTTCGGCGCTGCTTTTCAGCAGGTCCACAACTTTTTTGGCATGCCATATTGTTGTTTAGGAAACACCCGCAACCGCCCGCAATTCTATGCGATGGACAGACCCCGAAACGCAGACGAGTATATCTGCAGGCCGCAATGTCAGATATCGTGGCCTGCTGTCTATTGTGGTAACGAACTTGGACACTCCAAGTTACTTCAGGTAAGCGTCCGGCGCCCATTTCAGATCCGCCATATCCTGAACCAGCACAGCGCCGGCGGGTGACACGAACTTGAAGAGTTTCTCATCTATGTCCCTATTATATTCGTAGTCCACTCTTTCGGTCCATACTAGCTTGCCTTGGTCATCGAGCTGATAGGTTATCTTCGTTGCGATCCGCCCTGTGTTAGTCTCTGGGAAGAGATCAACTTTCTGCGATCCCCCCTTGACGTCAGGCAAGACAACTTCGACAGCATCTCTTTCGACCCCATCCAACTGCTTTTTGATGTTCGTCTTTGTCAAGTCTGGCCGCACGTGGCGCCAAGCATCCACAGAGCTGTCGGGTGTGCTCCATCTCTGCACTTGTATTGGTGGATCTGAAGGGCGATGGTTCACGTGATAGCGATTGTTGCGCTTGTTCAGAATCCATTCGTTTCTGCCGTTACGTATTCGGAGGCTGTCGACTGTCTCGGCCCTATACTTGTTCGGGAGCACGATCCAGGCCTCAGCCGATTTGCTTTTCAGGCTGGAATCGGCATAGACAATTGTAATCTTTGAATGGACGGATTTGATTGCAGCAGCAGGTTGATCTTTGCACATTACAGCTCCACTGAAAAAAGCCGCGCAGGCTGCAACAGCAACAATTGCCACAATCACTGAGACGCGCTTGAATGGCGCGCTCCTATTACGTGAAGAATGCTGCATAATCGAAGTGTTTTTCATTCCTAATACCTCATTTCGTATCCTGGATGTGTTCATTTCGGTTATATCATCAAGAGACTGCATGTAACTACTCGACACTGCTCTGCCTCAGAATCCGGGCGGTATCTCGGTTGGGATGCAGTTGTAGCAAGAGCATAAACATCCGAAGCTGCAAACATCGCAGGCCCAGGAGGCTGTCGAACTACCACAATAAGACGTATGGCAACATCTGCATCTGTAGCAACTCTTACCTGAGCAGTTGCCACAGGTTGACGGACCACACATCGGTGATATTGAGTATCCACAGTGTTTGTCGTGAGTGCAAGAGTAACAAGTTAACGGGCAACTGGCACCACCACAGAATGTGTGCGGAATTGGGCAAACCTCCCCCCCCCCGAGCAGTGGCCTCCACACTGGATGCCGCCACCACAAGCGCAGCAATTGAGATGGGGATAACACGGTGGGTTGCGATGACAAGGTTCGTCCTCTGAAGCCTGGATGTAATTGGCACCCCATTGATTACAAGCAGAGCCAATGCACATACAGGTCGCCACGTAGCAGTCACAGCCGCTATCATAGCAATGGTTTGCGCACGTCTTGCACATGTTTGCGGCTGTTGCCTGCCCGAACAGCAGGCACACCATACATGCTGCACCGGCTAGCAGCATGCACAGTCTGGCGATTTGTCTTGGTGTCATGTCTACTTGCCTCCCTGAAGTCTGGCGACCGAAGCTCTGGCGATCTCGACCACAGGATCGTCGGGATAGCGCTCTATGATCGCTAGCCACGCTTCAAGCTCCTTGTCCGACTGTCCGAGTTTACTGTAGCAGTCTGCGGATCGCCTGAGACTATAGAGTGTTATGTCCCTATTCGCAAAGTTATCCGCCTCGGTGTATTTGGCGTCGATAATGGCGGAGTAGTGAGTCAAAGCGGTCGCGTAGTCCTCTTTGCTCTCGCAAGCGTTGCCTGCAATATAGTGCGACCACCCCACCTCCAGTTTGCAGTCCGGGTACGACTTGAGGATATCTTCTGCTCGCTGTAAGGCAGTTGACGCGTCTGAATTCTCCATCGCGATCTCGGCCAGCATTATCTCCCAGCGCGCCTTTATCCCCCCGGGAGCATCCGCATACGAGTTCAACAAGCCCTGGATCTGTTCTGAGGCTATCTCCCAGGTTGACCGATGGGCCAGCACTCTCTCAAACGCTATGCCTGCCCGATACATCTCCGCTTTGGCGCAAAGGTCTCGCTTGTTGGGAAATGCCTCGGCAACGCGCCTGAACGCCGCGTCCGCTTCTTCCTTGCGCTGCCAGTTCTGCTCGTCGGTGTTCTGCTTGCAGACCTGGGCTATGTGCAAAAGCCCCAGGTTGATCAGCCCAAGGCAGGCCGCATCGGTCTTAGGATAGCGAGTGACCAGTTCATCCAATTCCCTGATCGCCGAGTCCCCACCCGACAATTATTAACTATCTAACGGTATTGTGGGCAGTATATACCCGTTTGTCAAGGCCTTTGTGGCAATAATTTGATAGCATTTCGCTCATTTTGCCGTATCAAGTGGCGGCCGTTTCGCCCGCATGCAACCGACCGCTTGCGATCAAAATAGCTCTTCAAAGTGGCGTTGGCTTCGGAGGCTTTATCCTGAGAATATGCTCGGCAATCCCGGCTCATCACCTATCTAAAAAGACCGTCGGATCGATGCGATAAAGCACCCGGGATAATGTGACACGTAATAGGTTCTATCCGCTCGGCAAAAGAAACCCCTCCGGGTGAGGTTCCCGGAGGGCCAGGTAATGGCTCACTTACTGAGACGTACAAACTTTGCCGGTTTGCCAGGCGACCACTTCACTTCATGAGTTGAATCTTCCAGCAATTTGTAATCAGCACCGAAATAGTAGTTAAAAATCAATCTGAACGAGTTTACCGGGCTGATAGAAGGGTAGAGCGGCTTATCCCCACCGTCGGGTAAGTAGTAGGCGTTGAAGATTGATCTGATGTTTTCTGCTTCACCTGGCCCATATTCCTTTTGTGAAACCCATTTCGGTGAAAGGAATCTAACCCCATGGTCGGCTTGTATTACTATAATTGGCGCGACTTCCGATTCAGCTATTATCGTATCCACAACTTGTGTAATTCGTTTGTTTACGTATTGTAACTGGTCCGGATAAAGTAATTTACCCCTATCCATATATGACTCAGGAATTTGATCTTCATCAGGAGCGTTGCCATTCGCTTTAAAAACGAAAGGGGTATGTGGGCAGACAATATGCGCAAATGTAAAGGTAGGCTGCTTAATTTTGGGTATCTGAGCCAACTGATCGAATGCATAGTTCGTGTGCTTGCGCCACACGCGAGTAGTCCATTGACGGGACACACAGAGCAAGCTTCTGCCGAGAAGGGTAGCCTGGGATTCATTAGGTGCTAGAGGCCGCTTGAGCACGTCAGCCCTGGAATTGTGATTAGACACCTGCCACCCTGATGTGATGAAGACGTATTTATAGCCCTTGTTTTGAAGCAGTCGCGCAACACTGTTGTCCCTTAGCATGGCGAATAGTTGAGGATCTCTTTGAGTCGACCATGTCTGTTGTTTTTTTGCCAGGGTGTCCAGATAGTCCATATTAAGAGAAGACGAAAGACTTTCACAAGTGTTCAGATAATTCGAGGTGCTACTATCGGCAACATAGAATCCTTTTTGGGTAAGGCTCTTTAAGAATGGGCTATTGTCAAGTCCGAACTGCTGTTTTAACTTGTCTTCTCTACCATACTCGTCAAGAATAATGTAGTAAATATCGCGTTGTGGAGAAGCTGCAGTGAGGCGTAAACTTTCTTTTTTGCACTCCGATTGAACAAAATGCCTCCATCGCTGATATGTTCGAGGATTGCCATCATAGCTGACTTTAAACGTAATTATTGCAAACAGCGGGAAGATCACAAACACAGCGGCGAAAATATTGAGAAACTGGGTCAATCTGAACAATTGCGGGCGTCGCCGAATAACCTCTATCACAATCACAATAAGAGAATAAACCCAGAAAACTTGGAATCTCTCAGTAGTGAAATGGCGACCACCAGGCACATGCTCCCGAATGGCGCTAAGAACGTGCCCATATTCCCAAAAAAACACGAAAAACAATGCGACGATGAACGAAGCTCTTTTTGAATCTTTTGTTATAGCGCCGAATAACAGAAAGAGAATGATCGCAGCGCCGAGGGCTATTGCGAGCGGTGGCGCAATATCCGCAATTCCCACCTCTGCTTTGTTTCTTGAGGCTAAAGCCAATATGGGATATATGGCCAGCAGGTAGGGGTAAATGATCAGCGAGCGACGTTTCTCGTTGTTCATAGGAAGAATTGTCCTTTGTCTTGGTCTGATCGCGCCTGTCTTAGTTGCATCAGATACAACACCCTGTCAGAGTCTTGAATCCGGGCTGATCGCTCGATAGTGAATAGCGTTTCAAATGCTCTCATGAAGCCTTCTTGCGTGTAGTCTGGGAATATATCTTGCCTGGTTGCCAGCAGTTTTTGTACTTTGTGGTCTGATTTTGGGACGAATTCTATAATCAGTCGATCGCATATCCTGCTGAACAGTTCTGCAATGCTCGGAAGCGGGACGTTGTTGGAAATTGCAAGGTGGTGCACCAAAGCCAACGCCATCGCCAGATCGACAGGCCCACGATCAATCAGAGACATCCTCTCGTTGTTCTCCCAGCCTATGCTTGGGCTTGGATTCGTCAAGTCGAACAGCAACGGCAAGATATTGGTCTCTTTGTGCTGTATCATCTGAAGATAACCCTTCTCAACAGCTGCAGGATCGACATCGAAAGCAATCGTCTCGGCACCCACGCCAGCAGCCAGGCGACTGTGGAACCCGGTATTGGCGCCAAGGTCCCAAACCGTCTTCGGAGACACGGCTCTCAGCATCTCTTCAAGCAATCTCTGTTTATGCGCAAGCCCGTCAGTTGTGTAACTGTCGTCGCTATAGTAATCCGCCCATTCAGTGCCCTCGGCTTCCCATTTCAAGCGCTTAATGCCACCTTCAAGACTGTCAAACAAGCCCAATAAAGCGGTTTTGCTCATTTTGCGTTGAAACTCGGTCGACTTAATAGGTCGGTCTGCATAGCGAGCCATACTTTTTGCGTGCAGGTGAATGTGCATAAACAGCGGAGCTACAAACTTTGTTTTCCCCGGCAAAACTGCGGCAGCTAAATCCAGAGGAATTCCATCTATGAAACATTGAATCTGTCTTTGTAGCCGAATATCCACGTAAGACATCATCGCCAGCACTCCGTAGAAATGCTGGCAAAATTGCTTGTAGGGTGTCCAAGGAGCGCCTTCAACATATTTTTCAAATGAAAGAGTGTCGATAAACACCGGGCGTCCTTTGTAAAACTGGATGTTGTAGGCGCTAGCGTCCTTAAGGGTCATGCCATAATTCAACGCCGCTTTCTGAACAGCCAAAGTGGTGATGGCGGCATTTTTGAGCTGGCTGAAGCACCATTCATAAGGATATGAGATGAACGGCACCATCTCCGGCCGAATAACCTTGTAAGCTCCATCAGCGGAAAGTTCGGGGGCGTCGGTCACCTCTTCGTGCGGAATCAGCAGTCCTTCAGCGACGAGATGTTCATACAGGCCGGAAGCCATCAGATGGTCGTAGTGGTCTTTGTAAATCCGATTAACCTGGCGGTAAATCGCCCCGTCTCGCCAAAACACAAACCCGCTTGGGTCACGAAAGGAGCCTGCAGCCCTCTCAGTTGTCATCTTGCCCTCGTTTGCCCAGGCGACGCACCGCTTTAACGATATTGCCCCACATACTTTTTACCACAAAAGCTCCAGCTAAAATACTGGCGATGACGACTTGCAAAACGTAACTGCCTGTCCCAGCATCGATATATGCTTGAGCCGGCCGGCCGAATACGACAAGCAAACAAAGTGCAACCAAAACACTCACCCTCAGGTGAATTATCAAGCATCTGACAGACATACGTGACTCCTTGTGGCGGGTTGTTTATGCAGCATTATTATAATACCATATCCATTTTTGATCTACAAACATAAAAACGCCTGAACATCTGATTATATACGCACGAACATTATTTACACTTCCGAAGACGCAGACCCTCTACGACAGTCCTGATTACTACGCGCACATATCGTCTCCGGAGCAATAATTTGCTATAATCTTGGCATCACCGTTTTAATGGAAGGACGGAGTAAAATGCGCCAACAGAAAGATTGGAGTCACGTCGACGTCATTCGGGATGCCATTCGATGAAATGCTGCCACTGGCAAAAGAGATGGGCATCAAGGGAGTCCAGCTCTGGGGAGCATCGGGGGAGCACGACGCCAAAATGCTGTCAAGGGATGACAGACTGCGCTTGCTCGATAAGATTCATTCATACGGCATGGAAGTCACCGCACTATGTGCTGAGGTTGGAGGATTCACCAATCCCGACACCGTGCAAGCTAACTTGGAGACCAGTCGAGCAGTGATCGATATGGCGGTAGACATGGATGTCTATATCATAACTGGTCACATAGGCGTCATTGCCCAGGATCCCAACGATGCGGGCCGGTTATGTATGGCCAAGGCTATGACCGAGTTCGGCCGATATTGTGAGGATCGCGGCAAGGTCTATGCCAGTGAGACAGGCCCCGAAACTATCGAGCTGATGCGCGAGTTTATCGACGCGCTGCCACACCAGGCGATTAAACTCAACTACGATCCGGCTAACCTCGTAATGAAAGGGATAAACCCTGTGAAAGGAGTGCTGGTCGGACGGGAACTAATCGTCCATACTCACGTCAAGGACGGGGTGAGATACGAAAACGGAACGTGCGAGGAGATGCCCGTCGGGACAGGCCAGGTGCCCTTCAGCGAATATTTTGCCGCTCTCGACGCTATTGGCTATGACGGATATTACACAATCGAACGAGAAACCGGGCAAAATCGCGTAGCCGATATCCAGGGTGCGATAGATGTGCTGAAAACTGTTTGAACTCGCCCTACAGTCTTATACGAGTGAAATCGGGCGTGGTCAAATCACGCCCAAAATATACTTCTCTCCTCCCTCTGCCTCAATGGAGAGGGAGGAGATGGTTCCCCTCTCTTGGGGGAGAGGTTTAGCATACGTATCCCTCTCCTGGGGGAGAGGGTTAGGGCGAGGGCGAAAAAAGGAAAATCTGCTGGCCTGCGTCCGATCAACGCTAAAAAACCCTCCGGACAAAGCGCCCGGAGGGTTCGAGTTCTTGCATTGAGGACAACTTCGACTAGATGATTTGTCTGATCGCCTCTATGATATCCTCCACTGTCGGCACACAGGCGTCCTCCAGCGGCTCACTCATGGGAATCGGGCAATCTTTTCCACTCAACATAATCGGCTGCGCGTCGAGGTAATCGAAGCCCGTGAAACCATCCTCGAACTTATACTCCATAAGTTGCCGGGCGATCTCCGCGCCGACTCCACAGCGAGGATAACCCTCCGAAACCGTAATCAATCGTCCTGTCTTGCGGACGGATTTCGCGATTGTGTCGATGTCCAGCGGGTTAAGGGTTCGCGGGTCGATGACCTCCACGTGGATACCTTCTTTGGCCAATTCGTCTGCGGCCGCCATCGCAAAATGCAACATGCGCGAATACGCGATGACAGTGGCGTCGGTGCCGGATTTCTTTATGTCGGCAACCCCAAGAGGTATGATGTAGTCATCGTCAGGCACCGGCCCCGTAACACCCGAATACAGCACCTTGTGCTCGATGAACAGCACCGGGTTGTCGTCGCGGATTGCAGCCTTCAGCAGCCCCTTGGCATCATACGGGGTGCTGGGCATAACAACGTAAATCCCCGGGATGTGCAAAAACATCGCTTCGAGACTCTCGGAGTGGTGCGCCGCAATCGAACGCCCAACGCCGCCCTCCGTGCGAACAACCGCCGGCACTTTGGTCTTTCCTCCGAACATATAGCGGTTATAGCCCAGGTTATGTATAAGCTGGTCAGAGGCGATAGTCATGAAGTCGATATACATTATCTCTGCTATCGGCCTGATCCCGCGCATCGCAGCGCCGCCGGCCGCACCGACTATTGCCGCCTCGCTGATTGCGGTATCGATCACACGCGCGGCCCCAAACTCGTCGAAGAGACCTCTTGTCGCAGCGTAAGCCCCGCCATACAACCCGACATCCTCGCCCATGATAATCACGCTATCGTCGCGCTTCATCTCCTCACGCTGCGCGTCGACCAGCGCCTGGCCATAGTTTTTGATCGGAACCCCAAACTTCTCTTCCAGTGACTTCATCTCAGAGGCCTTAAGCTTCGGCAGTGGCCCCGATGCTATCGAGCGAACCTCCGATTCGATCTGCTGAATTTTAGGCAGCACAGCCGCCTCAGCCTTGATGTCCGCGGCAAGTTTCGCTTGATCCACCGGCACATAAACGTCGTTGTATAGCTCGCTGACGTCAGGGTACGGGCTGTCTAGGGCGAATTGAGTGGCGTCCTCGATGGTTTTGGTCGCCTTTGCAGCGATTTCATCGAGTTCCTCTTGGGTCGCTAGCTTTTCGGCAAGCAGCCTGTTACCGAGCACCGTGATCGGGTCGCGCTCTTTCCATTCCGCTTCCTCCTCGCGGGTGCGATAGACCCGCTGGTCGCTTGAGGAGTGACCATACCAGCGGTAGGTTTTGCACTCAACCAAAGTAGGCCCCTCACCTTTGCGCGCCCTGTCGATAGCCTCACGCACTGCTTTTTTGACTTCAATCACATCCATTCCGTCGCAGATCGTGCCGGGAATGCCGTAGCTCGAAGCTCGGTCGGCGATGTCAGATATTCTGGAAGCCTGCCCCGCGCAAAGATTGGATCGCTCATGGAACGGAACGCTCATCCCGTAGAGGTTATTTTCGCAGATATACACAATAGGCAGCCCGCACAGCAGAGTCGCGCCCATATTCAGCGCTTCATGGAAACTGCCTGTGTTGGTGGCTCCATCTCCGAAGTAACACAGCACCACCGCCCCGGTATCTTTAAGCTTTTCGGCCAGTGCGGCCCCGGTGCCTATTGGTATGTTTCCGCCGACGATGCCGGTGGAGCCGAGATTGCCTTTCTCGACATCCGCTATGTGCATCGATCCTCCGCGTCCCTTGCAATAGCCTGTAGATTTGCCCATCAACTCGGCCATCATCTTGTTCCAGTGATCTTGGCGCGCGGCCTCGTCCTTGGCGTGCTTATCGCCCATCGCGCCGCAATGGCCGTGACCGCGGTGTGTGGAGGCGATCACGTCCCGATCCTCAAGCTCGGAGACAGATCCTACTGCCACAGCTTCCTGCCCGGCATAAAGATGCGAGGCGCCCTTGATGGTGCCTTCTCGCAAGAGTCTATAAACCGTATCTTCAAAATTGCGAATTTCATGCATCTGACGCAGATAGTCGAGCATTTCGACCTTGGAGGTCGTTACTGCGCCCGGTGCGGACTTGGCGGATGATTTCTTCGGCATTATGATTCCCCTCAGAGATGCGCACGATAACCGTCGCGCGGCTGTTCTCTCATTAATCGATTGTTGACCCACAATCTGAGCCTATTCTACCTCCCAACGCGGCCGGCAGTCAAATACTATACCC
>JAAYKG010000018.1 GCA_012522555.1 Armatimonadota bacterium
AAGCGGCTAAGTGAGATTATCGGCGGCAGGCCACTAAAAGAAAAGGGTCGTGAGCGCCAGGCCGATAGTATTATATAGACTATGACAAACCATAGATGGCAGCAGCGACCCACTCCGCTCGCGCAGCAGCGCCATCACGCACGCCAGCACGAATATGGGCAGAAAGCCCCCCGGCAGGGGATGGATTATGGCAAAAAATACTGAAGAAAGCCCCACTGATGGCCATATGCGCATTCTCGACCGCATCGCCGAGAACAATATTCCTCGAAAGAAAGTCTCCTCGACAATCGGAGCTATCACCGAAGCCGCCGCAAAGACCAGTATGGTCTCCAGCATCCCTCCCCGAGAAATGATATCACCAAAAGGCTGCTCGGGAGTAGAAAATCGCTGAAATATGGTGCGCGAAAGACCAACCGCCATCAACATAGCCACAAACACGAATGGTAGAGAAGCGAGAAAACCTCCAATTCCGCACACAATGTCACGTAATACTGATTGGGTTCGATAACCAATAGTGCGCCAGTCTTGGCCGAGTTGCTTCGCCCGGTCTATCAGCACCACCAGCCCAAATGCTCCGGCTATCAAAGCTGAACCGATCATCAAAGCAATCCCTACGGCGTCGAGATTTGGCATAATGGGCCTTGCCGCATCCGCAGCAACTCCCGCAACAGCGCTGAGGCCGAAATATGCGGCCAGATAGATCAATAAAGCTGCAAAAGTTACCGATGGGCTGAGAACATAATACGAAGCGTGGGGCAATTGAGGTGCGATTTTGAAGAGAAATATCCCTGCTATGACGACGCCCACCAACCCACCCGCGACCAGTATTCCAACCAGCGATCCGGCCAGACTCATGCTGCGCTTTGCCGAGAACCGCGCATCCAGGAGAGCATCCGCAGCCTTTGCCTTCATTCCCGCTTTTTTATATACATCCGCCACTGCCAATTGCTTCAGCGGGCCAAGGTTTAGATCGTTAATTCGCCGTACGTATCCTTGGGCTTGTTTGGGGCTGATTTTTTCTGCGGAATAGACATCCACCCACATTTGCTTTTCGCGATGCAATCTGATTTTGGTTGCTTTATCAAACCCACGGATTGCCGCCGCGGAATCTATCATTTTAAGGTCGGAAAGCCCGGATTGTTTGAGCAAGGTCTGTTTGAGTATTCCGATTCGTCGGTATGCGGCCGGCCACGGGAGTGCGTCTTTATATGAGCTTAGAGCTGTACGCGCTGTATCCGTGGAATACATTGCGAGCACGCTTATAACTGAAAAATCGCCGGCCTTTAGCGCTTGAGCTTGCTCCGCGGATTCGACCCCAGCTCTCCCAGGCCGCGCAGCCCACATCTGAACCGCGGCCACAGCGATCAGCAAGACGATGAGGAGCACCATACCAAGGCGGAAATGTCGCAATTCCGGATCCGCCGACTGGATATCATACTCCAATCAAGCGACCTCGCTTCGAACCGGCTTTTCGGATTTGCGCCTATCGAGCCAATCTTCATAACCAGACAGCACAGATCGAAACTCGGCTTCGAAACGGTCTCTAGTCGCTTGAAGCAAGGCGATCTCCGCCCGAAACTTCTCTGCTTCGGCTTGCGCATCAGCCATCAGTTTGACTCGGGCAAGCTCGGCTTCTTTAATGATCGCTTCGGCTTGCTCATGAGCCGTCGCCCGCAGGTCATCGGCGCTTTGCTGGGCAACGGTGAGGGCGCTGGTGAGGGCTGATTTAATCTGGCGAACCTGATCTACCTCTTCTTGCAGTGCATCAAGTCTGCGCTGCAGTTCAGCCTTATCTTTTAGCGCAGCCTCCAAAGATTCGCCCACATCCCTCGTGAAAGCCTCTACCTGGTTCTTGTTATATCCGCGAAACGCCGCCTTGAACTCTATATGAAGAATATCCACTGGTGTAAGCGCCATATCGTTCCCTCTACAATCGGATCACTATCCAGATCAAAAAGTTCAGACCCAAAATGACTATAAGCGGCGCCAGATCCAGCCCCATGCCGCTTGTCCTGATGGCGGGCACAAGCCTGCGCACTTGCCTATACATTGGCTCAGTTATGCGCCGTATCGCCTCTACTATCGGGTGTCGCCGATTGACGGACGGTATGAAAGTCAGTACGCAGTCTATGATGATTATCCAGATCAGCGCTTTGAGTATATAGACAATTGCAACTAATATCGAAAAAGGAAAGCCCACAATACCACCAAATATTTTGATTTCCCGTCTAACTCAATTCTTTCGAGCGTCTGGCGGCCGCCTTGACAGCTTCAATGACCGCGGAACGGAACCCCGCCTTCTCCAACGCGTCCAAGCCGGCGATAGTGGTTCCGCCGGGGCTGGTTACCTGATCTTTCAATACTGCGGGATGCGCGTGTTCACTGATTACCATTTGGGCGGCCCCATATACGGTCTGTGCTGCCAGCTTGAGAGCCGCGTCCCTTGGCAGGCCAACTCTTACCCCAGCGTCAGATAGTGCCTCGATCATAAGATACACATACGCAGGCCCGCTTCCACTCAAAGCCGTAACCGCATCGAGCATCGACTCCGGAACCTGCACTGAGATTCCAACTGAATCGAATATACTCTTTGCCTGTTCAGTCTGCGGCCTGGTGACCGATGCCCCGACACAAAAGCCTATCGCTCCGGCGCCGATTTGGCACGGAGTGTTGGGCATAGCTCGAATTACCCCGGCATTGTCCGGGAGCCGACTTTCAATCGCTTGCAAGCTTACCCCGGCTGCGATGGAAATAATCAGTTTGTTGGCCGCGACCGCCGCTATCTCTTCGACTACAGAACCAACAACCGAAGGCTTTACGGCCAACAGAACCAACTCAGCTTGATTTGCCGCTATCAGAGCGTTTGCTGTGGTCGCCACGCCAAGATCGCACGCGAGGTTTTCAAGCCTGGAACCATCTATATCAGCGACGATTATTTCGGCAGCTTTAATTATTCCGGACGAGATCACCCCTCCGGCAAACGCCGCTCCCATAGCGCCCCCGCCAATGATTCCAAGCTTCGCCATATCTTCACTCCGAAAAACACTAAGACCCGGCACGCACCGGGTCTTTTTGTGTCAGTTGTCGTTAAATGTGCTGTTTGATTTACGTGACGTTGCTTCGTCTTCAACTTCGATATGACAGTTGCGTGGAGTGTATAGATACACATCCTCGCCCACCTTCTCAACGGAGCCATCAAGGGCGTATGTCACGCCGTTAAGGAAATCCGTGATTCTGGCCCGCATATCGGCTGAAGCCTGCTTTATGTTTATTATCTGTTGATGGCCCGCTTTCAGACCATCGGCCGCCTGTCTTGCGTTCTCAAGGTCGGCAAGTGTTCTCCAAACCGACACATAGTGCATATTCATACGATGCATTCGCACTACAGGCTGCTTTTTTTGGCTTATCGGGTCGTCGACATACTCTTCCTCATCGTCATAATCCCCGAAACCAAACCTGTCCTTGAGGCGACACCAAAAGCCCCTCGGTTGATCGTCATATTCTTCTTGTGGTGCAGCTTTCACGCTCTTGACCCTCCCATTAAGGTGATGGCGCCAGCCTTGGTTGGGTGTTGGGCGTCCACTCCGAATCCGTGACTAAGCGCACCGGA
>JAAYKG010000141.1 GCA_012522555.1 Armatimonadota bacterium
ATATATCATTCTTCCGTCTTCTTATTCTTCGCGTCTACAGACTCAGGTTTCGGCAATTCTCCACCAAGTTCCATCAGTTTTTCCAGGTCATAGACCATTGCATCGCGGTCGTAGCAGGCCAGCTCAAACGTTCGGCCGGGCAGCAGGCACTTGGTCGGGCAGACCTCCATGCAAAGCCCACACCACATACATCGCGATATATTTATCTCAAATTTCGCCGGCTTTTTGTCCTTGGGATCGGACTTATCCATCTCCACCGTAATAATATGCTCCGGGCAAATCCTTGCGCACGCGCCGCACGCGATACACCCCGACCGGCCCGTATCCGGGTCCACCGGCAGAGTGGGTAGACCTCGATAGTTCTCCGGGAGGTCCGGCAGATCCTCCGGGTATAGCTCAGTCACCGACGGGCGCAACACGCTCCAGTGGGTCACTGTCACCCACATCCCTTTGGCTATGCTCACAAACGAATTGGCGATATCCTTTATGAGTCTTGCTTTCACTTGGCCATCCAAAACGCGACATAAGCGCCGGTCAGCAGCAAATTGACCAACCCCGCCGGGATCAGCGCCTTCCAGCTCAGGTTCATAAGCTGATCCATCCGCACCCGCGGCAGAGTCGACCGAATCCACATAATCCCAAGCACCACCACCCAGCACTTAAACAAAAACCAAAACAGGGAAATAAGCGAGAACAACGGGATAACCCCGAAGAGCTTGGCGGTGATCTGCGCCCCCAGGACATGCAGCGGTGGCTGGTATCCTCCCAAAAACAGGGTAACTATAATCGCAGAGAGGGTGAAGCTGGCCGCGAACTCGGCAAGGAAGAAAAGCGCGAACTTCATCCCGGAATACTCCGTGTTGAACCCCGCCACAAGCTCACTCTCCGCCTCCATTATGTCAAATGGCGCCACGTTTATCTCAGCCAGCCCAGCTATCAGCAAAATTAAAAACGCAAGCGGCAGCATCGGCAGCCCTTGAAATATATTCCAGCGCCAAAACCCTCCCGCCTGCGCCTGCACTATTTTATCGAGATCAAGGGTTCCGGTTATCAAAATTGGCGCGGCAAGGGCAAGGATGATCGGCACTTCATATGCAATCAACTGGCTGGCGCCTCTAAACGCGCCCAGCAGCGACCATTTGTTGTTGGAAGCCCATCCTGCGACGATGATCCCGATCACGCCGATGCTGGATATCGCGCTGATGTATATCGCGCCGACATTGAGGCTTCTTGCGGTAAGCCCTTCTCCAAACGGGATGACCACATACACCAGGTAAGCGGGCACGAAGACGATCGCAGGGGCGATAGTGAACAGCCACCGATCAGCCCCGCAGGGGATAATATCTTCTTTTTGAAACAGCTTCAGCGCATCAGCAACGGTCTGCGCCACTCCCCAAGGCCCGGTGCGATTAGGCCCCAGCCGGGATTGGATTCGAGCTATCACCCACCGTAACTTAAGAACCAGATACAACACAACGACCAAAACGAACAGCAAAACCGCTATCGCAATGGCAGCAATAACACCCAGTTCTTTGATTAGCCCAAGAAGATCCATCTAGCGAAGACCGTCCGTGAAGGTAATCCGTATGGAGAGGGCGCTTTGCGCTGACTTCTATATAAACAATCGCCTCTCAGGATCGAAGTCACGCTGTCCAGTCCACGCAATTATACTCCCGCCCCCACTCAGCGTCAAGGACATACGCGAATCCCCTTCAGGCAGTTCGCAGGAGGCTGATTTCTCTTAGCGGCTGCAACACTACGCCAAATCCACCACCACAAGCTCATACAAACCAAGGGTGGGGGCGACAAACTCGATCAGGTCTCCGCAGCGCTCAAACGACAAATCCACCCCCGCTCGCAAAGCCCGTATCCTTTTGACGTTATTTTGCCTCAAGCCGATTTTTACGCCGGCAATCGGGATGATCTCCGAGATCGGACGCTGCATA
Source organism: Armatimonadota bacterium (assembly GCA_012522555.1). GTDB lineage: Bacteria > Armatimonadota > UBA5829 > UBA5829 > UBA5829 > DTKD01. Next base: position 1,947 of record JAAYKG010000141.1, read on the forward strand.
TCCCCGGTGTTGTTCACCATATGGATCAGCAGCAGCCTGCCATCGGCGCTGCGTCGAACTTCAACCTCCAAAGTGGCCGGAGCATCCACCTCAATCGCTATCGGGTCGCTGTGTGCCCAGCGAATCACATCGTCTATCAACCTCTGATATTGAGCCATCTTAAGTCGGCCATAGAACTCCCCCACAAGCGACGGGAGATAGACGGTTCTTCCCTCTTTTGAATCGCTGGCGATTAGAGCCGGGATGTTCGATTCCCCTTTAAGCGGCATATAATTGCCGGCGATTTCATTCAAAAAGACCGATGGGGTCTGAACATCTTCAGCCGCCTCACACTTCAGGCTATAGACCGGCCTCGGGATGAACTCGCCTTCTCTGAATCCGGTCAGAATCGCGCTTTGCGAGCGCACGCGCACATACTACTCGGCGGAGCGAGGCGTCATCATCTCTCCGACCCCATTCACCCCAAACAGATCAAGCAGCGGATTTGTCTGCCGAGGTTTGCCCATCTCATCATAAGCCCCAGTCTCGAACTCCGCGACCACCGAGCCGCCACATCGCACGAATTCTCGTATATTTTCTATCTGATCGTCCGACAAGCACGCTGAGTTTGGCAGTATCAGTGTTTTATATTTTGAAAGCCCCTCCGCTGAGATATGTCCATCCAGGATCACATCAAATGGAATATGAGAGCGCGTCATCGCCGAAAAGTAACCGATATAAGAATTGTTGACAGTCGCCTCACAGGTCTCCTTGCGCATCTTCCAATCGACGGTCCTCGCGCCCCCTCCCGCATCTACGCCGAGGTTCACTTCTTTGCCGCTGCCCGCCTCTCCATAAAACTGCGGACGATTCGACACATAATAGGTTGCCGTCTGCGACGAGTTCAGCAGCGCTACGCTTGCGCACGATTCGGTCTGGGTATAAAACTGCTCATTTTCGGCCAGGAAGCTCTGCATCTCTTTGATCGGCTCGATAGCCGCGGCTCTGCTGTGGTCCAGCGCATAATCAAACACTGCAAACCACGGGTTCGCTCCGCAAGCCACGGTCTGAGGAATTGCCAACTCGGCTTCATATTTCGCCAGTGGAATATAATGCCAGGCCCCAAGGGTATGATGGCTGAAGACAACCGAGGGCTTGCCGCCTGCAGCCATATATTTGCCGGTTGCAGCCCATCCCAACAGAAAATTGCTGTGCCCAGGATGGAAGAACTCCTCCGCTCCGTTGAAATCCTCATAATCGCTGACCGCGTCCAGACACCTCGCATACCGCCACGTGTTCGCATGCCATGTGCCGGCGTTCAAGAACGCAACAGCCTCAGGATTGACAGACTTCGCCGCCTCCCTGCTGTCTCGCATAAACTCCGCCAGCGAATCCGACCGGAATTGCACAAAATTGAGCCAGTTCGGATCCGACCAATCCTCCGTCTGCGGCAGATCTTCGCCATATCGCCGGGCGAATTTTTCCCGACAAGCGTCGCAGTAGCAGCATCCGGGGAAGATCACCGGCCCATCGAGAAAGACTCCGTCGATCCCGGTTTTCATCGCCTCTCGAATAATCTCCATCCCCCAATCACGCCAGCCGCCGTTCACGCACAGCGTGGTTCCGCTGCCATAAAGCGGGAATTTGCTTCCATACGAAACCCCATCATTTGTCAACTGCTCCCAGCCCGGATGTTTTGCCGCGAAATCAAATGAAAACCAATGCATGTTCATATACGCCAGCACCCGAAGGCCATACTTCCTGGCATAAGGCAGATATTCTCTGATGACGTCGAAATCCCCGAGGGAGGGAGTCTTATCGAATTTGGGGGTGTTGAATGTGGTCTGATAGGCCAGTCCAGGGGCCGAGCCGAGGGTGCCAACCACCCATTCGCAGTTGATATGCCATTCATCGCGCTTGCTTCGCGCCAGCGCATCGAGGTCATCTTCACGCATCCGGTTCATCTCGCCCAGATAATCCAACCGCATCATACGCACGGGCCGTTCATACCATTTGAGATCAGCCAATTCTTCCACCTCTACCGGTCTTTCCGACATCTTAACCCTCCCCCGCCTTCGCGTCAACAAAAAAAGCCCCGACATTTGTATGCCGAGGCCGAAAATCAATAGTATTCTCTTGGGTTTGTCTCCTGGGCGCTACTGCAGCGGTTCTTTTTGGAGCAACTTCAGCTCCCATGAAGCACACTCGTGAGTCTCCTTAGTTGCAGGCAGCTTTAGCGCCTCTTCATACTCGGCAATAGCCAACTCTCTCCACGGCTTGGTTGTAAGATGTTTGCCGTTAGCCGAGACAGTTCGACCCTTACACATGTAGGCTTTGCCAAGAAACCGGTGAGCGCGAGCCCATTTCGGGCGCACAAGAACCAGCCTTTGCAGAGTCTCTATCGACGCATCCACCTCAGAAGGCTTCTTGTTCAAATAAGCGCCGCCAAGCCACAACATCGCCTCCACGTTTCCCGGATCACTTTTTAATAGCTTCTCGAGTATCTTTATGGCCCGTGGAGGATCGGTCGCGAAAACGTGGGCGCCAAGCGTCAATGCGGCAGCGCTCAACGTCGGGTCGAGCTGGAGGGCCTTTTCAAGCTCCGAGAATGCCTTTTCGAGCTGATCATGATGGTAGACCCCCGCTTCTGAAGCCTGTACATATTCGTAGCTGTTCGCCAGAAGATAGGCATAACCCAGTTGGAAGTGTTTGAGCGCAGACTTTGGCTCTTTTTTGACTTGCCTTTCGTAGCCGGGAATTTCCTCCGCCAGTTTCAGCTTTTGGGCTGCATCAAGTATAGAAACCACAATGCTCTCAGCGGCGGTCCGCTTGGTAGTTAACCCTTCGTTAGCTTCCATGCCGGCAAATACCGGTAAACCGCTGTTTATCCCTGGGTCCCACCCCTGTGAATTTACGGCATAAACAACACCCAATCCTACACCTGCAGCCACGAACACAATCAAGAGTGCAATTTTCGCAGTAGTCATTAAATTATCCTCCATTTTATAGATCGTGGTTCTCCACGTGATAAACTGGTCTATCAGGAACTTTGACCTTGAAGCCGGATATCGCCGCGGCTTTGTCCCCGGCTGCCCATTTCTTGTTCGGATCGGCCAAAACCGAAACTTGCGCCGCCAAAGAAAAAATGAGCAGTGCTACACATACAATCACAAATACCCTCAATTTAGTACCTCCCTCTTCAATATAGATCCCGATGACCGTAGTGTATAGCAGGAATAACCCTGTGTCAAGGGGTGCAATGAGAAAAAAACGTTATAATTACCCCCCCCCGTATGACAATGTTGGCTGATGTAGTCTTGCTTGGCGCTAATCATGCACAAAAAACAGCCGCCAAAGCAGCAAATTGAGGTGAGAATAAAGTCATTGCAGCGGGCTAATTACATTGAATGAGCACAGAGCAGGGACTCTGCGGCCGTCGACGCGCCCGAGGATATGCTGAGGATAAATCGAGTCCGCTTTGCGGACCTAGACCTTGGTCACTTCGATTTTGGTCACCCTGGCCTCCGGCAGCAGCCTGTCCACATCGTCTTTCTTTCCGATATCGGTGCCATCGCTGAGAGCAGTCGCCGCCCCAGCCGCGCAGCCGAGAGCCAGACAATCCTCGATTGGAAGCCCCCTCTCCAAACCGCACACCACCCCTGCGATCAATGAATCGCCGGACCCAATCGTGCTCTTCGGCTCGACTTTCGGAGTAGTCGCGTCGTATATCGAGCCTTCATAACACGCGATTGCCCCCTGCTTGCCCAGCGATATGATCACAAGCTCGATTCCTAACTCCGACAGTTGCAAAGCCGCACGCGCCACATCGGATTTCGACTCCAAAGTCTTGCCAAGCAGCCTCTGCGCCTCGTCGATGTTCGGTTTGATCATAAACGGCCTGGCCTTGACCCCCTCGGTGAACGCATCGCCATCAGCATCCAGCACAGCCTTCGCCCCGCCGGCTTTGGCAATTTGAACGAGAACATTCTTGACATCCGGGTTGACCCCCAGCGGCACACTCCCGCCAAGCACCATATAGCTGCTCTCCCTCGCCAGATCCTTCGCCCTCTCAAAAAACTCCACCAACTCCTTGTGTTCGATCGGGCCGCCTCTCTCATTAAGAGTGGTCGGGGGCTTGCCGGTCGACTCTTCTATGCAAACGTTGGTGCGGGTCTCCGAGACGGTCGGCACCACCACCGACCCTACGCCCTGTCTATCCAGAACGAACTTGACATAATCCCCCGCTTCCCCGCCGAAAAACGCAAGCGCGGTGGTCTCCGAACCCAACTCCCGGATCATTCGTGAGCAGTTGATTCCTTTGCCGCCGGCGTCGATCTCGACTTTCAGAATGCGGTTGGTGTCGTAGCACAAGAGCTTGTCTACATATACGGTTCTATCGAGGCAAGGGTTTAGTGTGATGCTTGATATCATTGGATTGAATGTCCCGAATCCGATATGACGCCGCCCGGCTTCAACGAGCGGCGTCTAATTTATACGATGAGTTGCTTTATTTGTTGAGCGCGGCTCTCACTTCGTCAAGATTGCCGGCGGAGCCGAGCAATTTATTGCGGCTGGCGATAAATTTGGCATATTCTTCCTGGAATATCTTGCCAACCGGGCGGAAGTCGAAAACCTCCGGCTTATCGCGGAAGAACTCGCGGTGGACCCTCGTCCACACAAGTCTGCCGTCAGTATCAATGTTGATCTTGCACACGCCGAGTTTGGCAGCCGGCAAATACTGGTTCGGGTCAACACCCTTAGCGCCTTTGAGCGCGCCTCCCGCTGCGTTGATTCGCTCGACTTCATCCTGCGGAACCGAGCTGGAACCATGCAGAACCAACGGGTATCCCGGGACAAGTTTCTGGATGGCTTCGACGATCTCGAAGTGCAGTCCCTGGCTACCGCTGAATTTGAACGCTCCGTGGCTGGTCCCGATCGCGCAGGCCAGGCTGTCGCATCCCGTGCGCTTTATGAACTCCGCGGCTTGGGCCGGGTCTGTGAGGTGAGCGTGATCCTCGCTTACCGATATGTCCTCTTCGACTCCGCCGAGCTGCCCCAGTTCCGCCTCAACACTGATTCCTTTGGGGTGCGCTTTGTCGACAACCCTCTTGGTTATAGCGATATTCTCTTCAAAAGACTCGTGGCTGGCATCGATCATAACCGACGAATAAAACCCGCTGTCGATGCAGTCATAACAGGTCTGCTCATCGCCGTGGTCGAGGTGTACCGCGAAGACCGCCTCCGGAAAAATCTCGTCGGCCGCTCGGATCATTCCTTCGAGCATAAGTTTGTTGGTATACGAACGCGCGCCCTTGGAAATCTGAATAATAAACGGCGCTTTTGATTCGAGATTGCCTTGGAACAAGCCCATAGTCTGCTCGGCATTGTTGATGTTATATGCGCCTAATGCATATTTGCCGTAGGCCAGTTCAAAAAGCTGCTTGGTAGTTACGATCATCTGTTGGACTCCTTTTATAATATCCGCTTGCCGCCGTACATCAAAAAACCGTCCTGCGAGAGCTTATCAAGCTTGACCCGAACGGCCGTGCCTTGCGGCATCTTTGGCGTCGCTTCAGTTGTATAGGCCAAAGCGACGCTCGGTGACGGCGGATTTATGCGGGCTCTATCAGTCCGTAGTTTCCGTCTTCACGCAAATATATTACATTAACTTCCTCAGTCTCCGCATTGCGGAACACAAAGAAGCTATGGTGCAAAAGCTCCATCTGCTGGGCAGCTTCTTCCGGGGTCATCGGCTTCAGCGCAAAGCGTTTTGTGCGAACCAGCGAAGGCATATCTTCTTCGATATCATCTTCAGCGCCATAAGCTTCGACCCTGGCCTGATCCCGCACCAACTGTCGCGCTTTGGGTCCCTCTTCGATGCTCTTATCCCGTTTGCGCTTGAACTTTTTGACGCGCCCCTCCAGCTTTTCGACCACTTCGTCTATGCTGGCATACATATCATTGACCCGGCGCTCCTCGCCGCGCAGCAGGATTCCGTCGCCTTCAAGCAGGACTTCCACCATCTGCATCCCGCGCTGCACACTCAAAACAACGTTGGCTTCGCGGATATCCTGGAAATACTTCTCCAGCTTGGGCAATTTTTTCTCTATATAGCTTCTGAGGGCATCGGTGACTTCCACATTCTTGCCCTTAATATTGATCAACATCGGTAGAGGGACTCCTTTCACAGGCTCGTCAAACCAAACCCACCAAGTTTAGCATACCCAATGCCGCCTGTCAACCACGAATTGGCTTCGCTCACCACGCAAAACACGTCACATCCCACTCTGTTCGCACACGTAATAAACGAAATAATTGCGTCTCGGATCGATAAAACGAACTGATCCCGGTTGCAGACACAAACGAACCGACAGGAGGGACCCAGCCGACGTTTTCCATCGAGACGCGCAAACCCGGAGGCATCCCCAAGCTTGCATCAGGAACCTTATAATCATCAACACCCGAGCCATCGTTCAGATAGAAATAATCCGCACCCGCAAAGCTGACAACGCCTGCCGCTTTCACCAACAGCCCGTTGTTGCTAAGCCCCACAACATCAGACCACACCCGCGCCGAGATATCGTCCTCCTTTATCCACCTCCATGCGCCGGCTCCACTGCCTAGAGAGCGGGAACTGATAAAAAGAGGGGTGATCGGCGTGTTAGTCCTGCCGGTCACGGTCAGGGTTGCGGCGGTTAGAATCCGTTCCTGGTTTGCGGCGGTCTCCATTCGACCTACCGCATTTACTTCATCGCCGATGCTGACTGCCTCCGGCCAAGCTGTGCAAATCGCCGCCGAGCGATCTTGGGCTTCGATATAAATGGAATTCACCGATTCACTTTCGGGAAATACCCCGACGACGCACCCGGATATCGCTCCTATCCGGGTGTCCGCGAGCGCTTTCACCACAGATATGGGTTGTATGGGGTGCAAGTTGAAGTTGACAGTGACGGCTTTGTTTACTACGACCGTTTTATCTGCAATGCCATGCGTCGCGAACCCCGGCGCACTCGCGCTGACGGTGTATGTTCCGACGGGGACTGTGAACGTATAATTTCCGCTCGGTTCAGCCTGCGTGGAATATCCACCCGGCGTTGCAGTTATTGTGGCGCCCCCAAGACCGGTTCCGTCGGCCTTTTTCACTCGCCCGAGTATGCGGCCGGTCTCCGGCTCCCAGGTGGTCTTCATATAATCTGCCACCGAAGTGCCTATGACTTCATAGTTTGACCAGGAAGTTTGGTCTCCCTGTTGGAATACGAATACCGCCACCACCTCGTTCGCGCAGCCGGCTCGATAGATTTTCATCTGGTCGATATATTGTTGCTCGCTGAGCTTGTTTCTATCCCGCCACCCCGTTCGGAAAAGACCATCCCCACAGTATTTACACGGCCCCCAATCCACATCACTGCCGAATTCGCCGATAAACCACGGCTTGCCGCGCAGGTAGGAATTGTTCGCTATGGCGATGTCACGATGTCGGAAACATCGATTCGGCAGGCAGCAGTTTACCTCAAAATCGAAGTATTCGTGGGTTTCGACGGCATCAGCCGCGTTGACTGCCGCCATCAGATCCGGGTCTTGCCAAGTCGCTGCGCTGATCCAATCGGGCGGAAACGAGCCGAACACTATTTGTCCCGCATATCCAAGCTGCCGCAGCCGATTTTTATAGTTGACAAACTCTGCGCAGGTTCTTTTGGCTTTCGTGGGATTAGACCAATCGAATTCGTTGCGATAGCTGACCGCATCCGGTTTTTTAGCCAGATTGGCTATTTTCGCCCACACCAGATCCGCATAGCTGGAGCCTGTTCGCTGGTCGGGAAGATAGCCATTCTCCCAATAAACGGTATCCGCGGTGAACGGCCGATAAAAGACTTTTGATCCAGTCGCCTGGGCGGGAGGGATGTCGTTTTCAAATATTACCTTGATCCAAGTCGCGCCCTGCGCCCAACGATCGATTTCGTTATTCCATCCGATTACGTGTGGGCACATCGGCGGGTTGATGGCCAGGCATCTGCCCGTTGCGAGCAGGCACAATGCGATTGACACCACCGCCAAAACAAGTCTATTTTGCATATTTTCACTCTCTTGAAATCACTGCCTGCAGTATACAACAAAAAAACGATTGTCGCAGGAATCCGAACGTATTCCGATTAACCTTTCAGGAACAATCGACAATGCTCACTCGTAATGGATTTCAGGGCTTGCGCTAAAGCCTTTTGCCGCCGATAATAGACCTGTCTGGAGGTGGTCTGTTCCGTGGAAGAAACCAATCTGCTTGATAAAATCGAAAAACTCAAAGAAAAACTGAATCGAACCACCCGCCGAATGACGGGGCTGAAAGAAAAAAGCAGACTGCTGGAGATGCAATACGAAGATGCCAGAAGCCGTGAACAAAACTCCAACACAGTGGTAGGCGAACTCCTCGAACGCCAGCGCGAACTCAATGTTATGCTCAACAGGGCGAATATTATGCTCAACCGCACCCAGGAAGCTATGGCGCTAAGCTCGATGGAATTAAACGAAATGGCTAAAGCCCTTCCTGAGCCAAAAAAGGCTGAGTGGGCGGATCGAGTCTCGCGAGTTAATGAACTATTCAAACAGACCGGCATTCAGGACGCCGAACTCGGCGCGTTGGGCAGCGGATTATCGTCTACTGATTCATTTGGCGATTCCAATATGAAAAAGCAGTCCGAAGAGGCCTTCGGCGCCAGGCGCTCCGTCTGGGATTCCCCTCAAAGACGAGAACCCCCAAGGGTGCAGGCCGAACTAGTCGAAGAAGAACCCCAGCCTACTGAGCCGATTCAATTGGTGGCGGACGAAAATGACCGGCAAGAGCAGCCCCCGGAGGATCATGTGGATTGTCGGATGGATGAGCAGCCCGGCGATGAAGATCCGGCTGAGCAGCGTCGCAGATCCTGGTGGCGAAGATTTGCTTGATCGACACCCCAGTGCCTGTCCCGGCCGGCGCGGATGAGGATTTTGCGACAGGCGGATTGGCTCGACTTCGGGCCTGGCCTTGTATCACAACGGCTCAAGACCACAGCCGGCTTGACGATAACATTGCACAACGCATAGAATAGGCTGGCGATGAGGTGTTGGGGGAGTGCATTGCGGGAAAAGGCGTAAAAAGGCTTTTCCCGGTTTTGCGTGCGTGGGGTGAAAACAATGACGAATTGGCGTTGTGTCTGGGCGAGCCTATCGGTCGTCTTGACGCTTTTATACGTGGCTGCTTCGGCGCAAGCCGATTTCAAACCGAGGGTTTCGTGTTCGGCGACGGGCAACACCGGCTCGGTAGTTATAAATGGAGATGTCGCTGTCCGCTTTCAGGTTTCAAATGGCAGCCTGAGCGGCCTGGAACGCGCGAAAATAACCAGCGACCGACTCGCGGCGTTGGTTAACGCGAAGTTCAATCCCTCGACGATCCGCGTGCAGGGCGATAAAAGCTCGGCCAGGGTTTTGTCCGGCGATCAACTGATATGTATTGCGACGGCAGGTGACGCCAAATCGGCGAAAAGTACTCCCCTCGATCTGGCTGGCAAATGGGCGTCGCAGATGCGCTCTCTGCTTCTTCTGCCGCCAATCGCCCTGTCCCCAGCGGAAGTTACTGTTCCTGTCGGTGAAAATCGTCAGGTCGAGGTTAAAGGAGCCGCTTCTGGGCCTGTCTCGGCACGCATCGACGATGAGGAACTTGCTTCTGTGCAGCCGGATGGCAGACGGTTGACGGTTTTGGGCAAGAAGCTCGGCAGAGCGCTTGTCGAGGTAGATATACAAGGAGAACGAGCCACCCTCGTAGTCAACGTAAAAAAATACGCCGGTGCGATTCCGGGATTGATTATAGGGCAGGTGACGGGAAACCCGTGTCCGGCTCAGCTTGTGTGTTACTCTGCCCGCCAGGCTACCGCACAAGCGGCCGCCCTTGAACCGGGGGCAAACATCGAGATCGGCGAGGTCGTTTGCCCGAAAGAACCGCTGAGTTCAGGCAAAGGCAGATATATCAAAGTCAATGCGCGCATAAGTGGATACGATTATATTCCTGTATCAACAACCGCTAATGTCGAAGTGCAAAACATCGTTCTGCCTCGGGAAGATGCCGTTCAGCTTTTCTATAGCAATGACCCTGAAAGCATTCGCAAATATCAGCCGCTATACGCAGCGCGGGTCGAACCCGACAAAGTGACGCGAATCCTATATCACCATCAAAGCGAAATGTCCCAGAGGGTGCATGTTATCGTCGAGTTGGCTAACCCCAACGATACCGCCGCCAAAGTCAGGATTTTCCGCGGCATATCTCCGCCATCTGTCGATACCATCTATGTCGGCCACGTAGCGGCCAATGCGTTTATGAGGGATTATGCCAACGATATCAGCGTTGTAGAGACGATTCCTCCGCAGTCGAGGCTCGTGCTGGTCTCCGATATGTTGTCAAAAAAACAAACCTCCAGCGGGATACTGCAAATTAAGCAGATAGCCGGGCAAAGCGCTTATGTGCGCATAACTGCGGCTGAGCCGGGAATCGACAATGTTGATAAGGGGTCTATGGCGAAGGCCTCTGACCCCCGCGTGCTGCAGTTGTCCGATCACGTATATCCATCCCCTATAAAGACGGTGGATGCGGAATATGAAGTTGGGTCGCGTTGGGCGTTTATCTCGATCGGCAAACACGCACTGACCGATTCCACCGCTCAAAAAACACTATACGGCAACTATGGCGTAACATATAACATCAACGTGCGTGTGCACAATCCCACTGGCGAATCCAAAAAGATCAACTTTGTGTTCGACCCCACCGCAGGCCCTTGTTCTGCGGTGTTCATAGTCAATGGCAAGTTCGCGCCGGTGAAATATGCCCAGCCGCCAAGCGAGATAACCCTGGACAGTATAACGCTGAACCCTGGGGAAACTCGCATGTGTCGCGTTATCACGGTTCCGTTGGCCGGCTCAAACTATCCGGCAACCCTTATCGTCAGATCATAGGTATCAACAACCTGCGAAATATGGAAAATTAAGACAGAACAGACCCCCGTCGGGGTCTGTGTTGTTGTGCAGTAGTTGATGATATATCATTGTGCGCAGAGAGAGCTAAATGTTTATACGGATTCTACAGGCAGGGATAGCGTTAATGTTCATCAATTCAGCTTCAGTTGCAGACGGTGTTGCGGGATCGCTCGCTCGGCAGGAGGGAGCACAGGCGCGGGTGATGTGGTTCGATGCGGAAGCCAACATGAAAACCCTCTCCTCTCAATCAGGCGTGCAGGATATGGTCGAGAAATGCAAATCCGCCAATATAAACACGATTATAGTCGACGTGAAGCCATTAGCCGGCACGGTACTTTATAACAGCGAGATCGCTCCAAAAATCAATGCTGCCCGTTATCCGAAGGGCTACGATTTGCTGCAGACAATGATCGACGAATGCAAAAAAGCGCGAATACCCGTCTATGCGGCTATCAATGTCTTTTCTGAAGGGTCAAAAAAAGCGCCGGGCGGGCCTGCGTATAAGCATCTGGACTGGCAATGCATACAATACGAAGTCGAACGGGTGTTGAGCGTCGAAGGCGCGGAACCGATTCTCCTGACACGCCCGAATACCTTGTTACGCAAAGGAGAAGTTTGTTTATACGGAATCAGTTCCGAACCCGCCGGCAAACTGCCTGAAAACACCTTCTACGTCCGAGTCTCTCACAAAGGGGCCTCATTGCAAAGCGGAACGGCCAGCGGAAAGGCCAAAATATCCGCGCCGGAGGATGGTTATCTGTTGATCGGATCAGGTAAAGCGGGTGATTGGCTGCGCGATGCGGTCTCTGCTGGCAAGCGCTTCCAGCTCGATACCAGGGATACGCTGGTCAGGGCAGGGGAGGCGGCCGACATGCACCAGGCCATTTTCGTAAACCCGCTGCACCCCGAGGTCAGAAGTTATGCTTTGAGCATCATCGAGGAGATATGCACTAAATATCAGGTGGACGGGATAGTCCTGGACAGAATGCGATACCCCGGCCTCTACGCCGATTTCAGCGATCTTTCCAGGCAGGCATTCGAGAAGCAGCTTGGCCGGCCAGTGGAGAACTGGCCGCGCGACATCATAGTGCGAACCCCGACGGGCTGCCAGGACCCCGAACGAGGCCCATTGTTCAAAGATTGGTTGAAGTTCCGCGCCCAAACGATGCGAGATTTCCTTGCTGAAGCGCGCTCGACGGTTAAGGCCGTCAAACCTGCGGCCCGTTTGGGAATATACGTGGGTTCGTGGTATCCATTGTATTACGATGTTGGTGTGAATTGGGGCAGCCCAACAAACGCTGCGGGATATGAGTGGTGGCCGGAGGGCTACGAAGCCACCGGTTATGCCGATCAGGTCGACTTTATGTGTACGGGGTGCTATTATACCCATCCCACCCGCAAGGACGCTATCAGAGCCGGGGATCCGGAGTGGATGAGCGTGGAAGCTGCGGCCCAGGAATCAGTCAACGCGGTCAAAGACGACACATTCGTATATGCAAGCCTATACCTCCTCCAGTATCAACGCAGGCCGCAGGCTTTCGCTAAGGCGATCGCGGAGTGCCTGTCCAACAGCCAGGGCTGCATGCTCTTCGATCTGGTCTATGCGCGCGACTACGATTGGTGGGATGTGCTCAAATCCTCATTCCCAACCTCCACCAAAGCGCCGCACGAAGTGCACGGATTGCTCGAAAAAGTTCGATCCGCCAATAAACGTCAGGCAAGCAGATAAAATAACGCGCCGGCGATTCTGAATTTATGTCGCGTTAGGCAGATATAGCCGTTCGCCACCCTCAGAACCTCTCTTTTCTATAGTCTTTTCTCACCTTCAGACCCTAACTGGCATTTTGCACAGCCGGTGAGGGCACGCATCTTGAAGATACTATACGTAGATGCCTGGAGGAAGGAAAAGTATGAAGGTTCGAGTTAGCGGTGAGAGTATAGTCCTGGTCATGATCTGCCTTGCTGATATGCTTTCAACCCTCTTCTTCGTTCTGAGAGGATCCGCCGTCGAGCAAAACCCCATTATGGCGGCTTGCCTGGATAAAGGGCCGTGGGTGTTTGTGCTCGTGAAAATCGCCAGTTTTGTGCCATTTGTAGTTGCGGTCGAGCTATATCGGAAACGAAACGCCGCATTTGCTCGGCTGGCCTGTCGGAGCGCGATAATAATCTACGTTGTGACATTCACTGTGTTGACCGTCGGTCTGAATGTATGACGCGCCGTTTTATGTAACTTTTAATTCATCCAATTAATTGCTTGTTGTCTCTCTTCTCCACGTCGCTCTTGATCGGCCGACCGGCTTGTAACCGGTCGGTCGATCGCATACCAAGGCATTCTATGGATTATGCCGATTCGGCCAACGCGACACCCGGTTCACCTCGCTCAGATATACCTCATACCAACCGGCATACGGCCCTTGCAGATAGGCTGCGCGGATGTGTCGTTTTGCAATTCTCAGCCGCTGCTTTACCACTCTCCTCTTGATACCCAGCATCTCGGAGATGCGCTTGCCGGTAAATCCCGCAATCCACAAGCGCCATATTATCTTCTCGATCTCGTTCAAGTCGGCCGCATCAATCAATTCGTCTATCTGCCGATCAAAGGCAAGTTCGATCGTCGGCTCATAGAGATCATCCTCATGCAGGGACTCGAGTCTTTTGCGCTCGTCTCGAATCTTGCGGTTGAGTCGCGTATTGGTATAGATGCCGCTTTGTGCGCCGAATTTAACGCAGGTCTCCAGCAACTGGTCGGCACGCGATTCGATTTCTTCTTCTGTCAGGTCGCTGTTGGCGCTTGGGTCTGCTTGCGGAGTCAAAATCGGATTGGTGGACTGCAGGAGCGGGACGATCATTGTCTTCACCTCTGTGTGGTTTTTTTGCTGCTATAACTAGACGTTAGTCTACTATGTTCACAGCCAGTAGTCAACAATTTCACGCAAGTTTTTTAGAGGCAATAAAACAGCGGGAACGCTGAGCTGCGATCCCGCTGTAAATCTGAATGAGAGGTTAAATGATTTCCAGATAATCCTTATCCGGCAATTCGGGGAACGGCGCGGTCGGCAGGGTTTGATACCAATACGCACATGAGGCGATGTCATCTTGCAGCGGCAAATAGCGGCCACCGGACCTCCAGCCCAGCGCCTGCATCGTCACCCTCAGGTCGCTTTCAAATCGCACCGGATCCATTATATGCCACCGATACAGGCCGAATCGCTCCTGTGCTTGCAGCGCCCCATCCGGACGGATCACCTGCGGCATCCCCGCATATGGGGTGGTGAACTCCGTATATTTGCCCTCCTCAAGGAAACAATACGATCCGCAGAAATAGTCCTCAGTGCCGGTCCCGCAGATAGTAGGGAATTGTGTGTCTCCATCCATGAAAAACTTGATTTCCCCTTCTCCCCACCAACCGTTGTTGTTTATCCCCCAGCACATATACACCCCCACATACTGCCCCTGCCCTTGGACACCATCGAGAATGGTGTAGTCCTTTTTATACGGCAGCGGGTTCTCGCGTCTGAACTGTGCGTGGAAGTAGGCGCAATCCGCTGGGACATCGGTGAGAGTGTAGTTGATCTGGTAGTATAAGACCATGTTTTCGTCGGAGATATTGGTCATTGTGATTCGGCAATGCTTACGGAAGGGCATCTCCCAATAACAATTGAGGCCGCTAAGCGGATTGACGCATACTGCAAGCGAGGAAACCTGCGCATATTTCTGCCATCCACAGGCGAAAAAATCCCCTATCGGGCACTCAACCGAGGGTTGTTCCTGATGATCCCAATAGATGCGCAGAATTTGATGGCGCCAGTGCCCGGTGGGAGTCATCCAAATCTGTTGAATAGCGCCGGGGCCATCAATGTTGGCGATCTCCCGGCATTCTCCGGCTGCTATCACTATAGCCGGCGATACCTTCCAGCCTTGTCCGAGTTCGCGAGCGGCGCCGGTGCTTATACCCTCCGCGGCCATCCCGCCTTCCCCTTTGCCCCCGCCAAAGTTTTCGGCGCTGATCGATCGACTTTTTGCCGACGACACCCGGCAAAGATTGCCCATATTCATACCAAGCCCGTTGAAAGCCATGCTGTTGCCTCCGATGGATAGTTGAGGAAGTGTATCACACAACCAGCCATACCGCAATTAATATGCCGCGTGTGCGAGGGCAATCGCCTGGCCCCTCCCGTTGGAGAATGCGTTCCCCTAATCCCCTCCCGTTGGAGAATGCGTTCCCTTAATCCCCTCTCCTGGGGGAGAGGGTTAGGGTGAGGGCGAAGAAAGAAAACAGGCTATGTAATAATGAAAGGCCGCCGTATCGACACTGCCAATTCTATTTGTGCCTTGCCCGATGTTGTAATGGCCGAAAACAAAGGGGCGACAGCGCCGCCCCCGGCCGCAATAATCATCCGGACTGCGCCCTCGCCAAATTCAGCCAATACTCCACAAACGGCATCACATCGACCACGTTTTCTGTGAAGTCGGGGCTGTCGAGAACATCCGACTCCAAGGCAGGCACAACAACGAGAGCATGGGATATGTCCAGATACATCCCCTCCACGGGAACAAGCGACACCTTGTGCGATTCTTCATCCTTGATCGCAACGAATACGATTTGCCCACTGCCTGCGTCGGCAAGCATGTCGGAAACAGTCCCGAATATGACCCCTTCCATATCCGCTACTTGCCAACCCATTGCATCCGGCTGTCCATCCGCCAACTGATATGTTACACAGCTTAACCTGACCAGGCCGATCTGCGCATCTTCTTGTTCAAAATCCGGGTAGTACTGCATTTAAGTACCTCGCCGTTACCTGGCCAACGCCAATGCGCCGGTTCGGTGTTTTTGATATGTAGCTCGATTGCCGCATCGTAATATGTCACGGCAATCATGTACGGGTTACCCGCACCCTCATTGGCTCACACGTACCAAGGCCGACAAAAGCATGTGTGAAAATTTATTTGATGAGATTGATATGTTTCGACTTGGGGTATAAAATCAGGCAGGAAGCAAGCAGAGAAATGTGCAATTAATTGAGGATATCGTCCACACAATATAATGGCACAGTCCGACAAAAACCCAATATTCGAAGACAAAATCGAGCATGTCCCCGATTGGATTTGGGAGATCAATCAGGAGGGCATCGTTACATATTCTAACAATATAGTATCCGACACGCTCGGCTATAACGTGCAGGAAATAATCGGGCGACCCTTACTTGACTTTGTGCCCGGGGAAGATAAAAACCGCTGCATAGAATTGATGCGAAGCGCACTCGATGAAGGACGTGCCCTCAGAAATATACACACCCATTTTTATACAAAAAACAAAGACACAAAAACTCTGGCGGTAAGTTGTGTTCCGATATCGGGCAATGGTAAACCCGCCGGCTTGCGTGGAGTCGCCAGAGATATCACCGATCACCTCGATAGACTGCATCTCGCCGAGCAAGTGCTGGAGCATTCCCAGACGGGAGTGTTTGTCTTGCTCGACAACATCCTGGTTTATGTCAATCAGGGTCTCTGCGAGCTGATGGGGTACACTGAAAGCGAGGTGCTCGGCACGCCGATCTGGAAATATGTCCACCCTGACGATATAGCCTGGCTGCTAGATCATCAGAACCGTCGATTGGCGGGGGAGGACGTATCTACCGAGTTTGTGGCCAGGGGGATTACAAAAAGTGGTGAGGTTCGATACTACGAACTGCGCATTTCGCCTCTAATCTACAAGGGGAAGTTCGCGCTGCTGGTCAACGCTGCCGACACCACTGATGAGGTGTTGGCCCGCGAGTCGCTTGCCGAAAGCGAACGTAACTTTCGTGACCTTGTCGAGAAAACCAGCGACTGGGTCTGGCAGATCAACGCCAATTTTATTTATACCTATGCTAGCCCGCGAGCCAAAGAAATGTTTGGTTATGACCCGCAGGAGATGATCGGCAAATCCATATTCGATCTAATGCCGCCGGATGGCGTCGAGCACATCCGCGAGATCTTTGAACAATCGAGGCGGGACAAAAAACCCGTCGTGATGCTGGAAACCGGAATGCTGCACCGTGATGGACACGTTCTGACTATCGAAACGAGCGCCGAGCCGATCTTTTCCAACGGCGATTTTTTAGGCTATCGGGGAATAGACCGCGACATCACCACCCGCAAACAAATCGAAGAACAACTGCGCAAAGCATTTTCGGAACGCGAGAGTATTTTGCACGCATTTCCGGACGTCTATTTCTGGCTGGATACGGACGGCAAGATACTCGAGTGTCACGCAGCCGACGAAGCTGAGCTTTACCAGCCGCCTGGACAGTTCTTGAATAAGAGGATGCAAGACGTATTGCCGGAGGATGTGGGCAGGCAATTTGCCGAAGCCATAGCCGAATTAAAGCACACCCAGTCAATAGTCTCACTCGAATACACGTTGAAAATCGAGGACACGGAGAAACACTTCGAAGCAAGGATGATGCTGATTTCGACTGGCACGATCATCGTCATCGTAAGAAATATCACCGAGCGATACATCGCAAATGTCTCTCTTACAGAGTCTAGAAAAATGCTCGAATTGGTGCTCGAAAATATCCCGCAATACGTGTTTTGGAAGGACACCAATCTTGTCTACCTGGGATGTAATGACAACTTTGCCGAAGCAGCGGGGGTAGGATCGCCCGAGCACATAGTGGGCAAAACGGACTATGATCTGGCCTGGGAAAAAAACGAAGCCGAATCATACCGCAAGTGGGATCGTCAGGTGATCGATGAAGATAAACCCGTTCTCAACATCATTGAAAGCCAGCGTCGACCGGATGGCCATATATCGTGGGTCGATACCAATAAAATACCTCTGCACAGCGCCGAAGGAGAAGTAATCGGTGTGCTCGGCACTTATGAGGACATTACCGAGCGCAGAAAAGCCGAGCAAGCGCTTCACGAAGCCGAATCCAAATATCGAAGCCTGGTCGAAGAGACGATGGTTGGGGTCTATATGATCCAGGATGATCACCTCGTATACGTCAATCCTCGTTTTCTCGAAATATTCGGAGCGAAGCAGGTCGATATGCTGGGCCAGCCTCCGCTCAAGTTCGTAGCCCCACAAGACAGGGTCATGGTGGCCGAAAATCTGCGAAAACGATTCTCAGGAGAAACAAAAACAATGCGTTATGCGTTCAAAGCACAACGCATCGACGAAACCCCCATCGACGTCGAGGTGCATACGGCGGTTATGGACTACCAAGGCAGGCCGGCGGTTATCGGCTCGCTGTGGGATATAACAGAACGCAAACGATACACCGAGGCGCTGCAGGACAATGAAGAGAGATATCGACGGCTCTTCGAGCACAGCCCGGATATGGTTTTCGTGCTGTCCGCCGACACCGGGACGTTTATATCTATGAACCCTGCCGTGACACAAACTCTGGGATATGCGCCTTATGACGTACTGGGCAAAACTCCGGGCGATATAAGTCCGGAATACCAACCTGACGGCAAATCATCAAGCGAGGAGGCTATCAGGCTTATCAAAGCTCAACCCGGCGCGCCGGCGCAGAGGCTGGAATGGGTACACAAGAAAAAGGACGGCGCATTGGTCGATTGCGAGATCAGCCTTGTAGCTTATAAACAGCATGGCGAGGTTCTCATACAGGCGATAGCCCGAGATATTACGGAACGTAAACAAGCCGAAGAAAGCCGACGAAAACTCGAACAGGAACTCGACAGGCAAAAGAGAGTCTTCTATCGCGAAACCATCCTCAGCGTAACCGGCGGCAAGCTCAATATATGCGATAATGTTGATGTCGAGCCATACATAATTCGTTCATCTGATATGTTCGAAGTTGAGGAGACATCGCACGTCGGTGCCGCGCGTCGTCAAACTGCGTCGAAATTGGCTGAGTATGGATTGACAGAAGATAGATTGGATGGTTTTTTGGTCGGCATCGGGGAGGCGTTGACTAACGCAATTAAACACGGCAAACACGGCACAGTGCATGTTGGGCACGATGATGACACCGTGTGGGTGGTTGTTTCCGACAAAGGCTCCGGAATTGAGTCACTCATCTTACCACGCGCCGTGCTGTTCAGGGGGTTCTCGACGAAGCCGTCGTTGGGTCTGGGTTATTCGATAATGCTCGAAGTCAGCGACCGCATCCTTCTCAGCACAGGCCCGCAGGGCACGAGCGTCGTGCTTATAAAGGAAAAGGTGGCTAATGAGTTGGCTCTTGCGACCGATTTTCTGCCGGACACGTGGGATAACATACCGGGCTGATTATTGACCTGGTTGTGCCGCATTGTTATACTCAAGCTACATGAAACCTCATAAAAACGATGCAAACTTTCCACAAAAGCCCCCCAACGACGCTCGTCGGGGCGTGGCTTCGCCATCGACAAGTCTAGCGACGATTATTGTCGCAGTAATATGCGGGGCGGTGGCGGGGTGGGCTGTAGGATTGCTCGGCTGGTCGGTGTTGTTTATTTCAGCGGGATATGGTGTTTTGTGCGGTGAGATGATACTACGGGCGTCAGATCGACGATGCTCTATTGGGTGCAATATATCGGTCGTTATCGCTATGCTGGTCGGCGCCATCGGCGGCAGGCTCGTAGTGGCCGCTTTGGTGATGCGCTCTTTAGGGGTTAAACCACCACTTGGGGCGTTGGATGTGATCGCCGATTTGGTCAGCCCCTCCCCGATTCCTCTGACCGCTCTCCTGCTTACTTTTGCGTTTTCCGCAGCTTGGATCCGGTATTCCACCAGGCGCACCCATTGACAAATATTGTCAGTGAGGATATAACTCAGTGCAAGCTGGCGTGCATTTTGGTTCGACGTCTTGTCCGCCGGGTGTTCCACATTATAGCGGTTCTTCATGAAGCCGGATACGAATACTGGGGGGCGCAGAAGTGTTTCGGCCTGCTTTCCGTCTCACTGGGTTGTGGAAGATTGTTATCTCATCGGTTGTGCTATTGTCGCCTGTCACGTGCGTCTATGGCGGCGGCTCGGCACGTAATGTGCTGGTTGTCGAGAACATCCATAGCCCTGCCTCCATAGAAATCGCTGACTACTATGCCGCCGCCCGAGGCATCCCATACAGCAATCGCTGCCGAATCAGGTGCTCGACCAGCGAAACCGTGAGCCGCGTCGAATATGAAACCAATGTCCTTGCGCCGATCAGACGAAGCCTTCAAAACCCTGCCATCTCAGATAAAATCGACTATATCGTGCTTACGAAAGGCACTCCACTGCGGGTGGAATATGGTTTGTCGACCGGCCCGCTGTCCGTAACCAGCATGCTGACCTGTATCGGTGAACTGGATATTACATCTTGTTTTGAAAATCCGTACGGCCCGTTATACTGGAACCCGAACCCTACGGCTTTTTCTCATCAGACCAATTTCTATGGCAGACACCTCTATCTGGTCACCAGGCTCGACGGCTACACCACTAGCGATGTTCTGGCGATGATAGATCGCGGCCTCGACGCGTCTTCCCCGAGCGGTCCGGTGATGTTGGATCAGAAATACTTGGGCGCTAATCCGGCAGGCTCGAGTCTCGCGTTGAATCAACGAATTGGCGATGCCAACAATTGGCTTATGCAAAACGGAATCCCAACAATATTCGATGATACGTCGAGGTTTCTGTCCGACGGTGAAAATCTGATGGGTTATTTCAGTTGGGGCAGCAATGACCCGTCTTATTCAAGAGCCGCATATACGAGCAATATGTTCGCCCCTGGGTCGATTGCAGACTCCTACGTTTCCAGCAGCGGGCGCACTTTTTTTGACAACCCAAACGGGCAATCTCTTGTGGCTGATCTTATCGCGCAGGGCGCTTGCGGGGTATGCGGCCACGTATCCGAGCCATATATGGCCTACGTGACCTATCCGGATATACTGTTTAAGATGTATATGCAGGGGTTTACTTTGGCCGAGAGTTTCTACGCCGCCTGCCCGATGCTGTTCTGGAAATCAGTTGTAGTGGGAGACCCGCTGATGGCTGCATATGCAACAACCCCGAAAGTCAGCATTGTGGTTCCGGACGAACCTTTGACCGGGCTTGCACAACTCCAAGCCACGGCCGTCGACCCGAAAGGCATCGCTAAGGTCGAGTTTTATATGAACGGCGCTCCCGTGGGTGTGAGTTATAGCATTCCCTACAGTGTCCCGCTGGATACGACGCAATATTATGTCGGGACTCATGCAATAGAGGCCAGGGCAGTGCAGGCCGGGCCGGTGGAGTCTGAAAGTTGGGCATCTGCCAGAGTGCAGATAGCAAACCCGGTATCCGCGCTTCGCGTGATAGCGGATGCGTTCGGATGTGACGACGGGCAGGGTGTGTGGTGCGCCGATAAAGTTGTGATGGCGGGTACGGCCGATTTGGGTTCAAATGAATTTTATGTGCAGGAATTCAACGGGGCCAGCGGCATCAGAGTGATATGGGATGGAGCGGTGGATGCGGGTGACATTGTGAGCATCTACGGGTCTTTGATCACAGATGAGGGCGAAAGAAGTATTCTGGCTGAGTCGGTAATAATCGAGAATTCAGTGTTGACACTTCCCGCCCCGAGGGCAATGTCCAACAAAACCGTCGGCGGTGGCGACGCCACCCGGCACACCCCTGGTATCACAGGGGGGATCGGGCTGCGCAACCAGGGCTTGCTGATAAAAACCTGGGGCTGCGTCACTTATGTCGGAGCGGACCACGAGGACTTCTTTTATATTGACGATGGAAGCCGTTTGGATGATGGCAACAGTCACGTCGGCTTGAGAGTAAAATCCAGAAATCTGATCAAACCGGCTGTCGGCAGCTTCGTCATCGTGACCGGTATCAGCAGCTGCCAGTTGGTGGGCGACAAAATCATACGAACAATCAAGCCCAGGCAGCAGGACGATATAAGATAGTCGTCGAAAATAAACCAGATAATGTTAATAATGGCCTTGACAATCCTGGGTCCTGGGGGTAATATGCGATAAAATGTAGCGAGGGGACGCAAGCCGTGGGAGTTGGTGTGATCCGCATGGCCGCTTGCTATATATAAGCACTGTTAAGGAGGAGAATAATGGCTTCAAATCGCGTAATTATATTAGTTGCGGCGATGATCTTGTTGGCGGCGGGTGTCGTTGCATCGGCTGATGTTGTTGTTGCTGAATCGACCGACACGCTCACCGGCGACGGAACAGTTGGTAGTCTCACTTGCAAGGCGACGGTTACTCGTGGAGTAGACAATATTTACACATATTTGTACGAGCTGACCTATACAACCGGCACTTCGGCGGTTCATACGTTCTCGCTTGAGAATCCTAACCGCGTTGATTTCTATGATGCGAATAATATTCCTGTTATTGGTGTGAAGATATTCCAGGGCCCGGAGGACGGGTCAGATCATTTTCTTGATTGGAAACACGGCGAGATCAGGCCGAACGATCAACACCAGTTCAGCTATAAATCCGCATATGCGCCCATGCTGGATGTTAAGGGGTTTGCGATTGTGATTGACGGTGGGAGTTATGCCGAGGGTTTGACCCTTGTCATGGGTGATGTCATTCCCGAGCCAGCGAGTTTGCTGGTTGTTTTGTTCGGTTCCGCTGGGGTGGTTCCGATGATCCTGAAACGCCGCAAATAGAATAGTTTGTTGGCCGCCGTGAATGAGCGGCGGCACAGCATTCTTTTTCGAGGTAAGTTCTGAGTGTTTGGAGGGATAGTATGAGCAGACAATCTAAACTAGCCCTTGTATTTGGGCTGATTCTCGTGTTGGCGAGCATCACAATTGCCCAGGCTTGGGCTGTGACCGATAATCCATATATAAGTAATCTTTTTCGCACCGGGAGTCGGCCATATTCAAATCAACTCACTGCGACAGTGACGACAATTCTGGATGGCACATATCATTACGCTTATGAACTCATATATGATAGCGCGGCATTTGCCGGCCAATTGCTGACTTCGTTCAGCGTCGCCAATGATTATGACATGCCATTCACGAATCAGTGGTGTGACTACGATTTTACGGCAGCTCAAAGTGATAATTCCATCTATTGGTATGTGAATTTGCCACTTGGCACTACCGTCAACTTTTCTTACGATTCTCCGGCGTTTTACGACGTAGTCGATTCGGCTATGTCGGCTGGCTTGCCGGCTGGCGGGCTGACACTGGGCATGGTTCCTGAACCCGGCACGGTTGCGGCGCTTCTGTTCGGTCTTTGCGGCGCGATGTGGGCTGGGATCAAGCGTAAAAGGAAATAGTATAGGTTAGCTCCGCAAATATCTGTTTTGCCGCCTTGACCGGATCGGATGCGCAACATATAATTGTGTAGGCACTGTGGAGGCGTGGCCGAGTGGTTTAAGGCGGTGGTCTTGAAAACCATTGGACGAAAGTCCCAGGGGTTCGAATCCTCTCGCCTCCGCCAGTTATTTCTTAAATTCCTTCCACAACTCTGACAGCTCTGCTACAATAGCTTAATGTATTTATGGTTGGAGGCGGATTATGTCCAGATTGCACATGCCAAAATGGTCTGGCTACGTTGTTTTGCTTACGATTGCTGCGGCAGTTGTGCTCGCTGCTGCACTGGACCCAGCGATTATCGGCAATAATTTTCCGGATCAATTCGCGTCGTTCAAAAA
Organism: Armatimonadota bacterium; assembly: GCA_012522555.1. GTDB lineage: Bacteria > Armatimonadota > UBA5829 > UBA5829 > UBA5829 > DTKD01. Next base: position 25,513 of record JAAYKG010000141.1, read on the forward strand.
AACTGCGATCGACACCGATTCCACCCCGTATGGCGGCTCGAAACCATTCGACAAATTGGAGCGGGACCCGTCTCTCAAGCGTCTCTATGCGGGATATGCGTTTGCGGTTGAATACAATGAAGAGCGTGGGCACTACTATGCCCTGATCGACCAGCAGACATCCAAACGAGTAGAGGTCGCCAGCCAGCCGGGAGCCTGCGCCAATTGCCACGCCTCTGAAGCCCCCGAGCTTATCGAGCAGATGGGTTGGGAGACATTCTGCAAGACTCCGCTCAAAGAGTTGTCCGGCAAGCTGCACCACGGCACCAGTTGTGTTGATTGCCACGATCCTGATACTATGGAGCTGAGAATATCCAGGCGGGCTTTTATCGAAGGAATGGCGCAGCGCGGGGTCGATGTTACCAATGCCAGCCAACAACTGATGAAAAGTTATGTGTGCGGGCAGTGTCATAGCGAATACTATTTCAAAGGCGAAAACAAACTCCTCACTTTTCCGTGGAAAAACGGCCTCACAATCGACGACATCGAAAATTATTATAATGAGGTTGGCTTCTCCGATTGGACTCACGCCGAGACTGGTGGGCCGATACTCAAGGTTCAGCACCCCGATCTCGAGATGTGGAGCACCGGCATACACGCTAAATCCGGCGTTTCGTGCGCCGATTGTCATATGGCCAAAATAAAAAGCGGTGACTCCAAATATACGGATCATCAGGTTCGCAGCCCGCTGCTCGCCGGTATGAGAGCCTGCAAGGTATGCCATCAGAGGAGCGAAAAAGACCTGCGTGACCGAGTGGCGCTGATTCAGGATCGCACCGCCGGATTGCTGAAAGATACCGAGGTTGCTTTGATCGATGCAATCGACGCCATAAAAGCCGCGAAACAGGCCGGGGCCACCAGCGCCGATCTGACAAAAGCGTATCAGCTATACCGATCAGCGCAACTCAGATGGGACTTTGTTTCTTCCGAAAATGGGATGGGATTCCACAGCCCGCAGGAGGCCGCGCGGATTCTGGCAACCTCCATCGACCGGGCGCGACAAGCCCAACTGGCGGCGGTTCAATTCAATAAAAAAATTGATTGACAGCTTGCCGGACAAGGCTTATAATTACAAAAATTTGGAAGTCACCTTTAATTCAGCCCCGCGAGGCTGGCAAGGTTAAGTGAAGAGAGATACGTGCCAAAGTGCGTCAACATATGGGCCTTCTTGCCAAATCGCGGCAGGAAGGCTTTTTTGTCAAATATGGGGTTATAGAACCGACGAAGACCGGAGGGGATATGGCGGAAAATTCGACGAAAGTGATGGATGAAGGCGAGATCAGGCGGGCGCTGCGTAGAATCGCCCACGAGATTCTCGAACGCAACAAGGGCGCCCAAAACTTGGTCATCATTGGGATTCAGAGCCGGGGTGTGCCTATGGCGCAGAGACTTGCTAAGCTGCTTGGTGAGATCGAAGGTGTCGAGTTGACGGTCGGCAGCCTGAATGTGGCCTTGTATCGGGACGACTTCGCGACTCGCACGGCGCGAACTATCTCGGCCAGCGAGATTCCGTTTGATGTGGCCAACAAAAACGTGATCCTTGTCGACGAAGTATTGTATACGGGCCGATCAACGAGAGCCGCTCTCGATGCGATTATGGATCTGGGCAGAGCTGCAGTTATACAACTCGCTGTGCTCATCGACAGAGGACATCGTGAACTGCCGATTCGGGCGGATTATGTGGGCAAAAACCTGCCCACTGCGCGCAGAGAGAGCGTGCAGGTTCAATGGATCGAGACCCACGGACAAGACGCCGTGATGATCACAAAAGAAGATGTGGCGGAAGACTGAGGATCGATATGCAGCTTCAACGTAAAGATATTTTGGGACTACAAGATATGAGCGCGGCTGAGATCCGGCTGATCCTCGAGACCGCGTCGTCATACAAGGAAATATTGACACGGCCGGTCAAAAAGGTGCCGATTTTGCGGGGCAAGTCGATTTGCACGTTGTTTTATGAAAACAGCACCCGCACCCGCACCAGTTTCGAGCTTGCCGCAAAGATCATGAGCGCCGACACCACCAGTATATCTGCGGCGGGATCGGCGGTCAATAAAGGGGAATCGTTCAAGGATACCCTGCTCACCCTCGAGGCGATGGGTATTGATCTTTTCGTCATCCGGCACTCCGCCAGCGGCTCCTCGCATTTTGCCTCACAAATCGTCAAATCGCACGTTGTAAACGCCGGCGACGGGCTGCACGAACACCCTACACAGGGCCTGCTCGATATGCTCACGATACAGGAAAATAAGCTGCGACTTGAGGGTCTCAGAGTTGTTGTGATCGGCGATATCTTGCACAGCAGAGTTGCTCGCTCCAATATATGGGGATTGAGCCATATGGGCGCACAGGTGAGGGTCTGCGGGCCTAACACGCTGCTGCCAGCCGAACTCGATAAGCTGCCGGTGCAGAAGTTTACTAACCTCGATGAGGCGCTTGAAGGCGCCGATGTGGTCAACATACTGCGAATCCAGCTCGAACGGATGGATCGCGGGTTTTTCCCGAGCGTGAGAGAATATTCCAGGTTCTTCGGGATCAACAAGCAGCGACTGCGCAGATGCGCGTCGGATGTGCTGGTGATGCACCCTGGGCCGATGAATCGCGGGATCGAGATCACCCCGGATGTGGCGGATGGTGAGTTTGCAGTTATAACAGATCAGGTGACTAACGGGGTGGCGGTGCGGATGGCGCTGTTGTATCTTTTGATGGGAGGTGGGGCGAGTGTGGCTGCTGCTTAAGGGCGGTCGGATTATCGATCCGTCGCAAAATATAGATAAGGTCGGCGATTTGTTGATAGTCGACGGCCGGATAGCTTGGAATCAAGAGGTCCCGCAAAACCAGGAAGGACAGACTATCAATTGTGCTGGGCTTGTTGTGGCTCCGGGGCTTATTGATATGCATGTCCATATGCGAGAGCCTGGTTATGAGCACAAAGAGACCATAGCAACCGCTGCCAAAGCCGCAGCTGCGGGCGGGTTCACTACAATAGTCGGCATGCCGAACACCAAACCTGCCATAGACAATCGCGCGGTGGTGGATTACGTATTGTGTGAAGGGCGTCGCGCCGATGTGCATGTTCACACAACAGGGGCGGCGACCAAGGGTAATGAGGGTATCGAGATGGCCGAGATCGGTGATATGATCGAAGCCGGCGCGGTCGCTATATCCGACGATGCATATCCCGTGCAAAACGCTGATTTGATGCGGCGGGTTATGGAGTATAGCCGCATGTTCGATGTGGCGGTGCTGGCGCATTGCGAGGATACATCCCTCACCCGTGACGCGGTGATGAACGAGGGTCTCAACTCAACCATCCTCGGTCTCAGACCGTGGCCGAGGCAAGCTGAGGCGATTATGGTGATGCGCAACATATTGCTGTCCGAGTTGACCGGCTGCCGATTGCATATTCAACACATTAGCGCCGCGGAATCGATCGCAGCCGTCAGATGGGCCAAAAGCAAAGGAATACCAGTCACCGGCGAAACGGGGCCGCAATATTTCTCCTTGACCGACGACGCTCTTTGCAACTACGACACAAATGCAAAGGTCAATCCTCCTCTGCGAACCCAAGCAGATATCGAGGCGATCAAAGAAGGGTTGGCGGATGGGACGATCGACGCTATTGCAACCGACCACGCCCCGCATTCGCTCGAAGATAAGCAGGTCGAGATGCAGTATGCGGCGTTTGGGATTGTGGGGCTGGAAACCGCCGTGCCGCTGGTGATAACCAATCTCGTAAAACCCGGTGCATTATCCATAAACGACGCCATTGCCAGGATGACAATAGAACCCGCGAAGATTCTTGGGATCGAGGCGGGAAGCCTGGCTGATGGGGCTGTGGCGGATGTTACGATCATTGATCTCGACGCAAGCGTAGTGGTGCGGTCTGGCGAGTTCAAATCTATGGGGAGAAACACTCCATTTGAAGGCGCGCAGCTAACGGGCAAAGCCGTAAAGACGATAGTCTCCGGCCAATTGGTCTCACCGGCACAGTGAGGAAAGGTTTCGGCATATGAACGAATTATACGAGAAAATATTCGACGCCGGGTGTATCAAATTCGGAGAGTTCAAGCTCAAAAGCGGGATTATCTCACCGGTATATTGCGATTTTCGTGGTCTCGTTGGCCTGCCTGTGCTGCTGAAAGAGATCGGCGAGGCGTTAGCCAAAAGAGCCGCTCAAATTGGATGCGACCGGATCGCTGGTATACCCTATGCCGGTTTGCCGTTGGGCGTGGCAGCGAGTCTGGCCGGAGGGATTCCGATGATCTATCCTCGCAAGGAGGCCAAAGACTACGGCACCAAAAAACTCATCGAGGGAGAATATCGCGCGGGCGACAAGGTTTTGGTGATCGACGACATCATAACCGACGGGGCGTCGAAGATCGAGGCCATAGCCCCGCTCGCTGAGGCGGGTTTAGTGGTAAATGACGTGTTGATTATCCTGGATCGCGAGCAGGGCGGGGACAAAATCCTCGCTGGCGCTGGCTACCGGTTGCATTGCCTCGGCACACTCAGCGAGATTCTGGATGTATTGGTGGATGCGGGCAAAGTCGAATCGAAAATGCGCTCAAAAGTGGCGGAGTTCATTACTCAAAATCAATTTGCGTGATCGGAGTATCTTTTGAAAGCCATTCTTATACTAGCAGATGGGACGACGTTCGAGGGCGAATCTATCGGGGCGGCGGGGACCGCGATTGGTGAGGTTGTTTTCAATACCGCGATGACGGGATACCAGGAGATGCTCACCGATCCGGCAAACGCCGGTCAGTTGTTGACCTTCACATACCCGCTCATCGGCAACTACGGTGTCAACGACGAGGACAACGAGTCCGACGCCATCCACCCGGAGGGGCTTATCGTTCGGGAACTCTGCAATCAGCCCAGCAACTGGCGATCCACCCTCAGCCTGCAGGAATATCTCATGCTCGGCGGCACGGTCGGCATACAGGGCATAGACACCCGTGCGCTCACTCGCCATTTAAGAAAGAACGGCACGATGATGGGCGCGATAAGCGCCGAGCTTACCCGATCCGAGCTTACCGCCGTGCTAGGCAGCGCCCCAAAATACGACGAGATCAATTTTACACAGCGAATATCGACCGATCAAACCTTTGTATACCAATCCAAACAAGCCGAGTGCAAGCGACATATTGCATTGATCGACCTTGGAGTGCGCCGCAGCTTGCTCAATTTGCTGGCGAGTCAGGGATGCAGGGTCACGATTCTGCCATACAGCGCCTCTGCCGAAGAAGTTCTGAACCTGAAGCCTGACGTGGTTGTATTTTCATCAGGCCCTGGCAATGCCGCTCTGCTGAGCGAGCCTGTGGCGGCCGCGCGAGATCTGGCGGGAAAGGTTCCGCTTTTTGGTTTTGGTGTGGGTCATCAGGTGTTGGGCATCGCTTTGGGGGCGGAAATTGTTAAGCTCAAATATGGCCACAGAGGGGCCAATCACCCGGTTAAAAATACAACTACCGGCAAGATCGCAATCACTTCGCAAAATCACGGCAGCGTTATTGACGCTGCGAATATGCCTGATGAGTTGGAGGTTACGCATGTCAGCCTCAACGATTCTACAATAGAGGGCCTGCGCCACAAGAGCCTGCCCATTCGCTCAATCCAATATCAGCCGGAAGAATCCGACTTTAATCTGCTCTGGGAGTTCTAATGCCAAAACGTGTTGATCTGAAAAAAGTTATGGTTGTGGGAAGCGGGCCGATCATTATCGGGCAGGCTGCGGAGTTCGACTACGCTGGCACGCAGGCGTGCAAAGCGCTGCGCGAGGAGGGGATATCGGTCGTCCTCATAAACTCCAACCCGGCCACAATCATGACCGATATAGAAGTCGCTGATAAGGTCTACATCGAGCCGATCAACGTCGAGTTTGCCACCCGAGTCATTGAACAGGAGCGGCCGGACGGGCTTCTGCCGACTCTGGGCGGGCAGACGGGGCTTAATCTGGCTGTGGAGCTTGCAAACGCCGGCGTGTTGGAAAAGTATAACGTGGAGCTGCTGGGGACCCCTTTGGATTCGATCCAGAACGCGGAGGATAGAGAGCTGTTTCGGGCGCTGATGCGTAATATCGGGGAGCCTGTCCCGGAAAGCTGGATTGTCCAGACACGCGAAGAACTCGAAGCGGTAATCCACGAAAACCCACCCTGGCCGCTGATCGTGCGCCCGGCATACACCCTGGGCGGAACAGGGGGCGGGGTGGCGAATACCCCGGAGGAACTGATCGAAATTGGCGTCCGGGGGCTAAAATTGTCTCTCAAGAGCCAGGTGATGATAGAGCGCTGCCTGCTTGGATGGAAAGAAGTCGAGTTCGAGGTGATGCGCGACGCCAACGATACCTGCATTACGATATGTTCGATGGAGAACTTCGACCCTATGGGCGTTCATACAGGAGACTCCATCGTCGTCGCTCCCATGCAAACGCTTACAGACAAAGAATTCCAGATGCTGCGCGCGGCCTCACTTAAAATAATCCGCGCCCTGCGCATCGAGGGCGGCTGCAACGTCCAACTCGCGATGAACCCCAACGGATTTGAGTATTATATTATCGAGGTCAACCCCCGAGTCAGCAGATCTTCGGCTTTGGCCTCTAAAGCGACGGGTTTTCCTATAGCGCGAGTGGCGGCGAAGATCGCAACCGGACTTCATTTAGACGAGATTCCCAACGCAGTCACCGGCACCACCAAAGCCGCTTTCGAGCCGACTATAGATTATATCGTGGCCAAGATCCCACGCTGGCCGTTCGATAAATTCTACCAGGCCGACCGCACAGTCGGCACTCAAATGAAAGCGACCGGCGAGGTTATGAGCATCGATCGCACTTTTGAGGCTGCGTTGATGAAAGCGGTGCGCTCGCTGGAGATTGGTCTGCACTGGCTGAGATTGAAAAATGCAGATGAGATCAGCGATGAGCAGATCGAGGCCGGACTGGTCAAAGCTACCGATGAAAGAGTGTTTCTCATAGCAGAGGCGTTGAGGCGCAAGATGCCCCCGGAACGGGTGGCTAATCTGTCGCGAGTCGATATATGGTTTATCGAAAAAATCAAAAATATTGTGGATGTGGAAAATGAGCTTCGCGACCATAGCGCAGAAATGCGAGCGCTTACATCCGGCCAGATCGCCGGCCGGCCGCAGACTCTGGACTTGTTGCGACGAGCCAAGGCGATGCGTTTCCCGGACAAGGTGATCTCGAATTTGACCGGCGCTCTGGAAAACCAGCTTCGGTTTATCCAAAAGAAGTATGGCATGCTGCCGGTTTATAAGATGGTCGACACGTGCGCGGCCGAGTTTGAGGCCCAGACTCCATATTTTTATTCTTCACACGAGATACAGGATGAGGCCGGCTGCGCAGAAGAATGGCCGGGTATCGGTTCATCGGCCACTGATATTCTGTCGAAAAAACCCAAAGCCATCGTGATCGGTTCCGGCCCTATCCGAATCGGCCAGGGTGTTGAGTTCGACTATTGCTCGGTTCATTCGGCGTGGGCGCTGCGGGAGGCTGGTTATGAATCGATAATCATCAACAATAACCCCGAGACTGTTTCTACCGATTTTGACACATCCGATCGCTTGTATTTCGAGCCGCTGGCTCTTGAGGATGTGTTGAATGTCATAGCTTACGAGCAGCCTGATGGGGTCATTTTGCAATTCGGCGGCCAAACCGCAATCAACCTCGCAAAGCCGCTGCATGCTATGGGGGTGCCCATCTTCGGGTCGGATTTCAAATCCATCGACATCGCTGAGGATCGAGACAAGTTCGAAAAGATTCTATGCGAATTGGATATACCGAAGCCGGCCGGGAGGGCCATTTTCGGTGTAGAAGAAGCTGTGCAAGTTGCAAACGAGATCGGCTATCCTGTTCTGGTTCGTCCGAGCTATGTTCTGGGTGGACGCGCTATGGAGATCGTCTACACCCAGGCTGAGCTGGAGTTGTATATGAAGCATGCTGTAGACATTTCTCCGGATCCTGACGCGCCGATACTTGTTGACAGGTATGTGATGGGCAAGGAGGTCGAGGTCGATGTGATAGCCGATGGCGTCGATTGCCTGATCCCCGGTATTATGGAGCATATCGAGCGAGCGGGGGTGCACTCCGGCGACAGTATGGCGGTATGCCCTCCGCAAACCCTCAGTCAAAATATTATCGACCAGATTGTGACAAACGCCACCAAGCTTGCCTTGGCTCTTGAGGTGCGTGGGCTGATGAACTGCCAGTTTGTGGTGGACGCCGATGAGGTGCAGGTGATAGAAGTAAACCCGCGCGCCAGCCGCACGGTGCCGTATCTCAGCAAGATCACCGGGGTCCCTATGATCCAGGTCGCGACGAACGTTGTGCTTGGCAAGAGCCTGAAAGAGCAGGGTTATGGCTCGGGGCTATATAAACAACAGCGCAGCCTCGCGGTCAAGGCGCCTGTGTTTAGTTTCCAAAAGCTGACGGAGGTCGATGTATCTTTGGGACCGGAGATGAAATCCACCGGTGAGATCATGGGCATCGACAGGGACTTCTCGCGGGCGTTGTATAAGGCTATGATCGCCTCCGGGCTTGATGCTCCGATTGGCGGAAGGATGATTGCTACTATCGCCGACCAGGACAAAGAAGAAGCTTTGCCGATAATCAAGGCCTTTGTCGATGATCTTGGCTACTTGGTCTACGCCACCGAGGGAACGGCGCACTATCTTAACGCAAATGGCGTGCAAGCAATTGAAGTCGGCAAGATAACCAGCACGAGCGAGCAGAATTTGATGGATTTGATAACCGGCGCTAAAGTCGATTTGCTCATAAACACCTCTTCCAAGGATAAGAAAATAGAACAAGAGGCCTCGATGATCCGAAAAGCCAGCGTGCAGCGATATATTCCGTGCCTCACATCTCTGGATACGGCAGAGGCGCTGCTGGTGGCGCTGCGATCGAAACGGCGCGGGGAGATGCCGGAATGCCTGCCGGTTGATAGATATTTGACTGATCCGGCCTGAGTTAGGATAGCCCTTAGACGCTGATCCGGTAGACCACGCAGGATTACCAGGTATAAGGCCATAATTAGTCCGTATGTAGTGAGATACAAATCTGCTCAACAGATTACTCTGTTGCTTTGTGGCTGCTCAACCGATAATGGTATCGCTTACTGACGATCTCGACCGGCTGACGTCGCTGGCAGGCAGCCGCTGGAACTTTGCACCGGCGCAGGTTCGTCAGTCAATATGGCTGTGGTTGGAGCCGAGTTGATATGGTTGAACCGACCCGACATGGAGGCAATTATAGTATGATAGCAGGGATGACAAGGACGCTGTCCGGGCGTTTAGCGGTGATGCTGGTAGTGGCTATGCTGATGACAATTATGTCGCCGGCGATTGCTGCAGACACTCCGAAACTCGAATCTGTTGTGATTTCCAGCCTTACCAATCTTGCAGGGGATTTGCACATCAACGCCGGAAAAGCTGAGGGCGTAACAGTCGGCGCGGAAGGCGCTGTCCTCAGAGACGGCAAGGAAATTGCTAAATATAGAGTCGTGGATGTAAACTGGGGGGTCTCGCGCATCAGCGTCTATGATCTGCAGTCCGGCTATACTGTCAAAGCCGGCGACCAGGCGCCCGTGCGTACTAGTGTACAAACCACCAAATCGAAATCATCCACATGGAAAGTCGTTGGCGCGATACTGGGAATCGGGCTGATTGCTGCACTTGTCAGCGGTGGAGGCGGCGGAAGTAAAGGCCCATCGGCCAGCGACATTACCGTCACCATCCAAAAAAACAGCACATCAACAGCCGATGGCGACGTGACATCTACGGCCACCATTTCGGCTAAGATAGATAAAGCAAACGGTGAGCCGATTCCGGATGGGACTGCGGCCATCTTTTCAACCACCGCCGGCACTTTGAACGTCACCCAGACCCGCACAGTAGCGGGGGTGGCTACGGCGGTGCTGACCTATAATTCAGCCATAGATACCGCGACCGAAGCGAAAGTTACGATCAGATGCGCAGGAAAAACACAGCAGGTTACGATTTCCTTTACATCCAGCATTGAGCTGACCGCTGACAACAAAACGATCCAGGCTGTGGGCAGCGGCGGAGCCATAACCGAGACTACCGTGAGAGCAACCTGCAGGGATATCCTCGGAAACCCGGTTGCATCCGGCAACGTCAAATTTACCACCAATATAGGCCATATCTCGGACACGGCGGCAATCGGCGCCGGTGGAGTTGCCAGTGCTGTATTTACCAGCGAAACCCCCGGTAAAGCGGCGATCAGAGCGACCTATTCAAACAGTGCCGCTAACCTGAACATAACAATCCAAGCCGGCCCTCCGAGCAGCGTCGTTGTAACCAGCAACAAAGATACTCTTGCCAGCGACGGCAATTCTTTTGCCAGGATCACCGCCGATGTCAAGGATGCGGCTGGGAACCCTGTGACCGACGGAACCGTTGTCAACTTCTCTGTAGAGCCTGATGGCGGTGGCGGAGGTAATGGTACTATCACTGATCGAGCAACCACAACAGGCGGGCGGGCTACGGCAAGCCTGGTCACGAAAGACGCCGGCGGAGTTAAGAGCCTGCCGGGTGTTGCCACGGTCAAAGCCCAGGTGTTGGCAGCCGGGCAGCCTTCGACGATTCCGTCTCCGGCCGCCGATTTGCAGGCTGATGTCACCGTGAATTTCATATCCACTACGGTCGCCAGTGTCAGCCTTGACGCGACCAAGAAAAACATTCGCGGCCTTGATGTGGTCGGCAACACAACCAATCTAATAGTAATAGTCTCCACCTCGGATGGACATGCTGTTGCGGATGATACTGCGGTGACATTCACGACCAATCGAGGCTCGATATCCAATGTCACCAAGACCTACGCCGGGCAGGCCACTGCTGTGCTCACTGGTGATAGCAGTGGCGGAGACGGAATCGCCACGGTTACTGCGACTGCAGGCGGGGTGACAAGTGCGCCGCTCACGATAATTTTCTCTGGTGCGCCCAGCGCAGCCAACTGCAACATAGAGATATTCCCGGCCACTCTCGCGAAATCCGGCGGCAGCGCAACGATAACCGTCACGGCGAGAGACATAAACAATCATCCGGTAGTTGACAATACGCCTGTAACCATTGTGACCAGCAAAGGGTTTGTGGAACCGATATCTAATCAAACCAACGATGGGGTTGCGGCGTTTACGCTGAGGACAAGCGCGGATGCGGAAAGCCCGACCGAGCCGGGTGACGGGACCGTAACGGCCACGATATCGGCTGGCGGCACAGGCAGCAACGTTATACTGACGAAGCAATTTACGGTAACGCCGTAGGCAGACGAATATTAGCCCGGCAGACTGCAAAGCTCTGCCGGGCCTTGCGCTTTTCTCTGAGGAGTCTATTAACCTCATGCCGATCTCCAGAGTATGCATAGCCTTGTTGGGGCTGTTTATACTGAGTGCTGGACAATCCGGAGCTGCCGCTCTGGTTTCGGTCGACGCTAACACTCCATATATTCCTGCCGATGGCAAGAGCTACACGCAGATTCTGGTTACGGTCTTTGAAGGATCAGGCTCCCCGGTTGCCGACGGGGCTGAGGTCCGTCTGACGACTACTGCCGGGGATGTTTCCCCTGTAATCTACACCACTGGCGGTCGAGCCACGGGGATCCTAACCTCTTCCAACTGCCCGCAAACCGCCATAGTTCAGGCGTTTTGCAGCGGCGAGGTCGGTTCGGTGCAGGTCGAATTCACCACTCCTACACACGTCGGAGAGACAACAGCCGATGAATCGTCAATTTCAATGACAGGCGGGTCGCTGGCATACTGCGTCGAACGAGATACGATTATCGGAAGCAGCGGGATAATACTCGACTACAAAGGTATGACAATAGAGGCCGATAGCCTGCAAATGC
>JAAYKG010000142.1 GCA_012522555.1 Armatimonadota bacterium
CTATGAACCCGTTCGCAGCCTGGCCACCATAAATGCCACCATCCAGCGCTCTTTGGCGGCGGCGGAAAGAATTTTCGAGGTGGTGGACGCGCAGCCGCAGATACAGGATGCGGATGATGCCGTTGATCTGCCTCGAATTCACGGGAGAGTGGAGTTCGATCACGTCAATTTCAGCTATGGCGGCGAAGAAGAAGTGCTCACGGATATCTGTATCAACGCCGACCCGGGGCAGATCGTGGCGCTTGTTGGTCGAAGTGGGGCAGGCAAGACCAGCATAGTTAACTTGATTCCCAGATTCTATGACCCATTATCGGGAAGAATCCTGATAGACGGTTTTGATGTCAAATATACTACGCAGACGTCCTTGAGAAGCCAAGTCGCGATGGTGCTGCAGGATACGTTTTTGTTTAACGGCACTGTGCGCGAAAATATCAGATACGGAAAGCTCGATGCTGCCGATAATGAGATCATAGAAGCAGCCAAAGCCGCCAACGCAGCCGAGTTTATTGACGACATGCCGCTTGGTTATGATACGGAGATAGGGGAACGCGGGATAAAGCTGTCCGGAGGCCAAAAGCAGCGACTCGCAATAGCCCGAGCGATTTTGGCGGACCCGAGGATTCTTATTCTCGATGAGGCCACAAGCTCGGTAGACTCGGAGAGCGAGTATCTGATCCACCGGGCTATGGACAGGCTGATGGAGGGGCGCACCACATTTGTTATCGCCCACCGTTTGTCGACGATCAAACATGCCGCTCAGATCATCACCCTGGAAAAGGGCCGGGTCAGCGAGGTGGGAGATCATAAAACTCTGGTCGACCAAAACGGGGTCTATGCGCAGATGTATGAGATGCAGTTCCGACTTAACGATGAGATAGGTTAGGCATAGCTCACAGCGGGCAAAATTGCGAAGTGTTGAAACGTTCCGACAGCATATTCGTCTATACTAATGATAGACCGAATTGAGGCTTTTTTTATTGGACAATACCGAAGCTTACAACTTCTCGATTAGCAATGAGGATCTTCTGGAGTTGTGTAAACACGATGACCAGGATGCTCTTCGCGTGCTTCTGCGCAGGCACGAGCGGCCTATCTACAGCTTGCTCTACCGGATATTGAGCAACCATGAAGACGCCGAAGAAGCCCTCGCGGAAGTATTCGTAAAAGTCTGGCGGTCGGCGGCGCGTTTCAAAGGAGAGTCGAAGTTTACAACGTGGCTCTATCGGATAGCCTCCAATACCGCAAAAGATTTTCTTCGCTCGCGCAAATCACGCAGAGATGTCTCGATTGAGGACGTCGTCATAAATGAGCTGGAAATCGCCCGACGCAGCGATGCGGATATGGGGGATCCATCGAAAAAATTGATGGAAGCCGACCAGAGAGCCGGAATAATACGGGCGATGAACCGGTTATCCGAGACCGACAGGCTGCTGATTGCTTTATATCACTTTCAGGAATGTGAATACGATCAGATATCCGAAATCACCGGGATTGCACCCAACAATCTGAAAGTTCGGCTTTTCAGGGCGCGACAACGACTTCGCAACCTGTGCGTGGAACTGGAAAAGGTTGAAAATAATGAACTGCGATCAAGTACAACCGAATCTACTGGAGTACGGCAGAAATCTGCTGAGTCGATCTGAGCATGAGCGGATAAAGGCTCATCTGCAGAAATGTCCTGAGTGCGCTGCGGCGTTTCGTGAGGAGATGGAGTTGTATCGGCGACTGTCCAGTATGCCCGAAGAGTCCCCGCGCAATGACGTGTGGACCCTTATACGCTCTCGCACCGGTCGCAAGCGAATCAGGCTGATGAATTTGATCGATGGAGCGATATCGACAACATTTCGCAGGATCGCATCGACGGCTGCGCTGGCTGCATTGGTTGTGTTCGGGATATACGGCCTGGCCGCCATAAACCTTCCACAGCCTCCGCCCGAGCCGGCTAAAGTTGTGGTTGCTGTCTATTCGGATGACCCGATCGCAGGCCACACCGACGCAGTTATAGACTCCATCGACAATATGTAATCGAATATGAAACTGTTGGTTCGTCATATCTCAATATTGGCAAGTTTGTTTATCATCGTTGGCGCAAGTGCGGCCGCGGGGGCAAACGGCGTATCCGACAGCCAAAAAGATCAGCTAAAAAACCTCGCCACCAATACCCGGCAGCGCACAATTCGCGAGCGGGAATCTATGCGCCGAGCGCGTCATGACCTTTTGCAGGTCTATTCCAGGTATACCATCGACGAGCGCAAGGCCAAAATCGCCGAGGGTCAGATCGGCACATCTCAGTTGAATCTGCTGAACATTCACCTCGACAATGAAACAGCTCTGCGAAATCTGCTCACAGCGGATCAATTTAAGCAGTTCAGGAGCATGATGAAGCGACAGATGGGCAATGCAAGGCCATTGGTTATTGCGCCGCCGGAGGAAGACATTCTGGACAAGTTGCCCGACAAGCAGATGCTGGATTCGTTGGGAGTGTCCGAGGCGAATCAGAAGCGGCTCCAGCCTTCAAATGCCAGGCTAATTACTGATCTGAGAGGCTCAAGCCGGCAGTTGCTGGAACGATACGCCGAATACTCCCTCGATACCGCCAACTGCAAAAAACTTATCAGCAACATCCACGCA
>JAAYKG010000143.1 GCA_012522555.1 Armatimonadota bacterium
ACCACAAACAGCGCCAGAGCAGGGCCGAGCAGCATTCTCATTCCGATGAGTGTGTCGACCGGGGTTGGGTGCTGATGATAAATCGCTTTGCGCACATAGTAAAATATGCCCACCATACCCATCCACGCAACAAATAACCCAGGCACAACCAACAACAATCCAAACGTCCCAGCAACGCGGGAAACGAGCAGCACGGCAGCAAATAAGACCGAGCAAGCAAAAAATAGCGCAAACGATGAGAAAGCAACATATACCAGCGAGTCGTATGCTGCCCGAATTCCCATTTTCAGCGCTAGATTCAACTTGGGGACTTTCTTGGCGATTTCTGGGTCATTCATACACCTATTATACAGCAACAGCCCCGTTCTGTAGAGCGAGGTGATTAGGCGCTATTTGATGAGGTGCCAACACGAGATTGTCATAGAGTGGTGCGATTGGAGGCGGCTGTTTACGGCGCACTGACATATTATGTCAGCGGCAGAGCGTACGAAAGCGCACGCACCCTGTCGTGTTCCGAAAAAGTGGTTAACGATCCAGTCAGTTAGGAACTTCGGTCGGCGAAACGTTTTTTGCCTGCAGCCCTTTGGGGGTTTCAGCAAGTTCAAACTGGACCGACTGGCCTTCTGCTAATGATTTGAAGCCGTGTTTGTCGATTTCGGTGTAGTGAACAAAAATATCCCTTTCACCGTCGGCTTCGCCATCCGTTTGAATGAAGCCATAACCCTTGGCGTCATTAAACCATTTTACTTTACCTACTAGCATCAACCTTCTCCTGATCGGGCGAGTTTTTACGACTAATATCCTACCCGCCTCATACTACGATTGAATTTTAGCGCAAGCAGCCACGCTTGTCAAGCTTATAAGATATTATTGGTCTTATTTCTTATATACTTAGAGTTTTGCATGAGATATCCACACCATTATACCGCAGCCATGTGGTTAATATATGGTGTATTTGTGTATATGTCGATCTTGTTGTGATTATCGAGAGAAGCCTCGGTTATCTGTATATTATTGGTCAAACAAACCGAGGCTGCGTTGTCGCCAACGACTACGGCCAGGGGAAGAACGGGGCGGGCACTTTGAATGCCCAGGCGATTAAAGCCCAAACCACAGCCATAGAAAACTCGCCCATTATCATACCCAGCATTAGCGGGCGCGCTTTTAGATACATCTTCATACCACCATAACGCATTAGGGTGATTTTAATCAGCCAGGCAGCGAAACACGCGAACCAAAAGACCATTATAGTCCACGAATAACACAAGGCATAACCAAGAGGATGCAGCGGCCACCAGAAGAAGCAATACCTCATATAGGCAAGGAACATCGTGAATACAATCCCTACCCCGAAAAACACCGGCGCCTGCCAACCCACACCCGGCACAGGACCACGCATCGCTGGGGTATAGTCGTTGAATGCACGCAGATTATTATCGCGGTAGGTGTATCCGTAGAGATTTACGCCGCCCTCACTGTACGGCAGATAAATCTGGAAGAATCCGCCGATAATCATAGCTATAAGAATCGCTATGGCGAAGGCCGGAAGAAATGACCTGCGGCGGATTTTCGCACCGTCGGCGATTTTCAATCCATCCATGAAGCCCGTCAGCACCAGGCCGCGCAGATCCCTGAACCACGCCGCGTCCATAAAACCCAAAACGGTCATGTTGGCTGCGCCCAGTGTGTGGGTCGGCGCGAACAGCCGATATACATCAACCCCACGGAAAGTCGTTTCCGTCATAAGCAGGCCGCCTTCGGCCGTGCTTCGAGCCATAATCAGCGCGATCACGAATATATACACGCCAAGCTCAAATAGCGCGAGCCAAGGATTCATTCCAGCGGCGGCAAACCAAAAAGTCGCCCCCATCACACAGAAAAACAATCCAAAAACGGCAGTTCTGTAGGGCAGCAGTTCATTTGAATCGTCGAGTTTCTCCCACCCCCACGCGCTGCGAAGAACCTGCTTAAGATGCGGCCAAGCTACATAAAGCAAATATCCGGTCAGCACAAAATAAGCGCCGATCTCCTGGTAACCAATGAACAGTTTCATCCCATACAGCGGCATCCCGGGCATTTCCATGCCGTATGAGTTGAAAATGACTGTCTGCGCTATCGCGAAGAGGTGAAAAAACCACAAAGAAAATAATATCTCCGTCGGCAACAAAAAGAAAAAACCGATCGCCGCAAAACTGATATAAATTGTCAAAAATCCGATGCAATCCCAAGGCGGATTTATCAGGTACTGCCCGAGTGAGATACCCAGATTGATCTGCGGAATACTCGGATACCAGCCATGCAGACCGTTGATCGTGAAAATAACACTAGGGATCGCAAATCCCAACCATGTGAGCGGGTTGCGCCAAAAACCTGCCCCACGTGAATCCCCACTGACCATCTCCAGAGGAAGCTGGGCTAATGGAAAGCTGAGTTTTTCATTATCAACCCACTGCTTGCGCAAAATAGAGGCCAGGCACAAAAACGCGCCGAAGATAAACAGCGCTAAGAGGCCCCACCAAAACAACGGCCCAATCCATTGATGCCACGGGATTTTTTCTCCACTACGCAGACCCTCAAAAAACCGCTGGGCTATGAGTTGATGGGTATTGGGGTCGGT
Source organism: Armatimonadota bacterium (assembly GCA_012522555.1). Taxonomy (GTDB): domain Bacteria; phylum Armatimonadota; class UBA5829; order UBA5829; family UBA5829; genus DTKD01. The sequence continues at coordinate 2,618 of JAAYKG010000143.1, forward strand.
CTGGGTTGTATCGAACGGCACCATCCATTTCTTGATGTTTGGATAGAAGTAAGTCGTCCAATCGTTGCTTTGATTGCTGAAATATGGAAGCGTAACCAACAGCGGCAGGATTTTTTCGAGACATCCGCGAGAACTGATCATCGATGACAATAGCATCATGCAATAAACAGTCAACAATTCTTGCGGGGTCAAACTGAACCGGCTCTTGGTGCGTTTCGTTAAAGCGGTAACCAGCAGCAAAAAACAAAATAAGCCGACCACAACTGGCGGCAGTTGGAGAAAGCCAATCTGAATATACTTTACTACCAGCTCAGCATACGAAACAACAAGACAAACGACTACGCTGGCAACTATCCCGACAGTCAGACCTTTGAATGAAATGCCCATGCAGTATTCCTAGTCGTACTGGCCAGAAATGCTAAATCTTTCCGCTCGTTGCCTGGCCGAGCAAGGCGGCGATTTCTTCTGTTGTGGTTGTTGCTACCCCGACTTTTCGTACAACAGCCGCGCCGGCGCTGTTCGCTATTGCGCAGGCTTCGGGAAGTGCAGCGCCGCTGGCCAGCGCCATAGTCAAAGCGCTTACAACGGTATCTCCCGCCCCCGCCACGTCGTAGACCTCAGTTTCGATAGCCGGAATGTGGGTGATCTCGCCGTCACCAAAAGCGGATAGTCCATTGGCGCCTCGGGTGATAACAATGCCCCTGCAGCCAACCCGGCTCAACAGAAGACGTCCGGCTTCTTCGACCTGGCGCAAATCCCCTACATCCATTCCTGAGGCCGCAGATGCTTCCGCGAGGTTCAGCGTAATGATGCCGACATCGCTAAAAGACGAAAGGTTTTTTGGTTTGATATTTGCCACACAGACAGACGCTGTCGCTGTGGCAGCAGCCACGACTTCACTGCATATTACGCCCTTAGCGTAGTCAGATAGCAGCACCGCGTCAACATCTTTTGACGCCGAATATATATAATCAATCATACGGCGAACAACAGCGCCGGATATCGCTGTATTGTTCTCGCGATCTACCCTGACGACCTGGTGTCTGTGTGATGCCCAGATTCTGGTTTTGCGAGACGTAGGTCGGTCGGCATCCGCGACAACCCCATTCACATCCACTCCGCCCGCAGCCAGCACCCGGCGTAGTATCTCGCCGCCCTCGTCGTCGCCAATCACTCCGACAACAGCCGCTTCTCCTCCCAGCGCACGTATATTGTATGCGACATTGGCAGCCCCTCCGGGTAGACAATCGGCGTCTCCGTTCGCCCGAACGACCATAACCGGCGCTTCGGGTGAAATACGCTCAACAGTCCCCCAAATATGCTCATCAAGCATAAGGTCGCCGATCACCAAGACTCGCTTGCCCGCAAATTGTGACAGGGTGGAAACAAAGTCAAAATCGCTCACGATTCGGCCATCCTCTCGATAACCCCAGCGGCAATAAGCGGGATCAGCAGTTCGTGATGCCCAGTCAAAGCGAACCCTTCGCCGCCGATCTCACGAACCCTCGAAACTACCTGTTGATTAGACCTGTAGTGCTGGACGAAATCACGATTGACCCCGACCATGTTTTTAAGATCGCAGCCAAGGTCAATCAAGGTCGTAAGCGCCTTTAGAAGCACCTCCGGCAGCACCACAGCGGAGCCTATATTCATAAGAACCCCGCCTCCGGCCAATCCGCGCAGCGCCTGCGTGAGAATCCGATAGTCAGCCAGGGACGCCTCTCCTATAGCTGCTCCAACCGCAGTCGGGCGCATATGAACTATATCGCAGCCGATGCACGCGTGGATTGTGAGAGGCACACTGTAATCATAAGCCGCAGCGAGCAAGCTGACATCACGATGGGCCGCATCCGCCTCGACCACCGCTTTGCCCAAAGCCTCACCAAAACCCAGTCCTTGATCTCTCGCAACAACAGCGCACCCATTCACAAAATCCGCAGTCTCCCGGGCCATTCCAAACAGTCCGCTGTGCATGCCGTCGACTACATCCTCAGATGTCTCACCCCAAAAAGCCATCTCAGTATCGTGAATCGCGCCTGCCCCGTTCATCGACAGAGAGGTAATGATGCCACGGCGCATGAGGTCGATAATGATTGGGCTTAAACCGCATTTGATGACATGCGCCCCCATCGCCACCGCACAAGCTCTGTCGTTATGGCGAGCGATGCAGATTCGATCAATAATGTCTCGCACCCAACGACCAGCCAGGATATCGGGCAGCGTATCAATAAAGGCGCCAAAGGTGTCACCTGCGTTATACGTTGCAGCAAAATCCTTCAGATTAACCTTGCTTTTTCTATCAGTGATCGAAATTGTCTTAATATCTGCAAGGTCAATTCGAGGGTATTTCGACGGCATTTTTGACTCCAAATACAATCATAACATCGTTAGGCTGCGCAAGTCGGCCCAAGGTATATTTCAAAACCGCAGCTGTGCTGCCGGGGAATGATCGTGATCCCAGCAGCGGCGGCTGTATGATGCCGAAGCCCGTCTTGTTCAGAAGACGTGTTATGCTCAACTTCTTGAAGTAAAACACGTGCTCGCTTGGCTTCAGGTGCCGCCAGCGTTCACGTTTGATCTTGAACCTCAAATGTTCAAGGTTAGGTGTGCCGATTACGACAAGTCCATCATCGGCCAGGACCTGGTTTACTTTTCGCATGTGCTCGGTAGGGTCAGGAACATGCTCAAGCACATCCCACATTGTAACACAATCAAACGAGCTTTTCGGATAAAAACCGTTTTGCAGAACACCCGTCCGCACATCCAAGCCCATTTCGTGAGCCTTTCGTGCCGCGAATGGTGATATTTCCAGGCCCGACGCAAGCCAACCTCTGGCATTAGCAGCCTCAACAAAATACCCTAATGAGCAGCCAATGTCAAGCAATCGCCCTGGTGCGCGCAAAAGCTCGATCAATCTCAGCCTCGCATCGCTTCGCCTCATGCGAAATGGGCGGCGGCGACTATAATGTGCGAAATAATCGGCGTCGTACTGCTCGCTGAGCGATGCCGGCTGCGGATGAGTGAAGGCAAGACCACACTCGTTGCATCGGAATATATCGAATCCATCTTTGACCAAAAACAGTGTTGCCTGACTGTGGCAAATATTACAAATTGGCAATTCCAGCAGAACCCCCCGGCACGGCCTTGCTGGAAAACTTACTTAAAAATCGAATCCGCAAGGCCCGTATTAACTTTTATATCCACCATCTCCGTGGCGCCGGCTTTTTGACCATCCGCAGTGTAAAGCTCGACTTTGGTAGGCAGCCAAATCACATTTCCAACATTTTGAGGGTTTGAGTAAACCACACTCGAAATCAGGTTATCCTGCCCATCTCGTTTTTCAAAGCGTTTGAGCCAAAAATTGGCCGCGTCGATCCAGGCATAGTTGATTGCATCCCCCGTAAGCCAGGTCAGCTTCAGCTTGATCTCGCCGTTGCTGTTCGCCTCGGCATCTTCCACGATTTCCACGTGTCTACCTACCCAAAGCTGGGGTGTTACTATACCAAAATCCAGCAATCTTTGGAGCTTGGCCGGCATGTTCGAATAGTCGCTGGTTTTGTTCATTTTGATTTTCGGTGCACGAAATATCTTTTTTCCATCCGCGACTATATATTCAACTTTGACCATTCCAAGTTTGGATTCGATGCGGATTCGATCCGGAGTCTTAATCTGAAGTTGGGCTGATTGAAAGTCATATAAAACCGCCGAGCCTTCGTGGACCTTTGTCAGCGCATCTTTGTTCTTCTCACGAACCACCACAGTTGCGGAGATATCTTCGAAACCTTTGGATGCCATCTCAATTTTAGCTTTCAAGTCCTGTTCACTAACCGGACCAGCGTAGGCATTTGCGGAAATAACGATCAAAGCAAGCAGGCTGCCGCCAAGTCGTATCAATAGATTCTTCATTTACCTTTACTCCTATGTCTTGTTAATTCCCACAGCATCGCATAGCGCATAAACGAGTCGACGGAACAAAAACCGCTGATAATCAGCCCCCTGACGCCGTCTCGATAGCCCTGCTGCAAAACGTATTTTTTTATAAATGTAATTACAGGACCAAACACCAGACGGTATAACTGAAAATCTTTTCCCTCCAAGACCTTTTGTTGTGCGGATAAGCGCGCGTATGTGTGCGTTTTGCGCACGATAGATTCCAGGTCATTGAACGAATAGTGAAGCAGATTTTCTGATAAATCCCCCACTCGACCATCTATCTCTGCTGATTCATGGACCAATCTGAACGACCACTGGGCTTTCGATTTACGCATTAAGCGAACGACAGGATCAGGATACCATCCGCAGCCCCGAATCGGCTTGCCCAGGAAATATGTGAGGCGCGGAAGTCTGTATGCCGCATACTTCTCACTTTTTACGGCTTGGCAAATCT
>JAAYKG010000019.1 GCA_012522555.1 Armatimonadota bacterium
GGCATTGAGGATGAGAGTAGCGAACGGATCAGAAAGGCTCTGGATTATCTCGTCGGACTCAAGGCGCTTGCGCAAGAGAAGACAGCAGGCGAGGTCTGCCAGTGCATACTTGAGACAACCCAAGTTCTGAAGCGGTATCTCTACGATGATTCGCTCGACAGCCGCCAGCGTGCCGCCAATCTCGCAAAGTTCCTGCGCAAGGTTCAGGCATTTGAAGAAGCCGGAGAGGACAAAAGCATCGCTGCCTTTGCCGAGTACTTGGACTACCTTTTAGAGTCCGGTGCGGATGAAGAAGAAGCCGAGATCGACGATTCCAGAGACGCCGTTCAGTTGATGACGGTGCATGCGGCAAAAGGATTGGAGTGGCCGTATGTATTCGTCGTAAGCATGTCAAGCGCACGCTTTCCTACAAGCAGGAAGTCGGAGGCCATCCCGTTTCCTGACGAGCTTGTGCGAGAAACCGCACCCCAGGGGGACTTTCACATCCAAGAGGAACGCAGACTTGCCTATGTCGCCTTCACTCGCGCCCAGCGCAAGCTGTATCTATCCTGCGTGGAGAAGAAAGGCAAGAAGCCGTCTGTGTTTGTGCAGGAGGTAAGCGGCGACAGTGCTGCCGTAGAAAGGCTGGCTCCCGAGGTTGCGTTCGACCAGGAAATCGAATCTGCCTGGAAGATGGCGGTTGTCGAACGCGACATCCGCCGACAGATTATACGTGTCTTGGGCGGCTCCGTTGACATCGAGATGCTGAGGCCATACACAAAGCTTCTCGCATCCATCAGACAGACTGATAACGATCCCAGTCAAGTGCGGAGCCTTGCTGCCGATCCGGGAATCGACCCCTCACTGCGGGAGTTGATCGAGAATGCGCTCGATGAGCAATACGTGATTTCGTCAGTCGCTGCACCGACTCCACGCGAGCCACTCTACATGAGCTACAGTAGGATGTCCACTTATGAAGACTGTCCGCTGGGTTACAAGTTTGCTTATGAACTGAAGATACCGGGCAAGGCCAAGCCATACTTCTCGTTCGGCAGCACAATACATGAATCGCTCAAACGATTCTTTGAGGAAGTGCAAGCTGGCAGAGAGCCGTCGCTCGACGATCTCAAGACCACCTACAATGAGAACTGGCAGAATGAGGGCTATGTGATACCGAGCCAGGAGCGCAACTATCGCCGCGATGGGGAGACCGCACTAGAGGCGTTTTATCGGCGCTACAAGTCGGCAAAGGTTGTCCCATTACATTTGGAGTGGAAGTTCACGTTGCCGGTCGGCGGGCATTTCGTCACTGGATACGTGGATAGGATAGATGCGTTGGGTGACGGGGCATGTTCGGTGATCGACTACAAAACGGGAAAGCCGCGCAATCAAAAGGACGTGGATGCCGACCTGCAACTCAGCATGTACGCGCTTGCTGTCCGTGAATGTCTAGGGCTTAGAGCCGAACAGCTCAGCCTACACTTCCTGCAGACAGACGAGATAATATCAACCACCCGCACAGATACACAGCTTTCCGAAGTGGTCAAGCACGTGCTTTCTGTTGCGGAAGCGATCTCCGCCCGCAAGTTTGAAGCGAACCCGGACGGCTTCAAGTGCGGACGATGTGACTACGCTGTTATATGCCCGGTCATGGACGTCTAGTGATGAAGTGTGATGAGATACAAGAATCCCATTTTTGGTTTTGCGGAAGTGCCTGAGACTAGAGAGAACGCAAAGGGGAAGCATATGAGAATACTATGCACAGGTGACCTCCACCTTGGTAGGTCGTCAAGCAAGGTGCTGACAACGCGCGATGGCGAGCATTCGTGTGAGAATGCCTGGGATCGGATAGTCGATCTGGCAGAGCGTGAGCACGTTAATGTGCTGGTGTTGAGCGGCGACATAGTGGACGAGAACGCTGCGTATTTCGAGACTCTAGGACCACTCGAAAGAGGTATGAGGAGGCTTTCTGAATGCAAAATAGCCACCTATGTGATCGCCGGAAACCACGACTATGAAGTCTTGCCCAAGCTCGAACGGGATCTGCGGGAGTTCAATCTTCACCTGTTGGGAGTTGGTGGGGAATGGCAGCAGACTGTGCATTCCAATAACGGCGAGCCGGTATTACACCTCGTCGGTTGGTCGTTTGCGGATCGTTACGTAGACAACAATCCCATGCAATCGTTCCCTTCTTTGGCATCAAACGGCGTCCCTGTTTTGGGAATACTGCACGCCACTCTCGACAGCGCATCGTGCCGCTATGCTCCGGTGCCAACTTCGGACCTGCGCCAGCGTGGAGTGGATGTGTGGGTTGTAGGGCATGTTCATGCGCCGGTGGATTGCCGCGACGGCGACTGCCCTGTGCTGAATGTTGGCTCCCCTCAGGCGATGGACCCGGGCGAGACTGGAGTGCACGGTCCATGGATCATCGAAACCGACGGGCGCAACGTGACGAGCATTACCCAAGTTCCGCTGTCGAGCGTCTGCTACTGCCGAGAGAACGCTGATGTGACAGAGGTTCGAGCAGAGAGCGAGTTCAAAGATTGTGTGGAGAAGGCGGTAAACGATATCATCGCCACATATCCCCAATTCGGGGATCCTCCGGTATTCTCGTGCAGAATCACGCTCAGCGGCCGCTCCAGCCTGCTTCGCGAGATAGAGGTGTGGGCCGAGAAGGTGGTTAAGAGCCAGCCTTGGAGTGGAGAGGGAGTATTCATCGATGAGATACCTCTCGATATATCCCTGGACTACGACGTGCGCGCCTTGGCCGAATCGGGTGACGCCGTGGGGATTGCGGCAGGAATACTCGCTGCAATCGAGGATGGCAAACTGCAACAAGATTACTCGGGGCTTCTGGAGAGCGTGAAGAGTGAGATTGGAGAGGTGTTTGGATCGAGGCATTATAAGCTTCTGAACGCAGACGACCGCCCAACCCCGGAATGCTATATCCGCACCGAGTGCAGGCGGCTTATTGATACTCTGCTGCGCCAGAAAGGCGAGGTCTCCAATGCCTGATAGCTCCTTGGTGTTCTCAAAGATAAGGATAGACCGCATGCCCGGCTTCGTAAGAGGCGGTTTCGAGGTGACGAATCTGTGCCCTGGGATCAATGTGATCTACGGGCCGAACGCATCAGGCAAGACCACTACCGCGACTGCGATGCACTCACTTTTCTGGCCAAAGGAGGTCGCGCCACAAGGTGCGATTATCGAGGGGACTCTGAATTGCGACGGAGATGTGCTGACTATCTCTCACGAACTTGGCAAGACTGTGTTTGGAGGCGCTCCACCAGCGTTTGGTGCTGCGTCGAACCGCCACAGATATATGCTCGCTCTCCATGACCTGCTCCGTACCGATGCCCGCGATTTCGCCGACGAGGTGCTTATCGAGGCGAGGGGTGGATACCGGATGGACGAGGCGAGGAAGATACTCGGGTACCGACCTGACGTGACTCGTCCTGGCACTGAGCTCAAAGAGATGAATGAAGCTTTCAGTGCCGTGAGCAATGCGGGGAGGGACGCAGCTACGCTTGTCCGCAGACAAAATCAACTCGCACAGCTTGAGGAAGAAAAGGCTCGTGCGGAGACCGCAACGAAGCAGGTGTCCCTCTTAGATGCTGCTATAGCGCTCGCGAATGCGCAGAACGAGAGAGGCAAGGCTGCAGAAGCCTTGGGCAACTTCCCTGAGGGCGTCGACAAGCTCAATGGTGACGAGCAAGATCGGCTTGGTGACTTTGCCAATCGCATCATTAGCGCGCAGGGCAAGAAGACCAGTGCCGAGAACGTGGTAAAGGAAGCCAATAGTGCCAGTGCAAAGTGCGCGCTCCCCAAAGGCGGCGTGGCTGGCACGGAAATCGCGGAACTTATCGGTGAGCATGCGGAGCTTGCACGGGTGCAGGGCGAGATGCGTGAAGCCGCGAAACTGGTTGAGGCATCGGAAGTCAATGCGGCTGAGGCACTGGATCGTATAGGCAAAGATGTCGACAAAGCACTTCTCGAACGCATCGACTGCGCTGAGATCGGCAAGCTCGCAGAGTTCGCAAAAGAAGCGCAGCAAGCCCGCTCCAACTTGACAGCAAGGGACCGCATGAAGTCCTGGCTTGACGCCGCATCGAGCGAACCCAACGAGACAGGGCCAGATCTGCGAAAGGGCATCGACCTGCTCAACTACTGGCTCAGTTCTAGCCAAGATGCTCCGTCAGATCGAATGGCGATGCTCATCGCCGGGCTCTTGATCGGCGCGGGCATAGGGCTGTTCTCTACCGTCGGTATAATAGCACTTGTGTTGCCGATAATCGGGATAGCCGTCACGCTTTTTGCATGGAGGACGAAAGCAGGAACGGACAAGAGGGATTCTTACCGCAAGGAGTTTGAGCGCACCAGGATCGTTGGACCAGCCGACTGGACACCAGAGCAAGTGTCGCGCCTGGTAGACTCGCTTAACGCATTGCTCGCAAAGCAGGCTCTTTCGGCGGAGAGGGCGATGGTATGGAAATCAGCGTGCGACCAGCACCACGGACTGGACGAGCAGTGGGCCAAAGTGCAGGAAGACCGCAAATCCTTACTGGCGAGACTGGGGGTCGCATTTAGCGAGAGCGATCTGCAGAACAACTGTGAGGCAGAGCTATACTACCTACTCTACACTGTTTCACAGTGGCAGACCGCGTGCTCGGCAGCTAGTGCTCAGAACAAGGTGCTCACGGGGCTGCGCGGGGAATATGACTCGAAACTCTCTTCGCTGAACAGCAGGCTCTCGATCTTTGGCTACGCTGATGTGGATTCAGCCGAGGCAGTGCAGTCAAGCATAAACGACCTTCGCGACCGTGCGAGGGGATACGAGGCGGCGGAGACTACGAAGAAACAGAAGCAGACTGAGATATTGGATCTGGATACGGAGATTACAGAACTGGAGGAACAGCGCCGAAAGCTCTTTGAAGACATTGGGCTTGAGCCTGGAGACACCTCGACTCTGGACAAATGGTTCGATCAGTTCGAGGATTATGGGAAAGCAAAGAGGAGAGTGAGCGACTGTGATGCTGTGCTGGCAGAGAAGATCAGCGCGCTCGCTCAGGCACCGGAGATGGTCGATCGTACTGTTGCCGATCTTGAGTCAGAAAGAGAGCGTGAGATCAACCTTGCGTCCAAACTAGAACAGGTCAATCAGAGCATCGGCAGCATTCAGGGCGCGATTGCGGACGCAAAGCAGAAGCATACCCTTGAAGAGGCTCGCGCACGGTTCGAACAGCGAATCGACGATCTCAGAGCCGACCGAACCCGCAAGACCGTTGCAAAAGTAGGATGGGCGATATCCGATTTCATAGAAAAGCGAAGTCTGGAGTCCGATCTGCCCCGGGTTTTCCTTCGGGCCAGAGATATCTTTGCCAACGTAACCCGCAGTAGGTACCAATTGAAGCTGGACAGAGAGCATTCGTCGTTCACCGCCCACGATACTGTAGACGGCCGCGAGCGTGCGTTGAATGAGCTTTCCAGTGGCACTCGGCTGCAGCTTCTGCTCGCGGTACGCGTCGCATTCGTGGAGACGCAGGAACAGGGACCAAAGCTTCCTCTTCTCCTTGATGAGACACTTGCCGACAGCGACGACACCCGCGCGCGAGCAATCATTGAGGTAGCTATCGAGATTGCCGAATCCGGCCGACAGGTATTCTACTTCACCTGCAAAGACGAGGAGCGTGACAAGTGGGCTGTGGTGGCGTCAGAACATCCATCTGTGGCATTCGGCATAACCTCCATCGGCACGGGCGGTGAGATGGAACGAATCCGAGTGCCCCTCGCAGAGAACGCCACCGCGCCGGAGCCAGGGAAGATGTCGCGCGAGGAGTATGCACAGGCGCTCCAAGTTCCGCAGTTCCCGCTAGGATCGGAGTCGGTTTCTGGTGCGCATCTGTGGTATTTCGTCCGCGATAATCAGGCACTCAAGTCGCTCTTGGACTTGGGCATCCGCAATTGGGGTCCACTGCAAAACGCAGCGGAGATCGCGGGAACAGCCCCTCTGATTGGTCAAGAATCCTGGGGCCAGGTACAGGCTGTTGGCAGACTTGTGGATGAAGCCAATCGACTATATCGTCGTGGGCGCGGAAAGCCTGTGGATATGACAGCGCTTGTTGAGTCAGGCGCGCTCACAACGGAGAATTTCAGAGAACAGGTCCCCCTTCTTGCGACAGAACTCGGCGGTGATGCTGCACAGTTGCTTGCGGCCTTGGAACAGAGCAGGGTGAAGGGCTTTCAAGCTAAGACGCGTGAGAAGCTGCGTGCTTACCTCTCCGATAATGGCTACCTGTCGGAAGACGAGCCAATGGACACACCAGCTATACGCGCGGCTGCAGCAGCTTCCGCTTCCGTTGATATCGATGCAGGCAGGATTGGTCCTGCCGAGGTTGGCGATGTACTTGATGAGATAGGGCTATCCAGGGATGAATCGGGAAACGTGGAATAGACTTGGACTGGAGTATCTATGCTCTGCTATGGAATTCCGGCGATAACTCACGGAGGAGGATGGTTTTGCACTCGAGTTGAGCACAAGGCCATCCGGGTCGCAGTAACTCAATGCGTGCGACGAGGCACACTCACGTGAAGCTGTTCTCGTTCGACTACACACGCAAATAAGGGACTGACGAATGCATTCCTGCGGGTATAGCGCGTCAGCAAGCACTTAGAGTGAGTGTGATATAATAGATCTGGCGGTCTTTTGGACTTGAGAGAAAACCGCCGTCACTTTTTGTGGTAGGAACAATTCCTCCACCAATGTTATCGTAACAAAGACTCTCTCTGATGAAAGCTCCGGGGACACGAACCCTGGGGCTTTTCATCGTTTTGAGCGTGGAAATCGTGCTCAGAGACGCAATTCGAGCGATTCTGCCTCCGCGCTGACCCGTGGACGCACTTCCTCGAATCCGCCCAATATCGCGCCCCTGGATTCTCAGTTTGGCTGATCATTCTCTGTTTTCTCAGGACTCAGCCAAGTGAGTGCTGAACACGTCAAGAATCACATAGAGATGGAAATAGCTCCACTTTGTGGGGCCCTTAAGTTTGGTGATGTCCCAACTCCAGAGTTCGTTGGGACGAGTGGCCAGAAGCTCGGGCTTCTCATAGATTATGTGACTTGCCTGATCTCGTCGCTCACGCACCTGGGCGTTTGCCGCAAGTATTCGATACATCGTGCGAATCGAACACAAGTAGACGCCCTCATCAAGAAGCGCAGCGTAGATCTGCGCCGGAGCCATATCGACGAACCTCTTCGAGTTCAGCAAGTCCAACACATTCTGTCTCTCGCCATCCGAAAGTGCGCGCTCGGGCTTTGGAGCCACTCTCGGAGCCGGGTTGTCCTTCCGCTTGAAGAAGCGATACGCCGACACCCTGGGCACGTCCAATGCCAGGCAGGCGCGCGTCCAATTCGTCACCGACGCCAGGCGCGAAACCTCCTCCATCAGTTCTCCCCTTCGTGCGAGACCCTCGTCGGGGATATCCCGAGAATCTCGCACAAGTTTTTTTGGAACTCTATTATCAGCTCGGCCTGCGCAAGCTTCTTTTGCGTCCGATCAAGCTCGCGGCGCAGCTTTTCGACCTCAGAGGCCAGTGGGTTTGCGGTCGGCTTGCGCCCGCGTTTATCGTCGGCAAGCGCCGATTCCGCCCCTTTTCTATAGCTCTTGCGCCACTTGGCAAGATGTGACGAATACAGCCCCTCTCGCCGTAACAGTGCACCAAGATCGCCAGGCTCCCGGCAAGCATCCGCCTCTCGTACGATCCGAGCCTTGTAGGCTGCCGAAAACCTCCGCCGGCCGCTCTTAGCCGTCACTTCCGGGTCTGGGACGCTTTCCAATAATCTCATTCTCTGCGTCGACTTCAAACTATTACCACTCATCCTGAAACCTCCTCGCCCTCTACACTAATTATACTAGAAAGGCTGTTTCAGGTATGTTGGCACAGAGGGCAACAAGAAATATGCGACTATTGCCCAGGCAAGGAGGGATATATTTGATTATGTAGAAGTGTTTTATAACAGGCAAAGACTTCATTCTTCTTTGGGCTATATGAGTCCGGAGGAGTTTGAAAGAAATTAAAAATCACAAGTCGCAGCAGGATGAACAACGTGTACATTTTTCGCTGTGCAGGTCAACTTGGTTATCAGGAGAAGAGACCGCGGCCCACTTGGGCATTGTGCGTGAGTGCTTGTACAGATGGAGTTGTAGCTAGCGCGGCAGTAAGTCCTGATATATAATGCATTTATCTCCTTTCTCAAAGGAAGTCCCGAAATAGTGACAGAGCAAGAGACAACTGAATCACGGCTCTTTGCGAACGGGCGTCGTAAGTCAAGTGCGAATACATACACTTGGGCTGAACGCAACGAAGACGCGTCTGTGGGAGACGGACTCTCAGATGCCCAGCAATGTGCAGACGAATCTCATTGCCCCTGTGAGTCTGTTGACGACCGCGAGGTGTTTGAGGCGGTTCTCCAAAGTCTTGGCGGGCGAGCGCGACACGCGCTGGCTTACGGCCATGTAAAGAGTCTGCCGGAGTTCATGCATTTGGAGCCTGATGCGATGGCGGGCTGGCCAAATACAGGAGCCAAGACAATCGCGGAGATTGTGGATGCTCAAGTGCGTATTGCGAAGTTGGCGGAGGACGGAAGAGTCTACTGCAAGGATACCTGGGATGGTGAGAGAGGGTCACGCTCGTGCGCAGAGGCTCTGGAGCAATACATTGAGGATGCTAACGGAGAGGTCACTTACGATACGCTGAGAGACTATGCTATTGACGACCTCTGTTTGAAAGAATTCCAGTTCCAGCAGTGTATCTGTCAATTATCGAACGTAGTAAGAACCGATGATGGTGGATTTTTGTATCTTGAATCCGCCAGTGATACTCGTCAGCCTGAACCGGCGGAAAACGACATTTCGAGTTCGTCGAAAACGGCGCTCAAGCCTGCATATGCCAAAATGATAACAGACTTAGTGTCAGCTCATTTTCCTAATGGCTTCAGAATTGATTCTCCGATTGAAGTATCGCGATTTCACCGCTTCGTGGCTGAAGACTTTGGTGATAAGGTTTCGATAAACGATCAAGAGTTAATGAAGTCTATCGCCTCTTGCGGCACCCTCTCTGATGGCAAGGTTTATATAATCAGCAATGAAATACAGAGCAGAATACGCGATGAAGTAGACCTGGCGATTTCCGGCGGCGCACAGATTATCTTTTACGATTCGTTTTATGCGCGACACGAAGAATGGCTCTTTGGCGACAGCGTTTTCTCAGAGGGCATACTGAAAGACATTCTCATCAAGCTGTACCCAAAATACATGCACAAGTTAAATTACTTCACACCCACAGCGGAAAGCACTACGGAGATCGCCGGGATCAGAAGCGACATCATGCGTGTTTGGGGCGACGATGTCACACTAAACTACAATCAGATTTCCGAGCGCCTGCCATACATTCCATTCGACAAAGTCAAATTGGCGTTGGCAACGTGCAGTAATTTTATAAGGAACACAAAGGAAGTTTACACTCACATCGATAAGGTTGATGTGGCTGACGAGGAATGCGCTGAAATCGTGGACTATGTTGCGGCCGCCTGCCGGGAACATGGTTACGCATCTCTAAGCGACGTTCCACTTGGAGAAATTGGAGCTCGTAATTACGAACTGACGCTTATGGCGGTTCACAACGCAGTGTTTGAAATTGCCCTTGCCGACAACTATGACAGACGCGGCAAGATCGTAACCCGAAAGGGTAACAAACTCGACGCACTCACCATAATGAAAGAATATTGCAGCACGCTGGATAGATGCTCTCTACAAAGCTTACTGGATTTTGGGCGGGAACTCACGGGCGAACCATACCATCGAAGGCCAATGCAAGCAGGCTACTCCGTAATGGTGCGGGTGGATAGGGATGATTATGTGGCCGAAAAGTATGTCCATTTCGATGCTGCCGGGATTGATGATATACTTGACCTTTTCGTGACTGGCGAATACCTGCCGCTTAAAAGCATCACAACCTTTGCAGCTTTTCCGTATTGCGGGCAAGCTTGGAATTTGTATTTGCTCGAAAGCTTTTGCCGACGATTCAGCGATAGATATCGATTCGATGTATTGGCGGTCAATTCTCGGAATGCCGGCGCGATAATTCGTAAGAGCTGTCATCTATCTTACTTGCAGATAATGGCTGATGCAGTTGCAAAATCTGACACGCCACTTGAAAACGGGGCAATTTTAGGGTTTTTACTTAGCAGCGGCTACCTGGGCAAGCGTGCTTATGCAAAGATGGACGAGTTGATTGAACAGGCGAAGGTTTTGCGTGAAGCGAGGGGCTGAGGTTGTACTCTTATACCTATGACAGGGAAACAGGTGGGATATTGCTCAATTCATCGCCCACTGGTTTTTCAAAAGAGCCGCGTCCCGTCTATGCTGCTGAGCTTGATGTTTTGGGCTTTGATAGATACTGGAATTACGACAGGCAGACTGAGGTACCATACATGTGGGCTGAGGCAAACAGCTATTGGTATCGAGGGAGACTTGTTGCCAAACTTAAGGGCGGCAATCTCTATACTGCACCTGAGATTATCATTCCAGCAGATGAAAGCGGTATTCCCATAGCGCCTGAGCCAAATGGCAGCGCCCTGCGTCCCATTGACATTGCGGCAATGGTTGAGGCAAATCGCGAGATGCTCGAAATCATAGAGCAGACCACGGTCAAAAAGATACTCGCAGTCTACGAAAAATACAAGCACAGACTCGATCTCTTCCACGTCGCCTTCTCCGGCGGCAAGGACAGCGCTGTTTTGCTCGACCTTGTAAAGAAGGCTCTGCCGAAGGGCAGCTTTGTTGTTATCTTCGGCGACACCGGGATGGAGTTCCCGGATACATATGACGTTGTCGAGCAGACCCGTCGAGAGTGCGAGCAAGATGAGATCCCATTTTATGTTGCAAAGTCTCATCTGGAGCCGAAGCAGTCCTGGGAGCTGTTCGGCCCTCCATCGCGTGTTCTGCGCTGGTGCTGCAGCGTGCATAAGAGCACTCCGCAAACACTGAAACTACGGGAGATTACAGGAAAGAACGATTATACGGGGCTGGCATTCGTAGGTGTTCGAGCGCAAGAAAGCACTACACGCGCCGAATACGATTATGAGAATTACGGCAAAAAACAAAAAGGGCAGTATAGTCATAACTCCATACTTGAGTGGACTTCAGCCGAAGTATGGTTGTACATATATACAAACAAGATTTTAGTAAACACTGCGTATATGAAAGGTAGCGCAAGAGTGGGTTGCATTTGTTGTCCTTTGGGTGGCGGCAAAGCAAGCTTTGCAGAGCGCGTAAACTACCCCCAGGAAACCGAGTTATTCTTATCTTGCATACGGAAAAGCAACGCACGGACGAGTATTACCGATGAAACTTATGTCGCAGGGGGTGGTTGGAATGCGAGAAAGAATGGACAGTTCCTTTGCGATAACGAGAACAACTACTCTGAAACTATAAGGAATGGCGAACTTATAATAGATGTTGTCTCGCAAAAAACCGATTGGAAAGAATGGATCAAGATCCTCGGTGACTTAATAGAGAAAGGGAACAACTACACCATTACTTTACAAGGCCAGCCTTTCGATTTTGTCTGCGAACCAAGTATCAAAGGTTATACTGTGAAACTGCAGGCAGAGATTGCTAAACATTACCCTCTGTTCGGAAAGCTGTTTCGCTATACTTTCAGAAAAGCTGCATACTGTGTGGTCTGCAAGACTTGTCTGGCAAATTGCAAAAACGGTTGTATCTCATTTGATAAAGGATTACGAATTGAAAACTGTAAACACTGTTTTGACTGTCATTCAGTCGAGGTAGGTTGTTTATCCTATCATTCTCTTAGAATACAGCATTTGGAGAATAGCAAAATGAAGTCTTTAAATACGCTTAGCAATCATGCACCAAAGACAGTATGGCTTACGGATTTCTTCGAACAACAAACTGATTTCCTTTCGAACAATACTTTGGGACGAGTTCAAAAGCCCTTTTATAAGCGTTTTCTTAAAGATGCTGAACTTGTTGAAAAGAACGTAGCAACAGCGTTTGCCAGATTGGGCGCTTTACTTGGTTGGGATACTGAAGTGTTTTTAGGGCTTATACTAATTAACCTTGTTGCCAATAACCCTCAGTTAGAATGGTATGTGCGCGAAATGGAGATCGGTAGAATATATAGACGCTGCGAAATAGAGAATAAACTTATCGCCGTCGAGCAAAGTAAAGACAATACCTCGAGCATTATTCATGCTTATAAACGCTTGGCGGCCACCCCCCTTGGCACAACTCTTCATTTCGGTTATGTTACAAATGACGGTGAGCTTGTCCGTACGAAGTGTTCGGTGTCCGATCCGCGGGTGGTTTTGTATGGTTTGTTTAGATTTGCTGAGAAGTGCAACGACTACAAGGAGTTCACGCTGGCTACGCTTCTGAACGACAGCATAGACCGCGATGGCATAAGTCCCAGCCGCATTTTCGGCCTCGACCGGGAGGATATGATCCCTCTACTTTTAGGGCTGACGGCGAAGTATCCGCAATTCATACTTGCTTCGTTCACGCACGACCTCGAGAAGATAACGCTTGCGGAAGACAAAACCTCGTCTGACGTACTCGACTTGTTTGGGGAGAAAAACACAAATGACTAATAAGTACCGTGAATACTTCGACATCGACGAAGAATATTTTCCACAAATAAATGATTCCTCCATTGCAGCGGCAAGCCCCGATTTCTGGACACGAACATACCCGCACCAGACCTTTATTGATATGATGAACAGCATGGAGCGGGTTTTGGCGCGACAGGAGAGGCGTTCGCTTTGGGTAGAGGGCGCCTATGGCACAGGTAAATCGCAATGCGCCTATGCCTTGAAAAAGATCCTCGAAGTGCCAGAAGAAGAACTCTGTGCCTACTGGGACAGATATGAAGCTCTGAAAAAGAAACCCGACTTGCTTGAAAAACTCATTGGACATAAGCAAAAAGGAATAGTGACCGCACACCGTTACGCCTCCGGCGGCATCGGCTCGCCCCGCGACCTGTTTCTTGCCGTGCAGGACAGCATAAAAGCCGCCCTGGTCGAGCGAGAACTCTACGCCGGAGAAAACACGCTGAAAGAAAGTGTCATCGCCTGGATTGATGAACCATCGCATAAAGCGTTCCTCGACATGCTATTGGACAAGCCGGAATGGTCGGCTTTGTTCTCGCAGTCAAAAGCCGAAGAAGTGCTGGATGCACTGCGCAAGGGCGGCGAAGTCAAAAACTTGATGGATAACTTGTTTCGCCTTGCCGACAAAGAAGGCATTACCGCCCTGGACATCGACGCGGATAGGCTCATAGCCTGGCTTACGGATATTATCGACCGCAACAACGTCAAAATTGTATTCATTTGGGACGAGTTCTCCGACTATTTTAAGAATAACCGCGAGAGCCTGTCGGAGTTCCAGAAACTTGCCGAACTGGTGAGCCTGAAGCCGTTCTACTTTGTCGTGGTCACCCACGAGTCAGGGCATCTGTTTGCTACCGCTGACTCTACGTGGACAAAAGTGCGCGACCGTTTTATTCCTGTTCAGATCGCTTTGCCGGACAATATCGCCTTTAACCTGATCGGCCACGCCTTCGACGTGAAGCCGGCAGCCAGGAGCGACTGGGATAATCTTGCCGAGGACTTGAACGGCCGTGTCAATTCGTCGCGAGCGGAAGTAATGAAACAGGCCAATATTACTGATCCGCAGGTAATAAAAGCCATCATGCCACTCCACCCCATGGCAGCGCTCCTGCTCAAGAACATAGCCTCTGCGTTCAAGTCCAATCAGCGCAGTATGTTCGACTTTATAAAGTCATCGAACACCGACAACGTGAAGGCGTTCCAGTGGTTTATCGAGAGTCATGGCCCCGAGGACGAGCACCCGCTGCTCACGGTGGATATGTTGTGGAACTTCTTCTACGAGAAGGGCAGGGACAACCTCTCTGCGGACATTCGGCTTATCCTGGACACGTTCTCGCAACAACAAGACCTCAGAGAAGACGAGAAAGCTGTTCTCAAGACCATTTTGATAATGCAGGCAATTGATCAACGCCACAGAGGCGCCATTGATCTGTTCAAGGCTACCGAACAGAACCTGAGCTATGCATTTGAAGGAATAGCCGCAGGACTGGATACGGCCTGCAAGAACATTGCTAAACAGCTTGCTGAGAAAGGAGTGCTGGTTTATAGCCAGATAGGCGGCGGCAAACACGTTTACGCCGCCGCGGTGCTTGCGGGCGACCAGACTAAAATTGACGCTCACAAAGATAAGATTCGCCAGAACAGCACGACCGCCAAGCTGGTTGCCGAGGGCGAGCTTTCGACTGTGCTGCCGCTGTCTCCTGCGCTCCGTCTGCGATATGAAGTCGAACCGAATACCGGTAGTATTCTTACTGTAACCGCCGCAGATTTCACTCGCACGATAAATGGCCTCCGAGACAGACCCATTGGATGGAATTTCCATGCGGTTATGGCTTTTGCCAAAGACGAGGACGAAGCTGCAAGTTTCCGCAATACTATCAAGGCGGCCGTCGCGGACAAGCAGTATGAGAATATTGTTTTTATCGACGCGCTCTCCACCCCCCTTGGCAACGAGGCTTTCGAGAATTACGTGGAAGACTCCGCTATGGCGATTTACCATAGCGGAAGCGACAACTCAACGTCGAAGGAATGTGCCAGCAAGGCAAAAAGCATTCTGAACCAAGATTGGAAGAACCGTATCTACAGCGGTCAGTTTGTCATATATACATACGCTAATCAAGAAGGCGAAAAGCTCGGCAATGGGCAAGGCGTGGCGAGTGTTCTGCAAACAAGAGTGACCGCGCGGTTCCCTCTCGCGTTTGATTTTGCCAAAGGACTAAGCGAGAATCAGTTGAAACTCACCAATAGCAAAGCAAGCGCCAAGAGTGGAATTATCCAAAGCACAAGCGGCGTTGTGGTCGGCCTGGAGAAGCTTGTTCTGCCTGCTGTGTGGAAAGTGGACAATTATTGGGAGTCCCCGTCTACGGCAGGGCTGCCTATTTCAAAGATAAAGGTCGAGATAGATAAGCTGATTGAAGCCGCGTTTGATCGTGATGGGCAGATCTCAATCGGCGAAATATACGACTTTGTGGAAGAGAATTATGGTTTTGCACCCTGCAACCTCTCGGCATTCCTCATGGGCTTCCTACTAAAAGAGTATGGCGGGGAGCCGTTCCGCTACACCGATTCATCCGGCAGCCACGAATCGATGACGCAGGACAAACTGGCGGAAATGCTTGGCAACTATATTGGCAAGACTGCGAAGCCAACTTATATTGTGAAAATGACCGCCGAGGAAATGGCGTTCTACGAACTCACTGAAAAGGCGTGGGGCGTTGCGCCCAATTCCTGTTCGTCTGCGGGGCAGGCGGCTATTGCCGTGGCTGCAAAAATGCGCGGACTTGGATTGCCCGTGTGGTGTCTCGCCGAAGTTGACGATTGTGGTGTTTATGACGTTGTTCAAGATTACATTGAGCTCGTTCAAAAGGAAGGCAGCGAGGCGCAAAAGAAAGCTGTTGAAATAGGGAGGGACGCCAGGATTGAAAGAACGTTACCCGAAAACTTGGCGGCTTTTCTCACGGCTCTAAACTGCCAGAGGGGAATGAAGGAGTTTCTGGCCTCATTTGAAGGGGGTAAGATTCTGTCACTTGCTGGTGAAATCGGCGCAAGTGAGAGTGATATACTCCGGGATATTCGCGGTTTATTCACGGTGAAGCATTCCTGTTTGTGGGATAGACAGACAGGTGAAGATGAAATTCGCAAACTCGTGACCGAATATGGCATTGCCAGAGAATGCAGCATCCTTTTGAATGTGACTGCCAGTTCTCTGCCAGAAGCGGACAAAGAATGGCGCGAACGGCTGAAGTTTATCGGCGTCTCTTGGGAGGCATTACGAGCAAAGTTTCCGTCTCCGGCAAAAGTCTTTGATACACTTCTGAAAATCTACCAGCAATCGGATGTGTTGCCGGATCAGCTCAAGACGTTCCTTTCAGAACTGATAGCCCACCACGAGGAACTGCTCGATCTACTCAATAACGAAAAGAGAGTGTTCGCCGAGGTTTACAGCCCGTATCTCCACGACCTGAGCGACTCTGATATCGGCGAAGTGAAGAGCAAGCTGCCAACGGGAATGTTTGGACTCGGAAAGACGGATTGCAACGCCAGAGTTAAGGGGGCAGTGGAGGAATTCCGCAAGAACCAGCTAAAAACCCAACTGTTCAACGTCTGGAGAGATAAGAGCGGAACGAAGAATCCTCGTGAATGGTCAAGCCACCATAGAACCCCGATACTTTGCTGTGTATCCGAAGACGAGTTTGATGCGGCGAAAAAAGCGTTTGACACACTGAATAGAAGCTTGTCTGCAGATTCGGAAATAACAGCCGCGCTTGAGTTCCTCGAGACAACGAGCCTGTTTGACGTTATAACCGACGACACTAAGGTCAATGCTTCATTTGAGCGCGAGCTTATCGGTGATTACCGCCCACTGCTGCCGGATCCGGACAAGGTGAGGGATGAGCTTGAGCGCCTTTCAGTTGATACATACGAGTGGCACGAGAATCCGGGCGTCAAGAACAAAATCAAACAACTCGCCGAAGCGGAATACAATGCTGGCGGTAGCGACAAGGCTGTCAGGAGAATCGACACTATGGATGATGCACTATTGAAAGAGTATCTTAGGCGGCTGGTCAAGGAAAACATGATCATTGGAATTGAGATCATGACGGATGGAGGCCAGTAGGCCGATGTCAATTCAGGCAGTGAACAAGTATCTTTCCTCCAACGTTCAGTCGCCATTTTTCCTTGTGGTGGGCGATGCGCAGTATACAAGTATCAAAGACAAGCTTTTGGAACTGGGGCTTACAATCGTCAGAGTAAGTGACTATTGCAGCAGCCACGATGCATTGCCTGACATTGATGGTTTGCTTGAACGCCTTAAGACAGCCAAGATGAACGCGGGTGATAGCAAACTGGTTGTCGTCGGACTTGGCGAATATCTTGCGCTTCGGGGAAACCATGTATCCGCGAGGGTTCTGTCGCAGTTGAAAGACCTGAACACTGGAACCGCGAAAGCTGTTCTGCTTCTGCGTGGGGTTGCCGCTCAAGTCAACGAGCTGCAGGCAGATCCGCGCTTCGATAGTCGACGCTGCTGCATCGTCGATACTGCGATCTGCAATTTGTCGCTCACACTCGCTGTTCCACCTGTCGTTCTATCGGGCTTGGTGGGAATTAAGGCTCTACTCAAAAAACTCGAAAATGGCGAATGCGGGAATATTGTCGTCAACACAACTGTTAGTCTCGAAAACTCATCATTCACTGTACATAGAATAAATGATGCATACGATGGCATCAAGCATATCTCCATCGACTTTAACTTGCCGCGTTCTTGTGGTAGTGATGAGCAGTGGGCTGAGCTTCTCACGGAACTCACACAACACAGCTCGCTTGATGCAGTGTTTGAAAAGAACGGCCTTGCCGATGCCCTTGAAGCCGATTTCTACGTCCGTGTGGCAGGGCTTGAGTACAGGAACTGGCTCTACTTCATTGCCCTAAAGAGCAAATCGGACACTCTGTCAAACGACTATTTGCGCTTCGTGCTGGAGTACACAGATCGCTTTGAAGACTTCAAGACTAACGTTCTGAGCGCCATCAGCCAGGTTCCTCATAAAGACAAGCAGTTTGGCGGGCTATACGCCGATAGAAAATTGCTCATAGAGAAATTCCCCGAGCCGGACGTTGCAAGTTTCATCATAAACAACCGTAAGAATGCTGCTGAGAGTGTATATAGGCTGACGGATGGCACAAAAGCGGAGCGTGAAGAAATTATAGCCTGGGTTTCCCGACATGGAGTCATACCGCAGATTGCCGATATTTACCCTGCATTGACTGATTATTTGAAAACGTATGTCTTTGATTGCGGTGACCTGTCGGACCTGCTGACAGAGTACTTTGACGCATATAAACGACAGAAAGTCTCCAACGCTCTTGAGACCGACTTCCTACAAGAGGTGGACAAACTTGCTAGCAGCCGGGAATACAACCGATTGCCTACGCGCAACGAGATAATCGACGGCTTGGACAAAGATGATACCTATCTGTACTGGCTCGATGCGCTTGGTGTTGAGTATTTAGCATTTATTTCAAAATTGGCGCGCGAGCGAGGGCTATCTATTTCAATAAATGTTGCTCGTGCGAGCTTACCTACCATAACCTCCATTAACCGCGATTTTTTCGATGCTTGGCGAGGCAGTAGAAAAGTAAAAGACGATGAACTCGATGACACAAAGCACAGCGATGTGGGCGGCTACAATTTCGAGAACAACGAGTTACCGATCCATCTTGCCAGAGAGCTGGAGATAATCTCAGGGGTTATCGATAAGGCAGCCACAGAACTTGCCCAACGTCATCATAAGCGTTTCCTGATTGTCAGTGACCACGGTGCTTCTCGACTTGCCGTATTGCGGCGCAAGGAGGAGAAGTACGACACCGACACCAAAGGCGAGCATTCCGGTCGTTGCTGCAAATCGTTCGAGCCGTATGACTTACCGTTCGCAGCCGAAGAGAACGGTTATCTCGTGCTTGCAGACTACGGGCGCTTCAGAGGAAGCCGTGCCTCCAACGTAGAGGTGCACGGGGGGGCTTCCCTTGAAGAGGTCCTCGTTCCCATAATAGAACTGACGCTGAAGGACAGCAACATGGTTGTTGAATTGGCAGAGGAATTCGTAACCGTCGATTTCCGCACGGGAACGGAGATAACGTTGTTCGTCAACTCGCCAGTGAAAGATATGTCGCTTGTCTTGAGCGGTAAACGTTACCTCGCATGCATGCTTGATGGCAACCACTACAAGGTTGCGCTTCCTGACACAAAGCGGGCAGGGGAATATCATGCTGATGTTTATTCGGGCGATGACCTTATAGGAAAAATACTGATTAAGGCACAAGGCAAGAGTGGCAAGGCCAACGAGGCATTTGATGGTTTATTTTGAGGGGGTTGCTTTCGATGATTGAGAAACTGCGAAACTGCTTCGATGAAATGGTCGTATATAAAGATCTTAAGAAAAGCAACTTCTTTTCTGCACTGAGCTTACCTTCATTTATGCGAGACTGGCTCTTGAAGAAATTTGAAAATGAGAGTGGATATTTTGATTCGGACGAATTGGCTCTATTTGTGCGGACATATCTGCCGCACAAGGACGATTGGACAGCAATAAAGAATAGGGTGGTCATTGAGAACGAACGCGTGAAGTTTCTCGCCAAGATGTCTGTCGATATAGATATTAAAACTGGAGAGGTATCTTTTTCACTTCCTGACTTTGGCCTTCCGAGCAAAGATACCATCATTGAGGATCCTGTCTGGAACACCTGCAAGGAGGATTTGGTTCGTGGACGAGAAACGTGGGGAATAGTTGAGATAGGATATCGCCCCCCCGACGATTGCGACTCGCAGTTCGCTCAAAACAAGGCCAAAGGAGCTAATAAGGGCAAGATAAAGCTGACTGCTTTCAAGAGCTTTTGCCCCTACGTGATTGACATTGATTACTACAAGGATGCCCGCCGAGAGTTCAGCACATCAGAATGGATAGACGTCTTGTTGGGCGCGGTTGACTACAACGCGAGTGGCTACTTTGGGGACGAGGAAAAGAAACTCACAATGCTGACTCGACTGCTCCCCTTTGTGGAGAAACGCCTGAACCTTATCGAACTTGCACCAAAGGGAACGGGGAAATCATATCTGTTTGGTCGCGTCAGCCGCTTCGGCTGGCTTTCAAGTGGTGGCGTTATGAGTCGCGCGAAAATGTTCTATGACCAAGCCAAACGCGCAGAAGGCCTGGTTGCAGGAAACGACTTCGTTACACTTGATGAGGTGCAGACGATATCGTTCGCCGATGTAGATGAAATGAGAGCTGCACTGAAAGGCTACCTTGAATCAGGCGTCTTCACTGTTGGCAATTATGAGGGAACCGCAGACGCGGGTGTGATCCTTTGCGGCAACATCAAGAAGGAGACAATGGATGCAGATGGGTACAGCAATATGTTTGAAGAACTGCCTGCCGTGTTTCACGAGTCAGCCTTGATAGAGCGGTTTCATGGTTTCATAAAAGGCTGGAATATTCCACGAATGCATGATGATCTCAAGATCTCGGGGTGGGCGCTTAATTCAGAGTATTTCTGTTCAATATTGCACGAATTGCGAGAGGATATGAGTTATCGCGCTATTGTGGATGAACTCATCGAAGTTCCTGAAGCTGCCGACACACGCGATACAGAAGCTGTAAAGCGCATCGCGACTGCCTACCTGAAACTGCTCTTCCCAAATGTGCGGCAACCCGATGATATTGCTGCTCGTGAATTCAAACGCTACTGTCTTGACAGGGCGCGCAAAATGAGAGACACCATAAAATATCAACTCGGTATCCTTGATGAGGAATACCGGGGCAAAAATATACCCACATTCAGCGTTAGACCCGACGCACATATGCGGCAGGGATAAAGCAGTGAAAAGCAGGGTTTGTTATGTGTGCGGAAAAGAAAACCTTAGCAGGCGTGAGACTGGGCTTACAAAGAAGCTACTTGACAAAGATGCCAAGCGCTTATATTGTCTTGATTGTCTTGCGCAGTATTTGGAAGTAGATACCGAATCTCTACTTGAAAAGGTCGAGGAGTTCAGAGCGCAAGGCTGCATGCTATTTTAAGGATGCTGCACCATGATTTATGCCGATAATGCCGCTACGACAAGAATATCGGACAGCGTCCTCAAGCAAATGCTCGTGTTCTTGCAGGAGCAATACGGCAACGCTTCCAGCCAGCATTCACTCGGAGTAAAGACCAAACGTGCCATTGAACGAGCTCGCCGGCAGGTTGCGACGGCTATTGGAGCAGAGCCTTCAGAGATTGTGTTCACTTCAGGAGGCTCTGAAGGCAACAGTTGGGTGTTGTCTTCCGTGAACGATGGGCATGTTATTACTTCCTCAATTGAGCATCACTCTGTACTGAACACATGCCGTTCGCTTGAGTGCAAAGGTATTGACGTCACCTACCTGCCTGTTGATAGCAAGGGACGCGTTTCATTGGACAGCGTGGAAAAGGCTTTCCGCTCAGATACAAAACTTGTCTCTATTATGCTGGCCAACAATGAAATCGGAACGATCCAGCCAATAGCTGAGATCGGCGAGTGCCTACGTCAACGGGGGATCCTGTTTCACAGCGATGCAGTTCAGGCAGTTGGACATATCCCTGTCGTTGTTAATGACCTTGGCGTGGATCTGCTAACCGCGTCCAGCCATAAGTTCCATGGGCCAAAGGGAACTGGCATTCTCTACAAGCGACACGGCGTTTCATTGCCACCTCTGATCTTTGGCGGGCAGCAGGAAAGCGGGGTTCGTCCTGGAACTCAGAATGTTGCAGGGATTGTGGCGACAGGATACGCGATTGAGGAAAGCATCACCAACATGGCCGCAATGACCGCTAAGCTATCGGCACTTGCCCAAGCAACAACAGATGGGATACGCGCCAGGTTGCCGGGTGCTGTGATCAATGGCGATGAAGACAATCGGCTGCCTGGAATTGTAAACGTTAGTTTTAATGGTGTAACAGGCGAATCGCTCATGCACTGGCTGGACCTAAAGGGAATATGCGTATCTACAAGTTCGGCTTGCACATCGGCCAACGATGAACCTTCGCATGTGCTAATGGCGTTAGGGTTGACCGAACAGCAAGCGAGATCTGCAATCCGCATTTCGTATGGCAGATACAACAATATAGATGAAGTGGAAACTATCGTGGCGACCCTGAGCAATGCTTACGATAAGATCCTGTCAGCAAAGATATAGGATAGCTGTGCGTATGGCATCAATCGTCTGCAGTGGTAGGCATTTGTGTGCAAGTCGGGCCTGGCTGCGGACACGCCGAAGTTGACGGCTGTGATCGAAGCGATGCGAGAGATTCTCCTGCCACCGATGAGAGCCGCGCGAGAAATTCGCCCGTTCTCGTTGAGAAGGTATCCCAATTGAGGACTGACTCAAATCTGGCAGGTGCAGACGGAGACGATATGATGGTAGTTCGGCTTACAACCAAGCTTGCGAAGAAGATCGGGGCGAGAGAGCTAGAGTCGTTGCCTTGCGATCCAAATCCGTTCGCCGACTGGACGGCTCACCTCTTTACACAAAGCCGTCGGCAGTATATTCTGATCGCGAACACGCACACTTTGTACTCGGTAGTGATGCGTGGAAGTGGCCTGACATCCCCCAGCGCTTTCTTGGCTGCGATGCGGGACTGTTTGGCGGAATACTTGGCGTACGATGAGCTTAACGCTGCTTTCGATAGGCTGATTCTGCCAGCGATGGGCACTATCACATACGGCAAGACGTTGAATCGGT
The DNA here is from genome assembly GCA_012522555.1 of Armatimonadota bacterium. Lineage (GTDB taxonomy): Bacteria > Armatimonadota > UBA5829 > UBA5829 > UBA5829 > DTKD01. The sequence goes on from JAAYKG010000019.1 coordinate 22,420, forward strand.
CCGTTACCGGCTCCATGAATGATCTCGTGCATTTGGCCAGATGCTACATGGCGGACGGGGATTTATCGCTGATGGATGTATCCTCCAAGCTGAACGAAGCCCCGATGTCATTCTTGGAATATGATAGTCCTGGCGCTGCATTCGGGGCAATTGCGTTAGGCTCTAGCGATCTCGAATCTGGCTGTGCGAAAAGTGTGAAAAACCCCAATGGTTGAGCGTGGAGATAGACTGAGAATGCAAAAAAGCTGAAAAACTACCCCAAATAGTATTGAACTCCTGATCCCGGTGTCGAAGTGGTTGTTATCAGACAAACAC
>JAAYKG010000144.1 GCA_012522555.1 Armatimonadota bacterium
ATCAGTGCACTTTTCTGAACCAGGGCGGCGCAGCGGAACTATTCACAATCGACGCGCTTTCCGGAGATATCAACATCTCCAACTCGCGGTTCTGGATGCAGAGACCTGATATCCGGCTGGGAAAAAGTGTCACCACCGCAGTGATATCCGGCAATAGGTTCAAAGGAAGCAAACAGATCACAAATGAATCGGACGGCGATGTGCAGGAAGGCTTGAATGTGATCGCGAAATAACGCAAACGCCGACAGATTGCCGTGCGTTTTTTTGCTGTTTACCTTGACACTGCGCGGAGCCAATCATAACATGAATATGTAGAGTGTTTATGAAATCCTAGGACTTCGGCATCCCCCGCCTTGCCGCCGAAGTCCATTTTGGCTATGTACCTGACAAAAGCAAACGATCAAGAATCGACTAATATTATGCTCAACAAGTTACTGCAATTCCACGACTCCAACCAAAAATCCCGCGAGATTATGGCTGCGATTGAAAACGGAGCCGGGTTAGTCCAGATCGAGGGTCTCGCGGCAGCGGCCAAAGGCTGGATGCTCGCCGGAATCTTCAGCCGGCTCAAGCGCACGATGCTGGTCCTCACCTACGGCCAGGAGCAGGCCGAGAGGATCGCCGAGGACCTCCCGTTCTATGGCATCCCGAAAGACCAGGTCCTGTTTTTGCCATCGTCGGATACGATGATATATGAGGAGGGCGGCCCGGATTTCAGCGTCATCGGTGAGAGAATGGGTGTGCTGAACGCCTTGGCGTCTGGTCGGCCTGCAGTCGTCGTGGCCCCCATAAACGCCGCGCTGCGTCGGACAATGCCGAGCGATTTGCTGCAGGCGAGTTGTTTTGATGTGAGCATTGGTGAAGAAGTCGATCTCGACGAGTTCACTGCGCAGCTTGTGAAAATGGGTTATGAGCGCACCGAGGTAGTCGACCGGCACGGAGAATTCGCCCGGCGAGGCGGTATCGTGGATGTATTTGCGTCCGGCGAGGATAATCCGCTGCGAATCGAGTTGTTCGGCGACGAAATAGAATCGATTCGGCATTTTGACCCGTCCTCACAGCGTTCTATCGACAAAATCGACCGCGCTCTTCTGCTGCCGGCCAGAGAAGCGCTGATGGATCATGAAACCGCTCAAAACGCCGCTGCAAAAATCCGAAGAGAGCTTACTACACAAATAAATGCGCTGAAAAACGACCCGGAGTCCGTCAAAAGATTGAGCGACAAGATCGAAGACGACATTACCAGGATCGAAAATCAATCGTATTTCGACGATATCGAGTTCTATTTGCCATATTTGCACCCAAACGAGGTCAGCGCTTTCGATTATCTTCCGCACGATGCCGTCATTGTGCTCGATGAACCTATGCAGGTCAAATCGCACTGGGAACAGCACGAGGAGAAGATGCTGGAGACGTTGATCAACCGAGCAAACAAAGGCTTGCTGCTCGGCAGCAAAATGCGCCAGCATGTTAAGTTTGAGGCCACAATCAAGCGCGTCCTTGCCGAGCGCCAAGCCATAAGTTTCACTTTGCTGCCGCGCCCGATCAGTTGGGCCAGATCAGATGTCGAGGTTGCCGTTGAATCCAAACCTATGGATTCATTCTCCAGCCAGATAGAGGCGGCGATGGATCAGGCCAAGACCTGGCTGGGCAACGATCAGGTTGTGGTGATCGTCTCCAATCAAGCCCGGCGAATGCTCGAGATTTTGACTGAATATGGCATTGTTGGCGCGTCGATTGTCGATATGACAACTGATGCGCACAATGTGGCTTATGTTGCGAGCGCTGGGCTGCAGTCCGGCTACAAACTGATCGATGCGGGATTTGTCGTGCTTACGGACTCCGAGATTTTCGGCGTACAGCGTCTGCTTCGCGCCCGGAAAACGTCCCACGAAGGCATACCGATCGCCAGCATCCTCGATCTCAAAGAGGGGGATTATGTCGTTCATATCAGCCACGGCATAGGCTACTATCGCGGCATAACCAAACTCAAGACCGGCAAAGTCGAGCGGGAGTATTTGCTGCTGGAATATGCCGCCAACGACAAGCTGTATGTGCCCAGCGATCAGATCGACCGGGTGCAAAAATATATCGGTGGGGAAGGCAGTCCGCCGACTATTCACAGTCTGGGCGGCAGCGAGTGGATGCGCACCACTTCCCGTGTCAAAAAAGCCGTGCAGGAAATGGCGCGGGAGTTGATCGAGCTATACGCTTGGCGGCAGGCGCTCGGCGGCCATTCATTCGGCCCTGATACGCCGTGGCAACAAGAGATGGAGTCCGCATTTCCATTCACCGAGACACCTGATCAGTTGGGCGCGATACATGACGTGAAAAGCGATCTCGAGCATCATAAGCCGATGGATCGATTGATTTGTGGGGATGTTGGTTATGGCAAGACCGAGGTGGCCATTCGGGCGGCGTTTAAGGTGGTCTCCGACGGCAAGCAAGTGGCGGTGTTGTGCCCGACTACGGTTCTGGCGCAGCAGCATTTTAATACGTTTTCCGAACGACTGGCCGCGTTTCCGATATCTATACAACTTCTGTCTCGTTTCCGCACGCCAAAGGAGCAAAAAGAAACCATCGAGGGGCTGTAGTTCGGCACGGTGGATATCGTGATCGGAACCCATCGTCTTCTCAGCAAAGATATCGAATTCAAGGAGCTTGGCCTGATAGTTGTAGACGAGGAGCAGCGATTTGGGGTCAAACACAAGGAAAAGCTGAAGCAGCTTCGCAAAAGCGTCGATGCGCTCACCATGACCGCCACCCCTATCCCGCGCACTCTGCACATGTCCCTTGCCGGCATTCGAGACATGAGCATCATCGACGACCCGCCGGAGGGGCGAATGCCGATCAAGACGATGGTTAAAGAGGCCGAGGCCAGCGTGGTGCGGGATGCTATCGTGCGGGAGCTTGATCGCGGCGGGCAGGTGTTTTTCGTTCATAATCGGGTGGAAAACATCGGCCATGTTGCGGATCAGGTCCAGAGGCTGGTTCCGTATGCCAGAATCGACGTCGGCCACGGTCAGATGCCGGAGAGCGAGCTTGAGCGGGTTATGATGGACTTTTACGAGCATAAGTTCGATGTGCTGGTCTGCACCACGATCATCGAAAGTGGCCTGGATATCCCGAATGCGAACACGATTATCATAAACGACGCCGATAAGCTGGGATTGGCGCAGTTGTATCAGCTTCGCGGTCGAGTCGGGCGGTCGAATCGGCAGGCGTATGCGTATTTGATCTACAAGCCGGACAAGATGCTCACGGAGGTCGCCGAGAAGCGGCTGGATGCGATTCGCGAATTTACGGATTTTGGCAGTGGTTACAGAATAGCGATGCGCGACCTGGAAATCAGGGGCGCGGGGAACCTGCTGGGAGCGCAACAGAGCGGTCAGATGTCGGCGGTGGGGTTCGATTTGTATTGCCGCCTGCTAAACGAAGCTGTCAAGGAACTAAAGGGCGAGGAAGTGGAAGAGATTGAGCTGCCGCCGGTGGAACTGCCGGTTGACGCGTTTATCCCGCAGGGTTATATGCCGATAGAGGCGCAGCGGATATTGTTCTACAAGAAGATGGCGGCGGTGCGCTCAATCGCGGACGTGCAGGCGGTGCAGGACGAACTGGAGGATCGATTCGGCGACCCGCCGCGTGCGCTGTGGAATATGCTGGCGATAATCAGGCTGAGGCTGCGATGTTATGAGTTGGGCATAGCGTCGATATCTATGTTCCGCAATCAAGTGCAGGTCAATTTCGGCCCTGGGGTTCGGTTGTCGCCTGAGTTGTGCAAAGATCTGATGAAAACACACAGGCGCCATTGGTTCCAGCCGGATAAACTGGCGATAAACCCGTCCTCACCCCGCATAATCTCCGAGGTGGAAGATATGATCGAAGTTCTCGCAGGCGCATTCAGGAGAATGGGAGCGAAGGTGGGGTAACATGCCAAGGTATCGCATAGCCGTTAAAGGCTGTGTTCCCCGGTATCCAAAGGCGGTTCGACGCCCAAATATTCGCGATAAATCCGTTCTTTGTAGCAAGGGGCAATCTCGTTTACCGCAGAGACAAAGGCCTGGTAAGTTCCCTGACCTCCTATCATCTCCCAGAACTCATCACCAATAAGAACGACAGAGTCGTGGCGCATATCGAACCAGCGCCCTGGGAATGACCAGGCGTAGTCCACTCTTAGGCCATACGGGTTGTAAGGCAATGCATAAAAGGCTGCATCCACTTGTCTTGGCTCCATACTGTAGAGCTTTAGTATCTTTTCCTTGCTTACTTTAGTTTGGTCGCTATTTGGCAAAGGTGCTTTCAACTCAAATGCGTAGTGCCTGTTCTTTACGATATCTTCCACCAATATATCGCAGATAACGGTCGTGGGAACCAAAGGGCCATCGCCCTGCATTATATAATCTAGCTCGGCTTGCCAATTAGGACATTGTCGTTCCCCCCGTACACTTATATGCTCCAATGCATTGAGAACTTCTGTTATTCTTCTCAATCTTTCTCGCGGAATGCTGCCTGCCGCCGTCCAGGATTTGACACCCCGGCCTAAGCCGTTGTTAGCTGCGACCAAGGCTAGATGCTCCCAAATCTTGCCGAAAGGAGTAACAAATCGACGTTCAAAATGGGAAGATTTGAAAATTTCATCTGGGACTAGAGCAGCATAGAGAGGCTTTTTCGCTTGATGTTCTGCGGCGATAAAGGGATCATCGACAAGGACGCGTTGCATTACCCTGTCCATCAATTTCATTATCACATCTTGAATGGCAATCTTCATATCGTCTGTTTTTTGCATATAGTATGCCTTTCAAAATACTATTGATTGAACAACTTCCAAAGAGAGTGATCAAGGTTTTCGCCAAATGAAGACGGATTCATAGAATTCGCTGGATCTGCGTCCAGTGCGTCTGTTGACGTGGCGTTTTACCACCGCCTCAACCTCGACACCAGCTAGTTCGGCTATTTTGGTGTATAGATCTGCCCGGTCGGCCGCCACGACAATCATTCGTCCACCGGGTCGCAATGCATTCGCCGCGTTCTTGAACACTTGGGCAATACCTATCTGATAACGCTCCCGTGCTTCGGTTCCTGCACCGTCCGTTGCAGCGCCTATTTCGTTCTCTCGGCGATCTTCCAGGCCAAAAAGATGATAGGCGTATTCGTGTTGGGCATGATAATCAATAAGCCCCACATAGGGCGGACTGGTAATAACCCCATCAATCGGCTTAATATCTGCGGTCCGACTATCTTCATGGTGAACCGAAACAGGGGCCGGCGTTCTTATTTTAGCGAATTCTGCGATTCGCGAAATAGTATCAATACTATAACGCTCAATGAATTTCCAGGCTTCCGTAATGGGAACACATTCCCGAGAATGTTTGTAACACCAGTAGGGTTCAGTTTGCGGGTGCTTGGGGAAATCCAAGTCAAAATGTTTAGTGAGACGTGCTGAACGCGCTGAACGGCTCAGAATTATTTTAAGGATATCCTTGTATTGATAGTCGCCTGAGTCGATAAAAAAACGATAAGCCAATAATTCGCGAAGCGTTTGAGGTGCAAACCAAGCATTTAGATACTCATTTTCGGTCGTTAGGTCGCCAGCGAACTCACAATGCGGTTCACTAATGAGCGTCCCTTTTGTCGATACTGTGGCTCGCCGCACTTTAAACATAATGTCCTTTATTTCGGCTTCAGCCGTCGCTACATCATAAGGATGAGTTTTAGCGCGGCACAACATGACGTTAAATGCGGAGACGTCGTAGCCAATCGCAGCTATACCAAGTTCGTTTGCTTGAACCAGTGTCGTTCCCGATCCGCAAAATGGATCAAGAACAGTCTGTCCAGCCGCGAGGTATTTACGTGCAAATATCTCCACCAATTGCGGTATGAATTTGCCGAGATAAGGATGCAAACGGTGTACATGTTTGGTTCGTACTCGCTCAGGCAATTCTTTTTCTCGCCAGTTCAAGTTAAGTGAATCTAGCGGCGTATCACTCATTACCGTATTAGCTACGGTTGGATTCGATGCAGCAGAGTAGACGGCAATACCATTATCTTGTTCAACGCTTGCCACATGAGGAAATGGGAGATCGATTGGCAGTTTAGTCATTTGCTACTCCAGTGAATAATGAAAGCCTAGCTATGGATTAGAGATTTTGCTAGATTTTCCTCCCCAATCCTCCTGCCACATGTCCGCTGGACCATGCCCATTGCAGGTTGTAGCCGCCGGAGTCGCCGTCGACATCCACAACTTCTCCTGCAAAATATAGATGATCCACCAGCTTTGATTTCATAGTCGCTGGATCTATTTCATCGCAATCCACCCCGCCGGATGTAACCTGCGCCTCTTTGAATGGTCGGAGTTTGGATACCGTTGGCGTGAGGTCGGTCAGAGTGTCGATAAGCCTGGATCGTTGATTGTCGGAGAGGTCCTTGAACCGTTCGGAGCCGTTAAGTTCAGCGAGCCGGCACACAGTTTCAATCATTGGCATGGGCAACACGCCAACCAGAGCGCCCGACAGCGTTTCGGCCGCGGCGCGTTCAAACACCGCATCCAACTCTTGCCTGCTCATATCGGCAAACATATCAATATGCAGCTCCACCTCACCGATTTCAAGGAATTTCGCGACACTTCCTGCCAAAGCCATCACAGATGGGCCGGATACCCCATAAGTGGTGAATAGTAAATCACCTTGAGAACCTCCAATCTCCCGACCCCCCGACACCGCTCGAACTTTCGCCTGGACTTTTATTCCGGCAAGATCGCCAGGCCATTTTTGCACGGTTTCGATAGCAACCAAAGCCGCATGAATCGGAGTCAAGCTGTGGCCGAGCTTGCGCGCCCAAAACAAACCATCACCAGTCGAGCCGAGCTGATGCGCGGCCCGACCACCCGTAGCTATAATAAGATCATCCGCAGCGATATTTCCGCCGTCAATCAGATCGACCTTCCAGCCGCCAGAATATTGAACACTCTTGACCTGCGCATCCAGCGCTAGTTCAACGCCGCCAGCTTGCAGCCTGCGGCGCAAAACCTCGACGACATTTGCCGCTTGATTCGTGCGTGGAAATATCCGCCCTTGTTCCTCTTCTTTTAACAGAAGACCCAGGCTCTGAAAAAAACTGACCACGGCGTTTTGATCGAATCTTTTTAGCACCGACTCTACGAAATCCGGGCTTGCTCCGTGGTAATGGTCGATGGAGAGGTTGGCATTGGCGAGGTTGCAGCGACCATTGCCGGTGGAAAGCAACTTGCGGCCGATCTGCTGGTTTCGATCGATCAACAACACCCGTCTCCCGTTGGACGAAGCTGTAATCGCCGCCATTATCCCCGCCGGACCTGCCCCGATAATCGTCACATCACCTGCTTCCATTCTATCATCTTATCCTATTAACGCCGCGATTCATAGTATCAAATCCTCCAAAGACCGGGGAGGAGTAAATGCAAGTTGGAACTAAATTACACGTAGGCTTGATTTTCATTCTTACATAAATTGGAGGAGTTATGAAAAGGATATTTGTCTTTGCAGTGGCGCTTGCACTACTCGCTGGGGCCGCCTGGGCGGCGGTTGTGCCGGCTGCTATTTTCACTGATAATGCTGTGCTTCAGCGCGATGTCGCAATCCCGGTCTGGGGAACGGCGAACGATGGCGAGAAAGTTACGGTTCGATTTCTTGACCAGGTCGTCACAACCGTTGCCAAAGACGGCAAATGGATGGTTCGGCTGGCTCCGATAAAGGCGGGCGGACCGTTTTCGCTGACCATCAACGACATCGAGCTAAAAAATATTCTCATCGGCGAGGTGTGGATCTGCAGCGGCCAATCCAACATGCAATGGGATCTGGCTCGCACTACAAACGCAGAGGCGACGATTGCAGCCTCGAAAAACCCGATGATCCGGCTGTTCACCGTCGGGCGCAAGACATCTTATACTCCACTTATCGAGATGGCTGGCCAATGGGCCTTGTGCACCCCCGAGACTTCAGCTCCTTTCTCGGCTGTGGGATACTTCTTCGGACGCGACCTGCAAAAAGCGCTCGGCGTCCCTGTGGGCCTGATTAACACCTCTTGGGGCGGGACTGGCGTCGAGACCTGGACCAGTATGGAAGGCTTCAAAGCACTGCCGGAATATGCTGACTGGGTGGCTGACGAATACAAGAAACAAGCCGAAGGGCCAAACCATCCGTCCGTGCTTTTCAATGGGATGGTCAATCCATTTGTTCCTTATGCGATTAAGGGGGCAATCTGGTATCAAGGCGAAAACAACGCCGGAGCAGCCTATGCATATCGCAAGTTGTTTCCCAACATGATCAAGAGCTGGAGAAATGCGTTCGGTCAGGGGGATTTCCCGTTCCTGTTCGTTCAGCTTGCTCCATACCAGAAAATTGAGGATCAGCCGACGCAGAGCGCTTGGGCCGAGCTTAGAGAAGCGCAGTTGCTCACCCTGAAAGCGTCCCCTAAGACCGCTATGGCGGTTATAACCGATGTAGGCGACCCCAACGACATACACCCTCGCGATAAAGAACCGGTCGGCGCGAGGCTTGCCCTTGCCGCTCGGAAGCTAGCCTATGGGCAGGACATCCTGGCATCCGGCCCGATCTATAAAGGAATGAAACGCCGTGGATCAGACATCACCTTGTATTTCGATCATGTTGGAAGAGGGCTGGTCTCCAAAGATGGCGAGCTGAAGGGTTTTGCGATCGCCGGAGAGGATCGAAACTTTGTTTGGGCGAACGCGAAAATAGTTGATGGCAACAAGGTTGTGGTTTCCGCTGAATCGGTGAAGGACCCGGTCGCGGTGCGTTACGGTTGGGCCAACTGTCCTGTTGTCAATCTGTGGAACAAGGACGGGCTTCCGGCATCGCCGTTCCGCACCGACGATTTCCCTATGGTGACCAAGAAATAATAGAATCGAGTCCATGTTGACCAAAACATTTATAACCGAGCCACCGAGAAAAACTGAACTGCTGGATTCTCATGACGTGATTGTTATCGGCGGAGGGCCTGCGGGAATATGCGCGGGCCTTGCCGCCGCCCGAAGAGGCGCAAAGACGCTGCTTATCGAGCAGGCAGGCTGCCTTGGCGGAATCGCAACTGTGGGTTTACATCAGAAGATCGCTCAATTCCGCGGATCGCGGGGGCAGGGCAATATTGTAGGCGGCATTCCTGCGGAAATAGTAGAACGGGCTGTGCGTGACTACGAAGCCGACTTTTTCCCTGGCGGACATGATGGGCTGTTCGTGGAAATCGAGGGATACAAATATCTGCTTGACAGGATGGCGGAGGAAGCCGGCTTGGAGGTTTTGTTTTACAGCCAGGTCTCCGATGTCGTCCGGAAAAACGGCAAGCTCGTTGGGGTTATCCTCAACAATAAATCCGGCCGATTCGCAGCGCTTGCAAAGATACTCATCGACTGCAGCGGGGATGGCGACGTGGCATATCGCGCCGGGTGCAGGATGATGCACGGCAGGCTCGGCGACGGAAAGATGCAGCCGGTTACCCTTATGTATACCGTCGGCGGGGTCGACACCGATGCTGTCCGCGGTTATATGGCGGAGGATCACAAACTTCGGAATTTCTGCCGAATTGCGGCCGAGCAAGGCTATATGCGGCCGTGGCAGTCAGAGTTGATGGGATTCTGGTTCAATTCTCACAGGCCGGATCAGGTCAACGCCAATTTTACGCACATGGCCTATGACGGCGCGTGTGCGTTTGATCTTACGGCCGCCGCAGTAGAGGGGCGCAGGCAGGTGCGCGAGGCGGTGGAGGCGATGCGTGCGCTGATCCCGGGTTTTCAGGACAGCTACCTGATAACGACAGCTTCCCATATCGGGGTTCGAGAGACCAGACGTATTTTTGGTCGATATGTACTCACCGAAGACGATATTAAGCGGCAGGCGATATTTGAAGACAGCATCGGCCTTGGCAGCGCATTTATCGACATCCACAACACGGAAGGGCCGGGAATGGATAAAAAGTCCGGATTCACGCTGCCGCCCGGAGGTTACTATTCCATCCCATTCCGCTCTTTGATTCCTGAATCTATAAATAATCTGCTCGTGGCCGGCCGCTGCCACAGCGCTACTCACGAGGCGGCAGGTTCAACGAGGTGGATGACTCAATGCATGGTGATGGGCCAGGCCGCCGGGACCGCTGCGCAGATAGCGATAAAGCGCCGAGAGCTTATTGTGGATATCGACATAGCGGAACTGCAAAAACAATTGAAGGCAGACGGGGCTATTCTATTCTGATATAACAAATAGCCCCGTCTTTATTATTTGCCGACCAACTCAACCTTGCCCAGTTTGTATCTTCTCTGTCCGTCATCGTCTTTCAGAGGCAGGGCGATTATGGGAGTTCCGTCGCGTTTGCCGACCGAGACGAATACATCATAGATCCCCGGCTTGGTGACCGGCGCGATCAAACCGACTCTGAACTCTTTTTTTCGCGCGACTGCGGCTGCTTTGCCGGGGGCGGCAACCTCCAGCGAACGCATATCGAAGCCATCGTCCGCCAAAACGGAGACGATGCCTCCCTTATCATCTTTTATCGTAAACGCCATAAACCCGCCCGGATAGCACGGCGCAACTCCTGCGTTTACCCACTGCGAGGTCATCTCGAACGGCTCGCCAATCGTGACTTTCTGCGGCCAGCTTATCTCTTTAGGCTGCAGGCGATATCCCAATCTCCGATTGATGCGGTCGATCAGCTCCCTGTTCTCCTCAAGCTCGATTCGAGGCCACCAGTGGATCGAAAGATAGCTTGCGTGGTAATCCTCCACGGCCTTGAGCAGCAGCGATCCGCTGCCCCAGTTCCCCCGATCCTTGGAGCCGCCGTAGTGTTCGTGCTCCAATATCACCGGCATCTTAGGCCAGAACTCCTGAGCCATTTCATCGTGATACCAGTGGTTGGGCGGAGCTTGAACAAGAATGCTGTCATCGTGGATAGTGACGCCTTTGGAGAGCGCATAATCGGTCAGTGGGAAGTGGCGGCCGGGTTTATCGTGGCCGACGATGTCATCGGATATCGCGAGCAGAGTCTTTTTGAAGTGTTTCGTATGCAGGTCTATATGTTTCCGAATGATTTTATCGGCTTTGTCATCCGGGACCTTGCTGGACATAAACGTATGCCCCTCCCCCCACAATCCGTAGCTGCCGATGTGAACGTAAGAAACGTTGGGGTCTCCATCATATCGCTGCGCAAGCGCTTTGATCAGGTTTTCGAGTTTATTGAGGAATATCGGGTCCCCGAAGTCCGGATCCCAGCACCATGCCGCGGCGGATTTGGGGGCGGGGCCTTTGCCGAATTCGTAGTAGGTCCCTTTTGCGCCTGCGTTTTTGACCCATTCCGGCGTGCCAAAAGCGGTCCAGTTTTCAGATGCGGTTATATTTATCCCGATTCGTTTTCCTTTTGCGATCCACCTCTGGGCTGGGGTGTCCAGTATGGGCCAGTTGAACTTGCCTTCCTCCGGCTCAACCATCGACCACGGGATGCGCATAAACACAGTGGACACCCCGGGGAAATCGTCTACCGTATCCGAAGGGTCGAGTTTTGAACCATAGTTGGTTGGGATGTTGGAATAAAAATACACCGCCCAGCCCATATCCGGGTTCACCAGCGCATCGCCCGTATCTACGGGTTTCACACTAACAAGCGGTTGTGCGCTCACGGCGGTGGCCAGCAGCGCCATAGCGGCAATCGTGACTATAACATTCATAATGGCAATCATCCTGTTTATTACTATTGCGGATCCGACGTCTTGGTTATGAATCCTGTACCCTGACATGTGCCGCAGTCTTTGGAACCTACTCCGAACACCCCACCCTGCTTGCCTTTACCCGCACAAGTCGGACACGGGATTTTGATTTCGACAGGTTCGGGAGGCGGTTGAGGTACAACTCCGGAAGCGGCTATCTCTTCGGCAAGCCCGACATCCTCCGGATGTGTCGCGGCGAACTTTGCGTGTAGCTTGTTAAGAGCCTGTTGTGCGGGGGCGTATTCCGGATCGAGTTCGACGGCCATACGATAATGACGCACAGCTTCATCCAGCCTGCTGACCGATTCATACATCGCTGCAAGGTTGAAATAAGCCTTTGGCGTTTCCTCGATTCTCAGAGACTCCTCAAAAGCGCGGATGGCGCGGGGGCGATCGCCCTTTTTGCAGTAGGCTGCACCGAGATACGCACAGGCTTGCGCATCGTCGACGTTTTCACGAACCTTCTCGAGTACCTTGATCGCAGCCTCAATCTCCCCCGCCTTAAGCAGGCGGAGCCCTTCTTCTTTGGTGGCGACTTGCGGTGACGAATCCATGATAAACCCTCCTACACCTGGCAGCGAGCGATTTTATCCAGTATAGTATACTTCGTCAATGGCCGCACTACTCCTCCTGCGTGAGGTATAACAACTCTTTCGGCCACTTGAATCTGATATTTTATTGACGATACACCTCATCTATGATACTCTACGGGTGGTCAAGATTGTCCCGGAGGCATATCGAATGCGCAAAATTATCGTAATTATTGCAATACTCTGCGCGTTGGCGCTGGTCGGATGCTCCAACAAGTCCGGCTCCAGCAAGAATGCAGATGGCAAAATAGTGTTGGAGGTCGCATCGTTCCAGGGCGGATTTGGTCTGGATTTCTTCGAATATGCGGCCCGCGAATACGAAAAGCTCCACCCTAACATCAAAATCAATCTGTGGGGCAATCCTCGCGTCTGGGAACAGCTCCGGCCGAGATTCGTTCGTGGAGACGTGCCGGACCTGACCTGGCCGGGATGGGATATGGACGTGTGGTCAATGGTGGTCGAAGGCCAGGTTCTGGAGATGGACAAATATCTCGAAACAAAGGCCTACGGTTCGGATTTGGCATGGAAGGATACTTTTTATCCATCGCTGCTCGATAAAGGCAAATATAACGGCCACTACTACATAATGCCGTTCAATAACAACATCTTTGGCTGGTGGTATAACGTTGATATGTTCAAAAAGCATGGCTGGACCCCGCCAAAGACCTACGAAGAACTGCTCGTGTTGTGCGAAAAGATCAAAAAAACGGATATTGCGCCCATGACGTTTCAGGGCAAATATCCGGCATATATGCTGCAGGGGTTTTTCTACCCGTTCGCGATCAGCGCAGGTGGGCTGCAGGGTTACTATGACGCCGAAAATCTCAAGCCCGGAGCGTGGAAATCTCCGGCGTTCCTGAAGGCGGCTGAAATGATCGCGGAACTGCGCGACAAAGGATACTTCCAAAAGGGTGCGATGGGGATGAGCCACACCGAGAGCCAGATGGAGTTCGTGCTGGGCCGGGCGGCGATGATCCCGTGTGGAACATGGCTGGGCTCTGAGATGAAAAAACAACTGCCCCCGGACTTCCACATGGAGTATTTCAATGCGCCTGTGCTCAAAGATGGCGTGGGAGACCCTACTGTGGTGCTGTGCGGAGTCGAGACCTGGATTATACCTAAAGCCGCCAAGCACCCCGATGAGGCAGCCGATTTCTTCAAGTTTATGACCTCGCTTGAGATGGCCAAGAAGTTCGTTGTCCAGAAAAATACCCTTATGTCGATCAAAGGCAGCGATGAAGTTGACCTTCCGCCGACACTTGTAGCTCCTGCGAAGTATATGAACGAAGCTACAACCACCTACGGCACCGATTATGGCGACTGGTATCGCACGATGGGCAAGGCGATGGAGGAAGCTATCGCCTCCCTGCTTAACGGCCGATCGACCCCGCAGCAATGTGTCGATAGGATGGAAAAAGCTGCCGACGACTGCCGAAAGGACAAGTCAATTCCAAAACACAAGGCGGGATAGCAGTCGCGTGGTATCGGCATAAGATAAGATGAGTTCAGCAGCAAAACGAGATAAAATCAAAACCCTGATACTGTTTTTAAGCCCGGCAGCGGTGCTCTACAGCGTGTTCTTCCTGTTCCCGATGGCGCAGGCGTTCTACATCGCCTTGTTCAGATGGAGCGGGATGTCGCCGAATCGTGAGTTTATCGGTTTTGCCAACTTCAAAAAACTGCTGGGTTTCGAGATGTCCGGCGGCGCCACGGTCCCCACAGACCCGATGTTCTGGAAGGCTCTGCTGCACAATTTCGAGTTTATGATTATCTCGCTTGTGGTGGTGATCCCTTTGGCCCTGTTCATCGGGAGTGTGTTGAGCAGAAAGGTGTGGGGGTCTGGGACATATCGCGCGCTGTATCTTTTTCCTAACATGATTTCAGTCGTCGCGGTGGCTGTGTTGTGGTCGTTTGTCTATCACCCGCAGTTTGGCGTGCTGAATGTGCTGGTAGAAGGCGTCGGCCTTAAGCCGCCTCTAAACGGCTGGTTGGGCGAACCGAAAACTGCCTTATTTTGTATGATCGCCACCAGCATCTGGTATGGTCTGGGGTTTTATATTGTGCTTCTGCTGGCGGGAATACAAAGCATTCCCAGTTCATACTACGAAGCAGCCTCCATTGACGGCGCCGGAAGTTGGCAGCAGTTCAAAAACATCACTATTCCTCTGGTGTGGGATATTCTCAAGCTCGCCATCGTGTATTTGATAATAAACACAATCAATATTTTCGGGCTGGTCTATGTGATGACAGATGCGCACCCGACTGAGCACACCCATACCCTGCTGACCTATCTATATCAAAAGGCGTTCAGCGAGAGCGACTTCGGTTATGCCACTGCAATCGGAGTGATGGTATTTGTGCTGATATTCTCTATCTCTCTGGTGTCGCTGCGACTGATGAAGCGAGAGGCGGTGGAGATGTGAAAGGCGCTGCAAAGACCAGACAATCCAGCCCGATCAAACGCGGCGTGCTGCAATTTCTACTCATCTTATACTCGGCCATTGTGGTCTATCCGATGCTGTGGCTGCTGCTTGCCTCGCTTAAAGATTCCAGAGAAATATTCGAGCATCCGTGGTCTTTTCCGAAGGCGCTGCAGTGGAGCAACTTCACCGAGGCGTGGGTGGGTGCGGAGATCGGTAAATGCTTCGGCAACAGCGTATTCGTGACGGCGCTTTCGATGTTTTTCATATTGTTCGTGGGAGCGATGGCGGCGTATGCTCTGGCGCGATTCACTTTCAAAGGCCGCGAGGCAATGTCTGCGGTGTTTTTGAGTGGTATGATGTTTCCTGTGTTCCTCGGAATCGTGCCGTTGTATATATTGCTGGCGAATCTGGGGATGCTCGATAACTATTATGGGCTGATTACGGTTTACGTGGCGTATTCGCTGTCGTTCACCATATTTGTTCTGACAGGGTTCTTCAAGACTCTGCCGCACGAGCTTGCCGAAGCGGGGATGATCGACGGCTGCTCTAGTTTCACTATATTCTGGAGGATCATGCTGCCGCTGGCGAAGCCGGGTTTGATCGCGGCGGGGATATTCAACTTCTTCGGGATATGGAACGAGTTCCCGCTAGCTTTGGTCATCATCTCCAAAGAGAATCTGCGCACGCTGCCGTTAGGTATACAAAACCTTTTGATGGTCGAGCACTACCAGGCCAACTGGGGGGCTTTGTTCGCGGGATTGGTGATCGTTATGCTGCCGACGCTGATCATATATTTGCTGTTCCAGAGGCAGATAACGGAAGGACTGACCGCCGGCGCGCTTAAAGGTTAGTCATTCAAACTGCTGCTTGAATTTCGCGAACTCCTGCTTCAGTTCCTCAACCTGCGACTCGAGGCTTTCTATACGCTCCCGCAGGCTCGATTCGACGACTGCAGCGGCATCTTCTTCCGATCTTTCGCCCAGCAGATGGATATAACGGTTCTCTTTGCGACCCGGCGACAGGGGCTGTTTTGCCGCTAAAGGATGCTCCCGCGAGATGAGAGATTCAAGCACATCCTCGACCTGTGACAGTTCCGAAAACGCATATATGCGCTCTGTGCGGAGACGAAGTTCCCCGGCGGTCTGCGCCCCTCTCAGCATCAACACGCACAGAACCGCCGCCTCACCAGCGGTAAGCTCGAGTTTATCGGCCATATAGTTATCATACTTCAGCACCCGCGCATCTCTGCCCTCGCACACAAGCGCCAGGCCCTTGTGCTTCAGGCTCATCAACGCATCGTGAACCTCATCCGCATCATAAGAAACAACCGGCTCGCGGTTGGTCTTTTGGTTGCATGCGTTGACCAGCGAATTCAGTGAGAGTGGATAGTTATCCGGCGTGGTGGCTTCTTTTTCCACAAGCGAAGCGAGGACTCGAACCTCAGGTTCGGTAAGTATGAAATCCATTTTCGCAACTCCTTATCGACAAGATAGGATAGCAAGAAAACAAATGGGGCGCAACCCATCAGGATCACGCCCCGTTTAGGAGGGTCGGCTATTGCCGATCTTAGTTCAGCTTGACTATCCCGGCGCCTTCCACCAGCCGAATAATCGGCTTGAGGTCGGGGTCAAGTTCCAGTGAAGATATACCGACTGCCGATATGAAGTCTCCCACGCTAATCTCAGGAATCTCCAATCCTGCAGCAACGACGCTGAACGACCTTGAACCATCGTAGATCGTGATGTCAAAATCGTTGACAACAGTCACCCGCCCGGTGACTTTGACAAGAAGCCCGACGTTATTGAGGCCGACGCCTCCAAGTGGACCAACAGTCAGCGAGTTGAAGTTGCTGCCGCCAAGCGCGGAACCGACCACAAACAGAGGAGGCGGAATCCTGTCAAGATCAGCCTCGGCATCGACATTCACCACCGCGTTGAGGATCGCCCTCTCGCCAATGGCGTTGGTTCCCATCATTCCACCGACCGTTACGCGAGCGCCTCTCTCCGGCGTTCCAGTCTCGCACATAACCAGGATACCGGATGTCCTGTTGTCCTCTTCAATATAGAAACTGGACTTATAGGAGGCGGTGACCACTTTATCGGAAAGCGCTACAGGGGTCGCATTCGGCAGTGCTTTGGCCGCGGCGATTGTAGCCACCGACGGAGCCAACGCTATACCGTCCGAAGAACCGACAGCGCTCCAGGTTCCGGCGCCGTTTTTGGCTTTGACGGATATGAAGTAGGTCTGGCCGAGTTGCAGGCCGGCCCCGGGTATACTGATCGCCGCCTCGATGTCGTCACCCGCTGATGTCCAGCCGACAACATCTGCCGCGCCTTCGGATGTGCCGACTGCATACTGATACTCGACTACCTCGGATTCTTCATCCATCGAGAACCAGGTCGCGTGCAGCGTGGACGCTGAACCAGTAAAGTCGCCATCGTCGTGGACGGCAGGGGTCTGGGGCGCACTGGAGTCATACTTGAACTCAAACGCGGTCAGCCACTCGTCTGCGAGGCTGCCGGCGTTATCCTTGGTTCGGATTCTCAGGAAGTATGTGCCACTCTGAACAGCCGAAGCCGTATAAGCAGCAGAAGTTACCAAAGTAGTCGATTCGCCCACCGAATCGTCTCCGAAGTAGACCAGATAACCGGCAATTCCCGCATCTGCAGTCGCGCCGCTCCAGGTGAACGACGGTGCGGAGACGTTGGATTGCCAGGTTTCCTTCTGCACCCCGTGGGTCTCCACAACCGATGTCGGGTTGGTCGGAGGCTCACTGGTGTAGGTGTAAGGCCCGAGCTTGAGGGTTCCATTGGCGACGTTCTCGCCG
>JAAYKG010000145.1 GCA_012522555.1 Armatimonadota bacterium
ATCACCCGCATCGCGCAGCTTGGTGAATATCGCTTCGACGACTTTGGTATGGCGAGGTTCGGTGGTTCTAATGAAATCGTCGTATTTAATGTCCAGGCTCGCCCAGACTTGCTTGAAATCTTCCGCCAGCCGATCGACATACTCAGCGACAGGCACACCCTTTTCAGTGGCGGCCGCCGCAACTTTTGTCGCGTTTTCGTCTGTGCCGGTCAGGAAATATGTATCCTCACCCTTGAGTCGATGATAGCGCGAAGCAATATCGGCCATAATCGTCGTATAGGCGTTACCGATATGAGGCACATCGTTGACGTAGTAGATCGGTGTCGTTATGTAGTATGCTTTATCGCTCATAGTATCTCTCAGTAATAGATTTAGAGTGCTTCGTAATAATGGACAGCTTTACCCAAGCGGATAGTTAGGCACAAAAGAGGTCGGTTCCTTCGATGATTCCGTGATCCAAACTAATGCCCGCTACAATCCGCGCAGTTACCGGACGAGCAGCCGGCGCACCCCGTGCCGTTATCGCAGCAATCCCCACCGGACGCACGAGAGGCGAATGAGGACATAACCCGCCGCACATCCTTGGAACCGCAGGTCGGGCAGGCGGCTTCGTCAACACGGCTGATACCAATCAGTAATTCAAAGCGTTTGTGGCACAGTCGGCAATCGAACTCATAAATCGGCATCAGGGCTGCTCTCCTGACGTCGGCTTTTGTCGTTGCTGAGAATCGCCTCTCCCGTTATTTTCTTTATTTTTGCGCTGTCCGGCCTGCCCACCGCGCTTCCCGTTGTCCGACCTGTTGTCGGTGTCTGTCTGAGCTCGCGGTTTTCGCATTTTATGAATTCTAGGGGTCTGCTGCGGTGCGATATCCGAGACTTCAAACTCATCAAGAGGTGGGTCTTCATCGACGATAGGAGCATCGTTCTCGTCTTCTTCAAGCGGCTCACAATCTTGAGGATCGACACAAACCGGCTCACAGTGCGCCTCGGAAAAATTGCATCCTATGCCGTGTTTGCGGCATAGCCCATGCATATCTATGCTGGAAGCGGGCACGTGCAACTGGGCACCTTCTTCGGTTTGAACAGTGATTTCACCGCTGACCAAATTAACATCCACAACCTTGCCGCGGCCCTGCTCGATTGGCAATATCGCGCCGACCGATGGCATCGACCTTTGAGCTTCTTTATAAAACTCATGTTCGTAGCGCAAGCAGCACATCAACTTGCCGCAGCACCCTGAAAACTTGGTCGGGTTCAGAAACAGACTCTGATCTTTCGCCATTTTCATGGATACCGGATCAAATGAGCTTAGAAACGTCGCACAACACAACGGCCGCCCGCAGGTTCCATACCCGCCGATAAGCTTAGCCTCATCTCGCACGCCGATTTGATGCAACTGCACTTTGATCCGAAGATAGCCCGCGACATCCTTAACAAGCTCGCGAAAATCTATCCTGCCATCCGCTGAAAACGAGAAAGTGACCTGCGATCCGTCGAACGCGTATTCCGCTTCGAGCAGTTTCATAGGCAGGTTATGTTCGGCGATCTTGCGCACACAGACCTGGAACGCGTTGGCTTCTCGCTCTCTGTTTGTGGCTTCACGCTGGAGATCATCCCCTGTGGCTAAACGTATGATGCGTTTCAGCGGGGCGACTAGCTGCGATTCGCCTATTTCACGAGGTTCCAGCACCACTTCGCCGAACTCAGCGCCTCGCGCAGTCTCGGCTATTACGAAATCCCCTTCTTGAAGGGTGAGTTCAACGGGGTCGAAGTAGTAGACCTTACCTACTCTTCTAAAAGAAACGCCAACAACAATCGGCATATATAAGTCCTTTGACGGTGTCTTTAGGATAGTCTCGCGCATCCACAATCGACTGCACAGACATTCCGGCCACCATCAATTTTACCATGCGCACAATTCACCGGCAAATTTTTCGAGATAGATGGAACAATTTGATTAGCTGCGTCGTATAAGAAGTAGCAAACCTTCCCACCCTCTTTTCTCCTCCCCGACCACCCAAGGTCGGGGAGCTTTTTTTTGTACGAGTGATGGCTATTTTCCATTTATTTGCTCTATTCGTATTTATTTTGCAAAAAAGTGGAA
>JAAYKG010000146.1 GCA_012522555.1 Armatimonadota bacterium
AAAGGTGCCCGTCGTGCAGCCGAAGACAGCGCGTGCTGCGAATAGCAGTTCGGCGGACGCAAAATTGGAGCTTCATTTTCCAGAACAGATATTTCAAGGCTGTCGGATCAGCCTCGGAACCCATTGAAACCTGAATACATTATACAAAACTAAAAGGAGATCACCAGACATGAATGAATCAGGCGGTTGCTGTCGTGGCGGCAGCGGGATCACAAACGACAAAAACATTAAGGCGTATGTCAAGGAGAAGTATGGCCAGGTGGCTGAAAATGCCGATTCCGGCAAGAATGCAAGTTGTGGCTGCAGTTGCACAAGCAAAGACGCAATCACTCGTGACCTCTATGCCGAAGCTGAAATTCAGGGGCTACCTGTGGCGGCGCTGCTTGCATCGATGGGCTGCGCAAACCCAATCGCTCTTGCTGATCTCAACCCTGGAGAGGTCGTATTGGATCTGGGCAGCGGCGGCGGTATTGATGTCTTGTTGTCCGCAAAGCGCGTCGGGCCGACAGGCAAAGCCTACGGCCTGGATATGACAGAAGCGATGTTGACTCTGGCCATGAAGAACAAAGCAGAAGCCGGAATCGAAAATGTCGAGTTCCTCAAGGGCGAGATCGAAAATGTGCCTCTGCCTGATGCGTGCGTCGATGTCATCATCAGCAATTGTGTCATCAACCTATCGACTGACAAAGATCGGGTTTTGCGAGAAGCGTTCCGGGTCCTGAAGCCGGGCGGAAGGTTTGCGGTTGCGGATATTGTTTTGATAAAAGAGATGCCGCAGGTCGTTCAGAACCATCTGGCGATGTGGGCGGGCTGTGTTTCGGGCGCTCTTGAGATCAATGATTATAAATTAAGGCTTCTAGAGGCTGGGTTTGTCGATGCCGAAGTGGAGATCGTAAAGACCTACTCTGAGGACGACGCGACTGACGTTATTCCCAACGAAGTAGTGCGCCAACTCGGCAAAAAGGGAATGGCGGGACTGATGTCGTCGTTTGTCAGTGGGTTTGTCCGCGCCACAAAACCGAAGTCGGGCACATTGAAAATAACGTAGATCCATATAGGAAGCAGCAAAATATAGTATAAACATAACGCAGTCCACCGATATAACTTGTTGTCTTGATGAATTGGCAGTTACGGGGCATTTCTTTGACGGGGGTGGCTTGACTAAGCGTCGCCTCGGTAGGATAATTGGGGCGTGGCTTACAATGGATTGACAGATTTTATAGCGTGCCTCGAGCGGGAAAACGAGCTTGTCAGAGTACGCCAGCCGATCAGCCGCGACTTGGAGATCACCGAAGTTGCGGATCGGGCGATGAAATCAAATGGCCCGGCTCTGCTCTTCGAAAACGTTGCCGGCTTCGACATTCCTGTCCTGATAAACGCATTCGGCAGCTACAAACGAATGGCTTTGGCGCTGGGGGTGGGCAGCGTCGATGAGATCGCTGGTCGAATCGAATCCCTGCTCAACACGCAATCTCCTGGGACTTTTGCGGAAAAACTGATGATGCTGCCTAAGCTGCTGCATCTTTCTTCCTCATTCCCAAAGACTGTAAACTCGGCTCCATGTCAGCAGATTGTGCAGACCGGGGATGATGCCGATCTGAATTCTCTGCCGGTATTAAAGTGCTGGCCTGGTGACGGGGGAAGGTTTCTGACCCTGCCTATGGTATTCACGAAATCCCTCGAAGCGGGCAGGCGCAACGTTGGAATGTATCGCATGCATGTCTACGACGGCCGCACGACGGGTATGCATTGGCACGTGCACAAGGTGGGGGCCAGGCAGTATGCCGAATATGAGGCCGCGGGAAAGCGGATGGAGGTGGCTGTTGCACTGGGCAGCGACCCGGCTGTGACGTATGCTGCCACCGCTCCGTTGCCGGAGGATTTCGATGAGATGATCTTTGCAGGCTTTTTGCGACAATCCCCGGTCGAGATGGTGCAGTGTAAAACCATTGACCAGCAGGTTCCGGCCGACTCTGAGATAGTTTTGGAGGGTTATGTCGAGCCTCACGAGCGGCGCATCGAAGGCCCGTTTGGCGATCATACGGGATACTATTCACCCGCTGATGAATATCCCGTGTTTCATCTGATGTGCATAACCAGGCGCAAAAGTCCTGTTTATCCTGCAACTATAGTCGGCCGGCCGCCGATGGAAGATTGTTATATGGGCAAGGCAACAGAGCGAATATTTTTACCCCTTATAAAATCTCAACTACCCGAGATAGTCGATATGAATCTGCCGATGGAGGGTGTGTTTCACAACCTCGCATTTGTCTCCATTCAAAAGCGTTATCCGATGCAGGCCCATAAAGTAATATCGGCGCTTTGGGGATTGGGGCAGATGATGTTCACTAAGGTCATCGTTATTTTAGATGCTGATGTGGATGTTCAAAATACGAGCGAGGTGTTGTGGCGGATGGCTAGCAATATAGACCCTCGCAGAGACACAGTAGTTTCAGATGGCCCGGTGGATGTTTTGGATCACGCAGCCCCACAGCCTCTTTACGGCTCGAAGATGGGAATAGATGCCACGAGAAAGATTGCAGGAGAGAACTACAATCGGGAGTGGCCTGAGGATATTCGCATGAACGCCGACGTGGTTCATAAGATCGACGAGATGTGGGAGAACTTGGGAATTGGCTGACCAAAGACGAATAATGGTCGCAATATCGGGTGCGAGCGGGGTATGCTACGCCAAGCGGCTGCTGGAGGTATTGCCCCGGATGTACGACCGTATATACCTGTCGGCCTCCGATAATGCCATCAATATTGTTCGCAGGGAGCTTGACGTAAGCAGCTTGGATCAGATAATTTCAGAAGAGTATAAGTCCAAGATAATGCCAATATCTTATACAGACTTGCACGCGCCCCCGGCAAGCGGTTCGCACGATTACGATGGGCTGGTAATAATTCCTTGCTCGATGGGGATGCTGGGACGAATTGCAGGTGGAGTCTCGGATGATTTGATAACGCGATCTGCGGATGTTTGTCTAAAAGAACGGCGTAAACTTGTACTGGTTGCCCGTGAAACGCCCTTAAGCCTGATCCATCTTCGCAATATGGCCGCACTTACCGAGGCTGGCGCGACAGTGTTGCCGGCGGCTCCGGCGTTTTATGGAAAGCCTCAGAAAATAGATGATCTGGTGGATTTCATTGTAGACCGGGTTTTGCGCTCACTGGGCTTGAGTTTGAGGCTTCTGAAAGGTTGGGGGAATGATTCGTAAGTTTGGGATCATTCTCGAAATGATCAAATTCGAGCACACGGTTTTCGCATTGCCGTTTGCGCTGATCTCTATGTTGGTGGCTGCGAGGGGATTGCCAAAGCCAGCCACATTTGTTTGGATTCTTATTGCGATGGTGGGCGCTCGCAGCGCGGCGATGACGTTTAATCGCATAGCGGACGCAAAACTCGACAAAGTAAATCCTCGCACCGCTTCTCGCGCAATCCCGGCGGGATTGGTCTCAATCGGAGCCGCGTGGTTATTCGCAGCGGCAAGTGCGGTGGTGTTTGTATTCACCGCATATATGCTCAACCCCCTTGCCTTTGCCTTGTCCCCGATTGCTTTGGCTGTGCTGCTGAGTTATTCGTATTTCAAAAGATTTACAAGCCTGTCGCATCTCTGGCTTGGTCTCAGCTTAGGGATAGCCCCTGTGGGGGCGTGGATTGCGGTTAATGGTCGATTTGATGTCACAGCATTTGTGTTGAGTGCTGCGGTGATCTTGTGGACGGCCGGATTTGATATCATATACTCGCTTCAAGATTTGGAGCACGATCGAAATGTGCGCTTGTTTTCTCTGCCGGCAAAGCTCGGTCCGTCACACGCGCTTGGCTTTTCTCGAGTTTTTCATGCCGGTATGGTGGCGCTACTGGTGTGGTTTGGAAGCCTGGCAGACCTTGGCAATGTCTATTATATTGGTGCCGCGCTTGTCGCAGCATTTTTGATTTATGAGCAGAGTCTGGTTTCTGCGAAGGACTATTCTAAGGTGAACACGGCTTTCTTCACACTCAACGGATGTGTGAGCATTGGGCTGCTTGTGTTCGTGGCGATAGATTTACTGTTATGATTGATTTGATGATCGAAAAAAGTGATGTTGGGGATATTCTTCGACGAGCGCTGGACGGGGAGCGTCTGGGCGTGGAAGATGGGGTGCGGCTCTTTGAGTCCAATGATGTCGCTGCAATTGGTGCGGTTGCAAACCAGATACGGACTCGAATTAACGGTGACCGCGCCTATTATGTCATTAACAGGCATATCAACTACACCGATATTTGTCAGAATCGCTGTCGATTCTGCGCTTTTTCCCGCAGCGAGGGCGATCCGAATGCCTATGCGATGAGTATAGACGAGATAATTCATCGCGCACAGACTCAGTGGCAGAGTATCAAATTCACCGAGTTGCACTTAGTGGGTGGCTTGCACCCGACTCTGCCGTTATCTTATTACACTGATATGCTTTCTGCATTGAATCAAAGATTTCCGACTGTACATATACAAGCCTTTACAGCAGTCGAGATCGCACATATTGCTAAAATCGGTGGATTGTCCATAAAAGAAACTTTAATTGAGCTACGGGATGCGGGTTTAGGCTCGATACCGGGAGGTGGCGCGGAGGTATTCAGCCCGAGGGTGCGCTCGATTGTCTGTCCGGAAAAGATGCTTGGTGAAAAGTGGCTTGATGTTATGCGCCAGGCTCACGAACTCGGAATAAAAAGCAACTCGACTATGTTGTACGGACACGTGGAGACGTATCGCGAACGTGTTGAGCATATGGTAGCGCTTCGAAAGCTGCAAGACGAGACAGGCGGATTTATGACCTTTATACCTCTGAAGTTCCACGCAGCCAACACGGATTTATCGCAGCTTGCATCACCTATCAGCTCGACAGAGGACCTCAAGCTCTACTCGGTGTCGCGGCTGATGGTCGACAATATCGAACACGTGAAAGTATTTTGGATTATGCTTGGCCTCAAGCTCGCTCAGGTAGCCCTCAGTTTCGGCGCCGACGACTTCGACGGCACAGTTGTTGAGGAAAAAATCACTCATCGAGCCGGTGCCAGCACACCGCAGGGGCTTACAGTAAGTGATATCAAACGGTTGATTGAAGAATCAGGCCATCGGCCAGTCGAGCGCGATACCGTCTATAATCTGATACCGGCGGGGACGCCATGAGGCTTGGATGCCTACCATACTTGAACGTTAGGCCGCTAGTGCATTCCCTTGAAATCGGCGGCTTGCCGGAGGGGTGGGAATTTGTCTACGCTCCTCCATCCGTATTGGCTGGAATGCTGGTTCGCGGAGAGATCGCAGCCGCGCCAGTCTCGAGTTTTGCTTGCTTTGCAAATCCGGATTTTGGAATCTGCCCGGACATTTGCATCGCAGCGGATGGCCCGGTGAAAAGCGTGTTGATGTTAAGTAAAACTCCGGT
>JAAYKG010000147.1 GCA_012522555.1 Armatimonadota bacterium
CGTACAGCAAATTTGTAACAAAGCGCCCATACGGTAATGAGCGCTGTAGATAACGCAAGATATAAATAACCCAAGACAATCCCCACTTCTCGCTATCAGACAATATACGACAGCCTCAGAAATTATACTATTGCTCAGGCGCTTCTGTCGAAGTATTTTGCTATTTCATCGCGCTCAAATACAGGCAATTCGGAGCCGTCGTCAAATAGAACTCCGTCTTGTGCCTCGCCCATCTCTCCTATCAGCGCAGCTTCTATCCCCTGGCCGCAAAGACCTGCGAGGATCGAATCGGCCGACTTTGGATCCGCTGTAATCAAAAGGCTCCCGGATGCTATCAAACCTAACGGATCGATTTTTAGCGCTTCGCAGATCACACGACATTCATCTAAAATGGGGATCGCTTCGCGCCGAATGCGCATGCCTTTTCCTGACGCGCTTGCCACCTCGCGCAGAGCCATAGCCAAACCGCCCTCGGTTGGATCGTGCATCGCCGTCACCCCTCCGATTTCCACAGCCGCCCGAGCATACGGCAAGACACTGATGCCTGGTTCGTCCAAAAGCCGTGCGGCGTTTTCGATAGTTGTGGGATCAACATCTAACACAGGTTCATTTGCAAGAATTGCCGTGCCCTCGATTGCTATGGGCCTCGCCAGCACGATCGCGTCCCCCACCCTTGCCCCTCGAGTGCTGACTAATGAATTTTTGGCACACTCGCCAAGCATGCAGCCGGATACAACTGCTTGATTGACTGCCGCTGTAATTTCGGTGTGGCCTCCGATCAAAGTAACGTCAATAGCTCGGCAGGCTTTCTCAATATCGTGAAATATGACTTCAGCCTCGGATTCGCTGCTACCCTGCGGAAGCAGGATAACAGCCAGAAAATGTCTGGGAATCGCCCCTGCGACTGCGACATCGTTCGCGTTGACATCTACAGCATATTTGCCGATTCTGTCCGTCGCGAATGTGATTGGATCCGTCGCCGCCACCAACACTGAGCCGCCGAAGCGAACAGCAGCCGCATCTTCGCCATACGTCGGGCCGACAATCACCCTTGAGTCGGTATGAACATCCAACAGCAGACGCGTCAAAACATCGGCTGGCAGTTTGCCGGTTTTCACTTGATTTACTCCAATCTGTTTAGCTGACTAAAGTTTCACGATATTAGGCATCTCTTGGGTAATTAAGCAGTTATCGATCAGGCGGGTGGCGCCTATCCTGACCGCCAGCAGTGCTGCGGCTGGACGGTTTATCCTATCCATGTGCTGCAAAGTTTCGGCGTCCACCACCACTGCGTAGTCAATTGATGCCAAAGGTTGCGCGGCTATTACGGCGCTCATTTCGCGCTCTAGCGCTTCGGTTTCAATCTGCCCGTTTCGATAAGTGGACAGCGCGGCCTCGAGCGCGTCTCTCAAAACCAGCGCGGCTCTGCGCTCTTCGGGATTAAGATAACGATTTCTTGACGACATCGCAAGCCCATCAGGCTCCCGGACGATCCCAACCGGAACGATTTCAATGGGAATGTTGAGATCTCGCACCAACTGTTTGATGACTTGAAGCTGTTGGTAGTCTTTTTGGCCAAAATACGCGCGATCAGCCTGAAATATATTAAACAGCTTGAGGCAGACCGTGGTTACGCCGTTGAAATGGCCAGGTCTGTGTAGGCCTTCGAGCAATCGGCTTACCCCTCCGACGTCTACGGTAGCGCTGAAGCCGGGAGGATACATCTCATCCACATCCGGCGCAAAGACAATATCGGCTCCTGCCTGCTCACACGCGCGCACATCGTCAGGCAGTGTACGCGGATAGCGTGAGAAGTCTTCTGCCGGGCCGAATTGGGTGGGATTTACAAAGACACAGACACCCACGAAGCCACATTGTTCTTTCGCTCGCCGAATCAAAGCAAGGTGGCCCTCGTGAAGCGCACCCATAGTGGGTACCAGCCCTATGCCGACACCCGATTGTCGGACTGGCGCGGTAGAATCTCTGAGTTCTTTGATAGTATGCACCAGCTTCATTTCTGAGCCGCCGATTTGCGTTCGGGGTAGCGGCGCTCTTTTATGTCAGCGTCATATGACTTGAACGCATCGAGTGTCGTCTGCCACAGATTTGCATACTGTTTGACGAACGAAGGAACAAACTTGTCGTACATCCCGAGCATATCGTGGCTGA
>JAAYKG010000148.1 GCA_012522555.1 Armatimonadota bacterium
CATATGCTCGCCCCAATAGCCGATTACATCCTGCTGACCGGTAAGGAACACGCTGGTGCTGTTGGTAATGATATTCTCAGTAGAAATGCCATCTGAGGTAAATCGTTGAATGACAGAGTTGACATCAGACGCGCTCCGATCTACCACAAAGTTGCCACCCGGTGCTGCCGCTGTTGATCGGTCGATCATTGCCTTCACATCGCGCGGGATGTTTACCCCATTCACATTCACAGTTGGTTGGCTGAAAGCGTCAAGCCGGGTAACAAGATAGTTCAGCTTCCATGTCACCTGATGACCGTCGATTGTTACTTGCATCGCGTTTTCGGCAGATCCCCTGAAGTCGTCAAAGCCGGCGTTCTTGCCGCGGAAGGGATTCGATAGATTAAGACCCCAGTGCCTGGCAAACTCGCCCTGAGCGTTGGGGACCCCCGGATTTCCAAGCAGCGTCAACGCCGAATCGACGGACATGTCATAGTTGGGTTGATAGATAATCCTGGACGGAATCCCATAGCAAAGCACAATGCACTTAATATGTGAATACTCGGGTCTGGAGAGGTAGTTGGTCCAGAGAGGGGAGGCGATTTGGTCAATATAGTAAATGTCTGTAATCCATTCCTCCTTCGTGGTTTGCAAGGCCACTACGTTGCTTGACGGAATACCTCGTGCGTTTGCATAGTAGATAGCTACGGCCTGCGAAGTGCTGGAAATAGCAGGGTTCTCATTCCATGCGACGAGTACGTTCTGCGGATTAATGGCCGCTACATGCTGGGGAATTAGCATCAAGAGGAATGCGGTAGCTATTGCAGCGTGTAGTCTCAACATATCCGTCTCCTCGCAGCGCACAGAATACCTAGACCAAGTCCCAGCGCTGCAAACGCGGATGGTTCAGGCACGACTGTGACACGAAAGACGGGGATGTAGCCAACAGGTATGATTTGATTCCACTCCAGCGCGTTGCCCTCGCTCCAGGTAAAACCTGATGTGTTCTGACTCCACAGAAGTGTCTGATTGCCATCCGGGGCCTGCATTAGCAAGTCAAGTCGCATCAGTGATGCAACGTAGTCTGTCTCGTAGCGGAAGGATACTTCGGACACGATAGCTGGGATTGTCGCTACAGGTTCTCCGTATAAGTCAACGCACGTACCAGGTAATACATCGGTAGCTGTGTCGGATACTGAAATCATCCTTTGTGGCCAATGCTGACCTAGCTGGGTTACGCTGAAAGGGCCTGATGTCCCTAAAGGATCAGTAAAATTCCAAGCGAGCGCGAAGTCGTGTCCGGCAATCGGGTCGAAACCGTATAAAGCCACATAGCCCAGTTTCACATACCACCCTTCCTCTAGCGTGACAGCATGGGTGACCTGGGCCGATAACAGAAATAAAACAACCGCAAATACTGCAAAACCCTTCTTCATTTCACTTTCCTCCTTGTACTATACTGCACAATCAATGCCTGAGCCTGCGAATAAAAACCCTACCGCAATATACCCCTGCCTGCCGAAATCGTCAATCGCCGGGCTGCCTCGCGCGAAACAGCGAAAGCAGCAATTGACCTCACCACCAATTTCGACTGGATGCAAACCAGACGATTGGAATCTTTGTAGAGGAGTTTTGGATGAGCGATTAGAATCAATTTCTGTGAACAATAAATCGTCTTCATCCGGCCGCCGCCAAGATGCGACGGCTATCATAACTTCCGGGCCTATCTGGAGCGCGGTATGGTATCTGACCTGGCCATCAGCCATCAGCACCTTTATAATGACGTTCTACAACATCGTCAATCGCATCTTCTTAGGCCACGTACCTGCAGCGGAAGCGTCGCTGGCGGCGTCCGGCATTGGTGGAAACGCTCTCAACTTTCAGATGGCGCTTTTGTTCGGGCTGTCCGCCGGGACATCAGCGCTCGTATCCCGTTCTATTGGAGAGAACAGGCTTAAAGACGCCGTCCAGGCCGCTCGGCAGTCGATTATCCTGTCGGTTCTTGCGGCGATACTGACCGGCATCCCGTTGGCTTTGTGCGCAAAATATCTTGTGATGGCTATCGGCGCGGCAGGGGATGTTGTTGCGCTTGCAACTTCATATACGGCGATAATCAGTTGGGCCTCAATTCCTCTTTTTGTGAACATGATAGCCACCGCGATCCTGCGCAGTCAGGGAGATGTCAGATCGCCTCTTTATTCCGTGGCCGCGGTGATCGTGGTCAACGTGCTGCTGGATTGGTTGTTGATTTTCGGAATTGATGGGCTGATTCAACCGATGGGGATTCGAGGGGCGGCTATCGCCACGGGGGTCTCCCGGGTCGTAGGAATGACGCTGACTTTATGGTTCGTCAGAAGGTCCAAGCTGGGCGAGGCGCTGTCCCACTGGCGGCTCGATCTGCGGTGGTTGGTGAGGATATTCAACATAGGCTGGCCGGCTTCAGCTCAAAACCTGGTTATGACACTCGGTTCGGCGGGTTATCTCAGGATTCTGGGAATGCTGCCCAGTGGTCAGGCCACTGCCGCGCAGGCCGCGTATACGGTGGCGCTCGCCCTGGAGGCTCTGGCGTTTCAGCCAGGGATCGCATATAGTATGGCGGCCCCTCCGATGGTTGGACAGAATCTGGGAGCAGGAAAGCCCCAGCGGGCAATAAAGAGCGCGTGGGTGGCGGCGGGCCAGGCAGCGGCGATTATGGGCTTGATCGCATCGTTGTTTTTGATCATACCGCAATACCTTGCCAAGCCGTTCAGCTCAGATGTCGCACTCGTGCCGATAATCGTCGCCTATTTGCGAATCAACTCTTTTTCCGAGCCGTTCTTAGCGCTCAATATGGTGTTGCGAGGAGCGCTGCAAGGAGCGGGCAACACCTTTGTTCCCTTCATATTGACCTCATTCAGCCTTCTCTTCGTGCGGCTGCCGCTGGAATGGCTGCTGGCAATACATTTGAAGATGGGCGCATCCGGCGCGTGGTGGTCGATGTCAATCACCGCTTGTCTGGGCGGATTGCTGATGGCGGCATGGTTCAAGTTCGGCAACTGGCGGGAGACGAAAGTTTAAGGCTGCATATCAGCGTTCCACCACCTGCACCACTTTGTTCATCGCTGGATAGGTATCGTCAGAGACTATTTCGCGGCGAGTTTTGCCAGGATGTTCAAAGCACCGGTAAGTTACCACGTGAAACCCCGGCTGCCCCTTGTTCAGCAGCTTCAATCGTCCATGGTCGGCCGAACCGGAGAGTATTACCTCGCCGGGTTTGATAATCGATACCACCTGCGATTCGACCCAGACACGATAGGTCGGTTCGTGTTTAGATAGCAGGCAAAACGATATTGTGTCCCCTTTAATCTCACCCGCTATTCGGATCGGCGCGGGGGTGGTGTTGGTAAATTTGAGATCAACACTGGAATATGCGACTGCGGCATCGCGGCCAACCGGTGCATATTTCGCGGGCCAGTGGTGTCGGTGACGCTCTTCGATTTTAAGCCCGGCGAGCAGGGCGGCGTTATACAGCGTCGAAGAGGCCTGACACACTCCCCCACCCCAATCTCGGATCAACTCGCCGTCGTAGCTGACCGGAGCTTTCTGATATCCCATATCAGCGGTCCACGGGCCAACCACCTCGACAAATGAAAATGTTTTGCCAGGATAGAGAATATAGCCATCGATTTGGTTGATTGCGAGGTTGAGATTGTGAATCTGAGCCTGTGAACGGCCGCGAAGGCTTGTGCTATAGTTCGCCAGCACATGCTCTTTGGCCGTCGGCCGGGCAGCCCACACCGCCAGACCGACGATTACGCTTATCGAAATCACCAAGCCGATAAACGCCGGCTTGCCAATCATTTTCCAATTATTATTTATCAGCCGCATCATCTGATTACAAACTGCCTCTCGCCGGTAGTCGCTCGTATCGACGGATCATACATCGAGAATATCTGAGCCGGCAAAGCGCAAAACACGCCGGAGAAGCCTGCACGTATGGGATATGTGATTACGCGCGCACCACGGCCGAAGTTGTCAAGATAAAACGATATTTTATCGTCTCGAATATCTCGCCCGACCCACCAGTAACTCCACTCCTCATAGTACATATCGCCTCGGTCTATAATCTCAAAGCCCGCTGGTATAAAGTCCTCAACGAGCAGGTGACTCATCGGTTCTGTCGCTCGAATAGTCAACCGAACCGTGATCACATCTCCTGGTTTGCATCCGGAAATCGGAGACCCCGGCTGCCAGGCCGCCGAAGTGTTCAGTTGACCAGAGGTTGATTTATAGTAGTTGCGCTCGATCGATACCCCGGCCGCCCGCAACGGCGCCAAAGACTTTTTCGCTACGCATTGGGTCAAATTTGTCGAGTAGTATAACTCAC
This sequence comes from Armatimonadota bacterium, assembly GCA_012522555.1. GTDB lineage: Bacteria > Armatimonadota > UBA5829 > UBA5829 > UBA5829 > DTKD01. The sequence goes on from JAAYKG010000148.1 coordinate 4,346, forward strand.
CTTGTCCCGATTTGGTTAGCAACAGTTTGTTGTGGCCGGTTTTCAGCAGAGAGCCTGGGATTGTAATCTCCTTTTGAGGGTTGACGATCGAATCTGGGCCGAACCACACCTTGTCGATCACTCTGCCGTTCAGCGAAACGACAGCTTCGAAATCAGGGGACAGTTCTTTTGTCATTGTAACGAACTCGGAAAGCGCGTAAATCGACATGGCAGTACCGCGAGTGGACATCCAGTAGTAACCGGTTCGTTGATCCATCAGCCAGCGGACGATATCGTGCGCGCGCTCATCACTGGGGTTAATCTTCAACAAAGCTTGCAAGGCAAGCGCAGTTGCTTCGATATCTCCACCATCCCAACGAGATACGCCCTTCCAATGGATATCGCCTGAGACTATAGCCTGCTCAAAAAGTCGATCCAGCATCTCTCGCGCCCTGTCATAATATCCGAGCTGATAGAATCCCAGCGCCAGAGACGCGAGGGCTTCGTTATTGATCTGTCGACGAGCGGCGATCTGATTCATAGTCGCAGACGAATCGACTCCGGACAAAGCGAGCACATAAGCAGCGAACGCCTTGGGATATATTCGCAGCTTCCCGGAGCCAATGGCTTGTTTCAACCATTTATTGCCACTGTCGATAACCTCGGGTTTGACGACAAATCCGGCATCCCTGGCGTTTAGCAGGGCGTAGATCACGTATGCGGTCATCCACGGGTCGGGTTTGCCGTATTCGCTCCATCCCCATCCTCCATCGGGGAGTTGCATATTATACAGCCTGTCTAACCCTTTACGTACCATACCCGGCAGTTCTTCGGCAAGTTTGGAATCGGTTATTCCGAATGACTTGAGCGAGCGGTATAAAACAACATCCGGCAAGAATTTGCTCACGGTCTGCTCGGTGCAGCCGTAAGGATATCCAGCGAGATAATCGAGCGAACCGAGCATCGCAGCAACTAGTGATGGGGCGAGATTTACTCTCAAACTGGTCGATTCGGGAATAGCGCCCTGTTTGATACTGATTGTGATCGGTCGCTCTCCACCTCCTCCGATTGCACCCTGTGTCGCGGTTGTTACCTGCTCGCAGCGCGGCCTTATCGGAAGAACAAGCTCGACTGCATCTCCTGCGCCGGACCCTGCCGCTTCCACCAGAATCACCGATGAGCCGACTTTTTCGGCTATCACCGTCCACTCTATTCGCGCAGATTTGTGATCGGAGACCGATACGATGCGTTCGAGACGATCTTTGACTCTCAGGCCCGGGGCTTTAAGCTTTACTCTTACGTGTTGATCCTTGCCTGTGTAGTTATGCACCATCGCAATCAAGCAAGCTTTGTCCCCTTCAACCAGAAATCGCGGCATCTCCAGGCGCACCAGCATATCCTGTTTGCAGATCATTGTGTTAATCGCCTGCCCACACTGGGTTTGCGTTGTGATTGCTCGCGCCGTCGCTCTCCACGTAGTCAAGTTGTCAGGAAGATTGAAGTTCACATCGGCTTCGCCGTTTTGGTTGGTGACAATATACGGGTTCCAATAGGCAGTATCCAAAAATCGCTTTCGTGTTCTGATTTTCGCCGGCATATCCTCGCGCGCCGAACCACCCTTGTCTGGATCGCCGAAATATATTTCAGGGAACGAAAACGAGGTGCTTACCTTGTTCCATCTCTTCTCATAAAAGAAATCGAGAATAGGAACGGTCCGATCAGGCTCGACGGCATAGATAGCTTCATCGACCACCCCAAGGGATAACGCCGCAACAGCAGGCTTCCCCTTTGAGTCGGTTACTTTGAGCTTATATGATACCTTTTCACCCGGCTTATATTCGCGCTTGTCGGTCTTAATGGCAACCCGCAGCGATTCGGACTTGAGCGATAGCTTGACGGATTGTTCGGTGCGTATCAGCTTTTTATCCCGCACAAAACACGCGCTGATGAAGAAATTCGGCTTATAGGCATCTTTGACGGCGAATTCTACCTGGGCCGATGTCCCTTTGATATGGATGAGCCTGGATTCATGGACACGGCTGCCTTCCAGAGTCACCCAGACGTCCGAATCAGACTTTGAGGTCATAATCAAAGCTTTGGCGGTCTCCCCCGGAGAATAGCTGCGCTTATCGGTCACTATTTTCAAATCGGCGCTGGAATAGAAATTGCAGCCTGCAAGGTCATCAGAGCAGGAGTATAAATATGTTTCGGAAGATACGCGGTTACGTCGAGCGTCTTTGGTAGTCGCTGAGATAAGCAAAGAACCTGCGGCATCGACGGGTAGTTGTAGAGATGCCTCACCTCTGGCATTAGTCTTGACCCGCCTCTTTTGCAGCGTTTTTGTTTCCATCCCCGACTGTTTATCCCAAGTCTGCCTGGCCAACGCGACGTCGACAAACTGATTTTTTATTGGACGCCGATCATAATCTTGGGCTGTCACCGTGATTTTAACTTTGGAATGAGGCTTGACTACGTCGGAATCCGTGTTGATGGACAGCGCAAACGCCCCCCTGGTCACCGCTACGCGCCCCACCCCGGATGCCCATGAATCGCCTTTGTCGACGACGTTTACGGACACCTGAAACTCCTGGTCGTTGTTCCAATAATAACGTTCTTTAGGTTCCTTCCAATTAGCGCGGAATCGGATTATCGCCTCGCCATTGGCGTCTGTTCGGATTTCGCCGTTGTCAGCAAGCACACCATCCCCCCGCCAATACTGTTCCGGGTCTACAGAATATTCACGCTCCGCATCAAACAACCAAAATGGCGAGCGGGAAATGTAGTAACTGACTTTTGCATTGGCTACTGGCGCTCCAAAGTAGTAGTTCGCTGAGACTCGCGCAGTCACCATTTCTCCGCGTATATAGCGACGCTTATCGAACGTGATTTTGACGCTATACTCGGGCTTGCGATATGATGCAACGGTGAAGTGGGCAACGGGTTCTCCGCCCGCCCTGGCGCCCGTTCCCGCGCGTATGAAATACGTCCCGGTGGGCGCTTCTGTCGTGAGGTCCAAAGACCCGGAAAATCCGCCGAATTTGTCTGACTTCTGAACGCTGCGATGGATCAGGGTGTCGTTGGAATCGTATACCTCAACGGTTATGTTCTCCCCCGAGGGGGTCTTGTAGTTTTCGTTGTTCCTGGCTCTAATAATACCTTTGTAGAACACATTTTGCCCGGGCCGATATACGGGGCGGTCGGTGTAGGCGTAGACCAGATTATCAGAGTCGGGCATGCTGGAAAGCCACGACGAGGCAAATGCAAACGATTCACCGTATCGGGCCACACTGACAGTTTTACTATTCTCCTCATCATAAGTCGGTGTGGCGAAGCTGGCCATGCCGCTGCTGTCGGTTTTGCCGGAGGCAATCTGGCGAGATCCGATATATTGGCTGACTTGCGCGGATTGAATCGGTTTTCCGGACTTCAGATCGACAACATATACCAGAGATTGGCCGGGTGCGGTTTTTGTCACCATTCCAAGGGAAGTGATCATCAGCCAGTCAATACTCTGCAATTTTCCGGATTTTGCCACAACGACATAAAGTCCGGGTGGTGGGGGTGGCAGTTTGACGCGCTGTATGAAACCGCCCGATGGTTCGGGCTTGATAGCCAGTTTTTTTGCCGAATACAGACTCAACGACGGGCTGGAAGCGGAGTTGGTCGATAAACCCCGGCTTTCCTCCGAATACGAGCTGATTCCCAGAAGGCGTTGAATTGAGCCGGACTGGTTGGACAAAAGCGCCGCCGAGTCCACTTTATATAGTTCAACATCAAAATTGTCTTCGTCCACGAATCCACTGCACGTAATACGTAAATTTTCGCCGGGGACAAATACCCTTTGGTGGGCGTCGATTGTGAGACTGTGGTCGTATGGTTCAAGTTCGATGTCCCAGGTTAGTGTTTTACCTTCATCCACAATCAGGATGCCGTCATGAAGGGAGTGCCAGGAGCCGTATGCTGAAAATGAATATTCTCCCGCCTCGATATTTCTCAGCAAAAAAGACCCGTCCGCTTTGGAGTCTACCTGATGATAGACATACTCGCCATTGATCTCATGGGTAGAGTTCAGATAGAGGCTCCCCTTGAGCGGCTCTCCGCTTTCCAATGCCGTTAGTTGACCCTTAATTGCGCCAACCGAAGGCTCCCGGCCGATTCCATACGCGAAAACACCGACAGATAAAACAAGCCCCACAATTGCAGCTATTCTTAGATCGAACAGACGGCTCGTAGACATGTCATCCCTCCGTTCGACTAGTGCGCTTGCTGAGCTGCGTGGTCGCGCAAATCCATGCGATTGTTGCAATAAGCAAGCCGACTAGAACATATACCCGCGTCAGCCGAGCCATATCCGCTTCCATCAGCGGTGCTATGAACTGAATCGCAACCAGTTGTGCGCCAATGGCGAGCAAACCTATCGGGAATATGTCGTCTCTTTCAGACCTTCGAGACAGCATCGTGAAAGCCAACGCCGCTGTAAGCCCGAAAACAAACCCCAAGACCGCAGTAGTCTGCCAGAGGAAAAAGACGGCCAACGGCGCGGCGGCAGCCACAATTCCGGTAAAAAGCAATCTGAATATAGTGGAGGCAGGGCCGCGCAGCGTCGTGGCCCAATCTACGATGACAAACGGGAGAACAATGCCGAGCAGTGCACCTATAAACGTATAGTGCGTTTGCAGCCCGATGCGTCGAAGCTCTCCTGCATACTGAACCGTAAACAGCCTGTATAGTAGCATCGCCAAGCCCAAACATAATGCGAGCCGGAGCAGATGCCTGACCAGGCCGAGAGCTTGTTCGCTTCCTTGCTCGCATAAAACCGGAACAAGAACAGTCCAGGCTGCCAGCAGCCCTAACGCTACTCCAAGGCCGCCCCACAGCTTGAATGATGCCGTAGGCAGCGCCACCAGCAAAACGACACATAACGCCGAAGCCTGAGTTCTTGACTCAGGGGTCTGTATCGAAGCTGCAAGCCAGCCAATCGCCGCTCCTATAACCAGCCCAACCGCCACCACTCCGAGCAATTGCATCGTGCCCACAATCTTCCACGAGTAAAGCGCAGTCAGCCCGGCGACGATTATCGCCGAGATCAGAACGCCGATAGGATACGACCGGCCGGGTTTGTCTCGCAGGGAAGAGTTGGTCGTAAGCTCGATTGAAACGTAGCTGGCCAAAAGGACGCTTGTTGCGAGCAGTATGGGAATCGACCACCAATTCTTATACTGAGCATCTTCAAAGTGCATGACGGAGAAAACAATCGCAGCAGCCAGGGTTATGGAAAAAATCGCCCAATCCTCGACACGGACTGCGGCATTTGTGCTGGAAAGCAATCCGCCTTGTAGTATTGCAGCCATTATTGCGCCGATGGCAAACCCGATTAGAGCATTGACAGGTTCGTGCGGAAACAAGATATATACCAATGAAGTCGCCAAAAGCCCGTAGAAAAGGATGGATAAAGACGCCAGCCTTTTGATTCTGATCGGCGCATTTTGAATCGCCCAATTGAGCCTGTTCGAGATTATAATCGCAATCGCGCCCGCCACCCCCCCGATCAGCCAACCCCAGGCGAGGTTCAGCCCGGGCGGCTCGATACGCATTCCTATCGCCCAGAAGATCAACGCGATTGCGAGCGCCACAGCAGCATAAAGCCAATCGGATTGCCGCTCGGCATCTGGGGGGTTATCCGATTTGCCCCTGCAACCTAACAAGAAAAGCCAGGCGCACCCAATGGCGCCAACTCCGATCCCTAGCCATCCTAATCCAACACTCACAGCAACCCCTCCTGATGAGCTTTATGTACAACCGGCTTCACGATATGAGCGCACCAAAGTATTAACGCATCCATTCAGTGTTTGGTTTAGCCCAAACCGCTGTTACTGAATGCAGACTGCCGCATATTCGGCAAGGCGCACTAGCACAGATGGATATATGCCAAGAAGAACAATCACGATTGAACAAACAACCAAAGATACCGCCGGGCCGATTGCGCGTCCGGGGGTGGCAAGGTCTTGGCGTTCGGATCGTGAATACAGCGCGATTACGACTCTCAGGTAGTAGAACGCCGAAACGCCGGAGTTGACCACGCCTACGACAAATAACCACCACAACCCGGCTTTGGCGGCGGCTAAAAAGATGTAGAATTTGGCGAAGAACCCAGCCGTTAGTGGCATGCCAAGCAGCGAGATCAACGATAAAGCCAGCACAGCGGCGAGCCACGGTGACCGGTGGGCGAGTCCCGTATAATCGGCTATGC
>JAAYKG010000149.1 GCA_012522555.1 Armatimonadota bacterium
ACCTCCTTCGCTTGAACCACAGCAGCATGCCGGCTGTTATGACACCCATAAAGATGAGCATGTTCCGAAACCCGTTTTGTGAATGCAGCCACGGGAGGCTGCTGAAGTTCATTCCGTAAAACCCGGTTATAAAAGAAAGGGTCATTAAAATCGTCGCGAATACCGTCAACACCTTCATCACTTCGTTGAGCCGGTTGGAAATGGTGGAAAGATAGATGTCGAGGTTGCTGCTGAGGATCTCGCGGACGGTATCCAAAATGTCGAACAGCCTTATTATGCGATTATAGACATCCTGGAAATAGAGCCGATTCTCTTCTTTGATAAATGGAAACTCACGGCGCGCCATCTCGTTCAGAATATCCCGCTGCGGGCTGAGCATCTTGCGCAGCTCAAACGCCCTGTCTTTTAGATCAAAATTGCGCTTCAACGAACGATTATCCGCATGGTCGAGCAGCAAATCCTGCAGTTTGTCCGCATCGTCGTCGAGTTTGTCGACCACAGGATAATACGCTTCCATCAAATCTTCAGCAAGCAGATATACAGCATACAGCACCCCTCTGGAAGAAAGCTCCGGGGCGTTTTTGTAATCCTCAATAACATTGTCGATAGGTGCGCAGGGCTGTTTCTTCGTGGCGGTAATAATAAACTCCGCCCCGACAAAAAGATGGATCTCCGATGCCTCAAACCCGGATTCATTGCGGGCGGGGGAGATCATCGTTAAGTTCACATAAAAATGATCGGAAAACTGATACAGATGCGGCCGTCGGTATTCCTCGGTCACCGATTCGATCGCGATGTCGTGCAGGCCAAAGGCGCTGCGCAGCAGCTCGATCTCTTGATTGTTCATCGACCGCGCATCCACCCACAACAGCCCGCCCTCCGTTTCGACGAGCGAACGCCAGTCATCCAGCCCCACATCTTCCGCTACCTTGTCCTTGCTGAACAGGCGGGTCTTTATCACGTTTGCTCCCCCTTTCGCTGAGGAAACAATTTACAGCGTAAAAGCCCCATCGCCGCGAGCCTGAACTTCATACCCGTAGAGAGGCATCCGAACCCATATTTCACACTGCGGCGGAAGTTGATCGACGACGCCTCTTCAAAATATTTCGCAGGGCAGCTCACCTCTCCAATCGTGAATCCAAACCACACTATCTGCGCCAGCATCTGATTGTCGAACACAAAATCGTCGGAGTTGGACTCGAGGGGCAGTTTTTCAAGTATACCCCTGGAAAAGGCTCGATATCCCGTATGATACTCCGACAACTTCGCCCCGAGCATCACATTCTCCGCCGCAGTCAGGAATCTGTTAGAGATATATTTCCAAACAGGCATACCTTCACATATCGCGCGGCCGCCGAGGATTCGCGAAGCTATGACACAAGGATACAAACCATGCCCGACCATACTCACCATCGCGGGCAGCAAAAGCGGGGTATATTGATAATCCGGATGCACCATCACGACGATATCAGCCCCATGCTCCAGCGCCAGCCTGTAGCAGGTTTTTTGATTCGCGCCATAGCCCATATTTTTATCGTGGCGATAGGCAACGGTGTTAGGCAGTGTGGCGGCCAGCGCAAATGTCTCGTCGCGGCTGGCATCGTCCACCACGATCACCAGATCCACCAGACCCTGCGCCATTACCTCGTCATAGGTTTTGCGTAGAGTCTGTGCCGCATTATACGCCGGCATCACAACGACTACTTTTTTGTCTTGAAACATTAGATTCTTACCTGGATCAATATGGATCAGACGATATGCTTCAGCATAGTAATCATACCATACCCCGGTCCAGGCTGAACCTTGTCATTGCCACGCCCACTCAAAACAGCTCGGGCGCGACTGGAACCGCGCCCGAAAATCGTACATAGCCAATTGTATAGTTGTGATATTTAAGCGTCAGCGACGAACTGAGCGACCATATCCCCAACCTCGGTGGTGGAATAGCCCATTTTGCCAGCACTCATACTCTTGAGCTTCGTTCCCGTCACGTGGGCGATCGCTTTGTCCACCAGATCCGCAGCCTTGGTTTCCCCCAAAACATCAAGCATCATCTGCAGCGAACCGATAGCCGCCAACGGATTGATCACGTTCATCCCCGTATACTTCGGAGCCGAACCGCCGATAGGCTCGAACATCGAGACCCCGTCGGGGTTTATGTTCCCGCCGGCAGCGATTCCCATCCCGCCTTGGGTCATTGCCCCGAGGTCGGTGATGATATCCCCAAACATATTGTCCGTGACGATACAGTCGAACCATTCCGGGTTCTTGACCATCCACATCGTCGTGGCGTCGACGTGTGCATAATCCGGGGTGACGTCCGGGTATTCTTTGGCGACTTCATAGAAGGTCCTCTCCCAAAGGTCGAACGCAAAGGTCAGAACGTTGGTTTTGCCGCACAAAGTCAGTTTCTTGGCGCGATTTCTCTTTCGGCACAGCTCAAAAGCGTAGCGTATGCATCTCTCCACACCTTTGCGAGTGTTGATCGACTCCTGAACCGCGACTTCATCCAGGGTTCCTTTTTTGAGCACTCCCCCTGCGCCCGCATACAGCCCTTCGGTGTTCTCGCGGACTACGACGTAGTCGATATCTGCCGGACCTTTGTCCTTCAGAGGGGTTTCGACACCCGGATAGAGCTTGACCGGGCGCAAATTGACGTATTGGTCGAGCGCGAAGCGCAGAGTCAGAAGGATTCCTTTTTCCAGGATTCCCGGTTTCACATCCGGATGGCCGATCGCGCCGAGGTAGATCGCGTCGAATTTTTTCATCTCATCGACCGCTGAATCCGGCAAAATCTCCCCGGTTCTAAGATACCTCTCTCCGCCGAAATCGTAGTCTGCGGTTTCGTAAGAGAATCCCACCTTTTTGCTGGCAGCCTCCAGCACCTTCAGTCCTTCTTTCACGACCTCCGGGCCGGTTCCATCGCCGCCGATGATTGCTATTTTATACATATATCAATCTCCTCCACTGCACGTCTCTCGCGCCTGTTTATCACGTCAAAAGTTCGCCCGAACCGCAATATTATCCTCCCTGTTACAGAAGGTATCTGCGTTGTGTTCGGCGAATGCTGACATGCGGACTGGTAATAGCGAGATCATATGAGCAAGACAGCATTACTTTTAGAGATGATAGAACTGATCCGGGCCAGGCCAGGCGTTGCTGTCGACGAGCTATCGTCGAGTCTGGGTCGGTCGCAGCGAACCATATACCGCTGGCTTAGTGAGCTATGCGGGGATATAGGCGCAGCGGTATATTGCGACAAGGGAGGATATTATCTGAGCGAGCAGCCCGACTCGCTTGATCGCAGGCTTACTGCGGAGGAATTGCTCGCTTTGCGAACTGCTCTACGCTCCATTTCCGGCAGCGAACTATCCCCTTTGCACGCGTCGATGGAATCCGCCTGGAATAAAATCAGGGACAGCTCGTCTGGGCGTGCGCTTGATATATCCAAAGAGCTTGCCGGTTGTTACGATATCAGATTTACAGTTACTCAAGGCCTTATCGATCCCGGTATCCCGAGAACGGTCGAAAACGCCATCGGCCGGAGATTGCAGCTCAAGATCATCTATCGTTCGCAAAAAAGCAATACTACAAAAGAATACGTCATCAACCCCTATGCGATGGTGTTCCGACGCCACAGTTGGTATTTGCTGGCATATAGCCATGAGCATCGCAAAGTGGCGCAGTTCAAGCTGATTCGGTTCAAAGGGGCTGTTTGCACCCAAACGCCATTTATTATGCCGGACGATTTCTCGGTGAGTGATTACTTCAAATATAGTTGGGAGGCGTGGGCCGGAGGAGAGCCAACCACTGTAAGGGTGAAATTCAGCCCTCAAGTTGCGGAGATGGTCTCAGAAGCCATACGGCATCACACACAGGTTGTGCATCCTCAACCCGACGGCGGAGTGATTTTTGAGGCTACTGTCTCTGGAATCGAGGAAATCGCAAACTGGATAATGGGTTTCGGAAAAGAGGCTGAGGCGTTGGAGCCGGCCCGCCTTCGAGATTATATCAGAAACCACGCAAGCGGGATGGTGCAAGTATATGACTCCGAAAGCCGACTAGTCGAATCGCAGACAATCACAGTATCTTTGCCCAATCGATTGCAGGCAAGCATGCCTGAGACTGTCGAACCCCGAATGCCTGAGGAGGTGTAAATCCGGCGGCCGCGGGTGATCTTGTAAGTTGTGCCACTGCGTGATATAATGGCTTTTCACTAGGGGGTAATGCTGGTCTATGAAACGCACATATCAACCGAAAAAGCGCGTGCGACAGCGTGAGCACGGCTTTATGGCGCGGATGTCGACCAAAGGTGGGCGCAGGGTCCTGAAGTCCAGGCGCGCTAAGGGCCGATGGGAACTCAGCGCTTGATTTATATGGCGTCCGGGGGCGAAAACCTCCCGGACATCCGCTTATTTTAGGGTATACTTTGGGCGCAGGTTATGTTGCCCTCACGACTAAGATTAAAAAGAAGATCGGATTTTGGACGAGTCTATTCCAAGGGGAGGTCTTATGCAACAGGCCTCGTCGTTGTGTACGTGCTTGCGGATAACAGTCCGAACACTAAGATAGGCTTTTCGGTGAGCAAAAAACTCGGCGGCTCTGTCACCAGAAACCGCGTACGAAGACTGCTGGCCGAGGCGGTTCGCTCATTTTTGGTGCGGATTAAACCCGGCAATCATATTGTGGTGGTCGCACGGGTGAAGGCCGGCACAGCGACATTTTTGGATATCACTGCGGCGCTGGAAGCCGCTTTGTCTAGATCGGGCGTATTGGATGCGCACAATCTGTAAATTGCCATCCCGCGCAATCATATTCCTTATAAGGAGTGTCTATCAGCAGGCATCTCGTCGCTTTTGGGTGCGCACTTGTCGATACTGCCCAACTTGCTCCGAATATACGGCACAAGCTATTGAAAAATATGGCTGCATTCGGGGAGCTTGGATGGGTATATGCAGGATAGCTCGCTGCCACCCGTGGGCCGACGGTGGAGACGACCCCGTCCCCTAGCAGCCTGTAGCAATTTCCACTATGAAACTGACTAAAGTTTTTGTTGCGTTAATCACGGCTATGTTGATAATCGCTCTGGCGGCCGGATGCTCTGCCCCGGCCAAGGTCGAGGACCCCGACCGCAATATTAAACAGGCTCAGGAGCTGATCGCAAAAGCCGAAGACGCAAAGAGCAGCACCACACGAGACGATGACTACAAAAGCGCCATTAAAAAGCTCACGGATGTGGCAAACAGCGCTTATTAAGACAAACCACAAGGCGCGACGGCTCTCTTCGAGCTTGGCGTCACCTATGAAACAGCCCCCGGCAAAACCAGAAATCTTCGGCAAGCCTATACGGAGTTCAACACTCTGCTGAATCGGTTCGACAAGACAAAAGCGGAACTGAGCAGTCGTGGATATATGCCTAACGAAGTCGAGTATGTGCAGGGCTTGGTCGCAAAGGCCCGCGACAAAAAAGTCGAGGTTGCAGGAAAGCTCGATGTAGAGAACTCGCAGTCTAAACTTCTTGGGGTGCTGAACCTCTACAAAGTGATGGACTTTTTGGTCAATTTGACCGGAAAGAAGTCGGGGTTCAGCTATTGGTTCGCGATTATCATCGTTACCATCATCGTCAAGCTGGCGATCACTCCGCTCACCAAAGCGCAATTCAAGGCGATGAAGGAGATGCAAAAAATATCTCCGCTGGTCAAGGAGATTCAAGAAAAACACAAAGGCGACCAGCAAACCATCGGCCAAAAAACGATGGATCTGTATAAGCAGCACAATATCAATCCTTTTGCAAGCTGCCTGCCGCTGCTGGTGCAAATGCCGATTCTGATGCTGCTGTATTATATGATCCGCACGTATGAGTTCCAATTCGCAAACGGCACTTTTCTTTGGATCGGCAGCTCGCTCAAGCATATGTATGACTTCACCGTGCCAATGAGTGCGGGTGGAACTGTCTGGGTGACCGCGGGCAATTTGTCGGAGCCTGATCTGATATTGGTTGTGTTGTATGTGATCAGCATGTTTATATCCACTAAACTGTCAAATGTGGATCCGACTCAGGCTGAGCAGCAGAAGATGATGGCGATAGTAATGCCGATTATGTTCGCGTTTATCTTCGCAGGCTTTCCGTCGGCGTTCCTTCTCTACTGGCTGGTATTTAACATTCTTCAGACAGCACAGCAGTATATGATCCTGCATACGCACAACGAACCACTGCCGGCCACTGGCCCGACTCAACCACCAGCGCAGCCGGAGAAACCCAGCGCGGCGCCGCCTCGCCCGCGAAGAAGAAGGCGCAGATAAGAACGATCGCGGCCTTGCTCGGAAGAGGGGCCGCTTGTATAGCGAGGGGAAAATGGAAAAAACAATAGAAATCGGCGGCAGGACGCTCGAGGAAGCCATTCAAATTGCCGCAAGAGAACTTGGAGTCGGAGTTGACGCCATAGAGTATGAGGTTGTCGAGGAAGGCGCGAAGGGATTCTTGGGCCTCGGACAAACCCCGACTGTAATACGGGCCTGGCTGCGCGAAGGATACGTGGCTGCGGTTTCTCCCGGCGCTCAAAAAGCGGAGGTCGGGGATGACGAATTTGAGGATAAGCTGCTTGGCATCCTCGCAGAAATCCTGGCTGCGATGAACCTGCCTGCCAAGCCGGTCATTAAATCGGTTGAGGATAACGAGGTAAATGTCGATATAGAAGGCGGAGATGTCGCGGTTCTGATCGGCAAACAGGGGCAGACTTTGGACGCGCTGCAGTATTTACTCAGCATTGCAGCCAACCGATGGGGAGACACACGATGGCGAATTAATCTCGATGCAGGGGGATATCGAGATCGACACCGCAAAACCCTGGAGAGCAAGGCCCACGAGTATGCCGCTGCGGTCAAAGCTCAGGGGCAGGAAGCCGAGCTGGAGCCGCAGTCGCCGAGGGATCGCAGGATCATACACCTGGCGCTGGCTGATGATCCGGATGTGTATACCTACAGCGAGGGCGAGGGCAGCCGGAGGCGAGTAATCATATCGCCGAAGAAGTAATCTACCTGACGGCCGTCGGTTTGAATTGATCGGCGGCTGTTTTTCACTCCACGGTGAACGCCATAGACACCATAGCCGCAATAGCTACCCCCATTGGGTCCGCGGGGATCGGAATCATCAGGATCAGCGGCCCGGATGCACTCACGACCGCCGCTCGTGTATTTTCTGCTGACCCGGCCGGATTGCCATCTCATACCGCGACATACGGCGCGCTGATTCGCCGTGACATAGCCGAAGAGATTGATAGAGTTGTGCTGACGGTGTTTCGATCACCTCGCAGCTATACAGGCGAAGATGTGGCCGAGTTTTCGTGTCACGGCGGGATGGCTACGATGAAGGCGGCGCTGCAGGCTGTGCTCGACGCTGGCGCAAGGCTGGCCGAGCCTGGCGAGTTCACCCAACGGGCGTTTCTGAACGGTAAATTAGATTTGGCCCAGGCAGAGGCGGTCAACGATTTGATCCGATCCCGCACCGATGCCGCTCGTAAAGTTGCCCTACGGCAGCTCGACGGCGCGCTCAGCGAAAAGATCAGGACGCTTCGAGATCAGGGGCTCGGCGTAATCGCAGCGATTGAGGCCGCGATAGATTTCCCTGACAATGTCCCGGAGCCGGATACGGCGGAGCTGAAAGAGCGAATAACCCGCGCGTATGAGAATTTGCTGGTTTTGCTCAAAACTTTCGAAAAAGGCCGAATCTATCGCGAGGGCTTACGAGTGGCCATCGTCGGTCGGGTCAACGTCGGCAAATCGAGCCTGCTTAACGCACTGCTGCGTCACGCACGCGCCATAGTCACCCCCATCCCCGGCACTACCAGAGATCTTATTGAAGAGAGCCTGGAGATTCACGGCATTCCGATTGTCGCCATCGACACGGCGGGGCTGCGACAAACCGACGATCCCGTCGAGAAAATAGGGGTTGCTCTCACTCACAAGTCTATAGATGATGCGGATGTTATAGTGTTTGTCGTAGATGCCTCTCAGAAATCTCTCCACGACGATGACCGCCGACTGTTCGATATGCTCGCCGAAAAACCGTTTATTTGCGCGCTCAATAAATCTGATATGGTATCAGTCTCAGAACTCGAGGCGTTGGCGCAAACGCTGCCGTATGAAGCAATTCGAGTTTCGGCGAAATATGGGGACGGGATAGAGGAGTTGGAGGCTGCGATAGCTCGGCGGGCTGGGGTTTCGGGTGAGGAAAGCTCGCTTGTGAGCAGCGCCCGTCACAAAGAGGCGCTGAAATCGGCAAGCGAAAGCCTTAGACACGCACTCGAAGGGCTTGATGCCACCGAACCGATAGACCTGATCAGCATCGATCTCACCGCAGCCTACGATTCGCTGGGCTTGATCACAGGAGAAACCGCCTCCGACGATCTGCTGGATCGGATATTCAGCGAGTTTTGCATAGGGAAGTAGGCGCACGCGTCCCCTCTCCTGGGGACGAGGGTTAGCACACGTATTCCCTCTCCTGGGGGAGAGGGTTAGGGTGAGGGCGAAACTAAAACCGCCCCGCTAAGATTCGTTGCGGCGCACTGGGTCTACTATAACCCCGTCGAAAACCGCTGCACTGGATTTTACACTGCACTGCTCACCGACCACACAGCGCTCGATAATCGTGTTTCGCATCACGCAGGCACCCTCCCACAAGATGCTCTTTTTGACCACCGACCCCATCTCCAACACACAATTATCCGCCAAAACACTGTATTCAAGCAGTTTTGCGCCCTTTTCGATCTTGCAGTTATTGCCGATCACCACCGGATAGCCGATCTCAGCGCTGGGATCGATCTCGACATTATCACCCATCTACACATACTTACGGGTCTCCGGCACAGGGATGTTGAAATCACATCGGCCGTTGAGCGCGTCGTAGTGGGCCTCCTGGTATTGCTTGAGGCTGCCGACATCCTTCCAGTAGCTGGAGGTGAGATAGCCAAAGAAGCGAGCGCGCTGTTCGAGCAGCATCGGGAAGAGATTGTGACCAAAGCCGTATGGAGTCCCCTTTGGGATCAGATCCAACACATCCCGATGGAATACATACACGCCGGTGTTCGCGGAGTTGCTGAAGATCACCTCACCTTTCGGCTTTTCCAGGAATCGGGTGATTCTGCCGCGATCGTTCAGAAGCGCAATTCCATATTCGGAAGGGTCGTCTACTAATGACAAGCTGATAGTAGCGAGCGCCTTTTTATCTTCGTGGAACCGCACCAGACGCTTGAAGTCCATATCCGCGAGGTCGTCCCCACCCACCACCAGAAAAGTATCCTCATCAAAAAACTGCTGGCATCGCTTGACGCTCCCGGCATCCCCCCAAAGCTGATCTTCGCGGGAATATTGGATTTTTACACCCCACTTTTTTCCATTTCCGAAATAATCCTGAATCTGGTCGCCGAGGTAGTGGAGGTTGACCATTATATCCTTAATCCCGTTTCGAGCAAGCGCCTCGACTATGTGCTCCATTACAGGCTTGTTCACCACCGGCACCATCGGTTTGGGGACATTTCGAGTCAACGGATCAAGCCGGGAACCAACACCGGCGGCCAAAATCATTGCCTTCATCGAACACCTCTTCTACAAAGCAATCTATAGCAGACGCATACTCTATGTTCCATACGGATCACCTAGTTAGCTCAGTTCCTTCACCGAGTCCCTCACCGCGGCAATCACCACCTGAACTTCCTCGTCAGTAAGTTCCGGGAACATCGGCAGACTCAGAACCTGCGCGGCCGCTTTTTCAGCCTCTGGGAAATCACCGCGCTTATAGCCCAACGACGTGTAAGCATATTCAAGATGCAGCGGGCTGGGATAAAATACCTTCGAACCAATGCCGCGTGCCGAAAGCTTGGCCGCAAGTTGATCCCTTTGCTCCAATCGAACCGTGAACTGATGATAAATATGATAATTTTCTGGTTTTGATACAGGCAACTGGAGTGGCAGCCCTTTCAAGCCATCGATATAGCGCTCCGCTATCCAATTTCGCCTCTTATTCCACTCGCGAACATGTCTCAGCTTCACTCGCAGCACAGCCGCCTGAAATTCATCCAGCCTGGAACAATAGCCGACGTGCTCGTAGGCGTAGGTGGAGTCGCGGCCGATGTCGCCCTGACCGTGGAATCGTAACGAGCGGGCCAGCTTATATATATCCTCGCTGTTGGTGAGCGCCATCCCGCCATCCCCGCAACCACCGAGGTTTTTGGTGGGATAGAAACTGAGCGTTGATACGTCCCCATACGCGCCTATCCCAAGCCCGCGATGTTCCGATCCGATAGCCTGGGCGCCGTCGTATACGATTTTCAATCCGTGCCGGTCAGCAATCTCAGCCAGCACGGTCGCATCCGCGCATTGACCGTAGAGGTGAACCGGGAGCAGAGCCTTAGTTTTGTCGGTAATACTGTCTTCAATGTGCGCCGGGTCGAGATTATAATTCGATGGATCGATATCGACATAGACGGGTTTAGCGCCGAGCATCATAATCGCCTCGGTGGTTGCCACGAAAGTGAACGGCGTAGTGATAACCTCGTCCCCCGGCCCCACGCCCGCCGCCGCCAAACCGATCACAAGCGCATCTGTCCCAGAGTTTACCGCAACCCCATACTTCGAGCCGCACAGTTCGGCTACTTCCTTTTCCAATTCAGCCGCATTAGGCCCGAGCACAAACGAGCCGGAATCCAGCACAGACAAGCCCGCGCTCGCCAACACCTCCCTAAAGGCGGCATATTGGGCTTAAG